>NZ_CP011797.1:457500-760000 GCF_002795845.1 Reinekea forsetii
GATGGGGTGACTGCGTACCTTTTGTATAATGGGTCAGCGACTTACATTTTGTAGCAAGGTTAACCGAATAGGGGAGCCGTAGGGAAACCGAGTCTTAACTGGGCGTCTAGTTGCAAGGTGTAGACCCGAAACCGAGTGATCTAGCCATGGGCAGGTTGAAGATTGAGTAACATCAATTGGAGGACCGAACCGACTACCGTTGAAAAGTTAGCGGATGACCTGTGGCTGGGGGTGAAAGGCCAATCAAACTCGGAGATAGCTGGTTCTCCTCGAAAACTATTTAGGTAGTGCCTCGGACGAATACCACTGGGGGTAGAGCACTGTTTGGGCTAGGGGGTCATCCCGACTTACCAACCCCATGCAAACTCCGAATACCAGTGAGTACTATCCGGGAGACACACGGCGGGTGCTAACGTCCGTCGTGAAAAGGGAAACAACCCAGACCGTCAGCTAAGGTCCCAAAGTTTTGGTTAAGTGGGAAACGATGTGGGAAGGCTCAGACAGCTAGGAGGTTGGCTTAGAAGCAGCCACCCTTTAAAGAAAGCGTAATAGCTCACTAGTCGAGTCGGCCTGCGCGGAAGATATAACGGGGCTCAAACCAAACACCGAAGCTACGGACTTGTGTATTTATACATGAGTGGTAGAGGAGCGTTGTGTAAGCCGTTGAAGGTGAGTTGAGAAGCTTGCTGGAGGTATCACAAGTGCGAATGCTGACATGAGTAACGATAATGCGAGTGAAAAACTCGCACGCCGAAAGATCAAGGTTTCCTGTTCAACGTTAATCGGAGCAGGGTGAGTCGGCCCCTAAGGCGAGGCTGAAGAGCGTAGTCGATGGGAAACAGGTTAATATTCCTGTACTTCAATACAGTGCGAAGGGGGGACGGAGAAGGCTAGGTGATCCGGGCGTTGGTAGTCCCGGTTTAAGCGTGTAGGCTGAGTGTTTAGGAAAATCCGGACACTCACTAAGGCTGAGGCGTAATGACGGTGATCCCACGGGATCCGAAGTCACTGATGCCATGCTTCCAGGAAAAGCCTCTAAGCTCCAGCTGTATTGGAACCGTACTCCAAACCGACACAGGTGATCAGGTAGAGAATACCAAGGCGCTTGAGAGAACTCGGGTGAAGGAACTAGGCAAAATGGTGCCGTAACTTCGGGAGAAGGCACGCCCAGGCTGGTGATGAGACTTGCTCTCTGAGCTGACTTGGGCCGAAGATACCAGGCCCCTGCGACTGTTTACTTAAAACACAGCACTCTGCAAACACGAAAGTGGACGTATAGGGTGTGACACCTGCCCGGTGCCGGAAGGTTAATTGATGGGGTTAGCGTAAGCGAAGCTCTTGATCGAAGCCCCGGTAAACGGCGGCCGTAACTATAACGGTCCTAAGGTAGCGAAATTCCTTGTCGGGTAAGTTCCGACCTGCACGAATGGTGTAACGATGGGGGCGCTGTCTCCACCCGAGACTCAGTGAAATTGAAATCGCGGTTAAGATGCCGTGTATCCGCGGCTAGACGGAAAGACCCCGTGAACCTTTACTATAGCTTCACACTGGACTTTGATGTTATTTGTGTAGGATAGGTGGGAGGCTTTGAAGCTGTGACGCTAGTTGCAGTGGAGCCAACCTTGAAATACCACCCTGATAACATTGAGGTTCTAACGTCGGCCTCGAAACGAGGTTACGGACCGTGTGTGGTGGGTAGTTTGACTGGGGCGGTCTCCTCCTAAAGAGTAACGGAGGAGTACGAAGGTGCGCTAAGCATGGTCGGAAATCATGCGGTTAGTATAATGGCATAAGCGCGCTTGACTGCGAGACGGACAGGTCGAGCAGGTACGAAAGTAGGTCATAGTGATCCGGTGGTTCTGTATGGAAGGGCCATCGCTCAACGGATAAAAGGTACTCCGGGGATAACAGGCTGATACCGCCCAAGAGTTCACATCGACGGCGGTGTTTGGCACCTCGATGTCGGCTCATCACATCCTGGGGCTGAAGCCGGTCCCAAGGGTATGGCTGTTCGCCATTTAAAGTGGTACGCGAGCTGGGTTTAGAACGTCGTGAGACAGTTCGGTCCCTATCTGCCGTGGACGTTGGAAAATTGAGAAGAGCTGCTCCTAGTACGAGAGGACCGGAGTGGACGAACCTCTGGTGTTCGGGTTGTCATGCCAATGGCATTGCCCGGTAGCTAAGTTCGGACGGGATAACCGCTGAAAGCATCTAAGCGGGAAGCCCCCTTCAAGATAAGTTTTCCCCGAGGCTTTAAGCCTCCTGAAGGGCCCAGTAAGACTAACTGGTTGATAGGCAGGGTGTGTAAGCGTTGTGAGGCGTTGAGCTAACCTGTACTAATTGCCCGTGCGGCTTGGCCATATAACGCCGAAGTGGTTTGAGCTGTTGGTAGTTCAGAGATACGCTGAAAGAAAAGAACGACCAAGATGAGTTGAGCAGTATCCGGAAGTTGAGAGCTTTTTTAGTACCCAATTGCGTAGAGCGTGCGCTGTCACCCGACAGACACGAGCTATGACAACCAGTTTGCTTGACGAACATAGAGCGTTGGAACCACCTGATCCCATACCGAACTCAGAAGTGAAACGACGTATCGCCGATGGTAGTGTGGGGTCTCCCCATGTGAGAGTAGGTCATCGTCAAGCTCCTAAAAAGAAAACCCCGATCGGAAACGGTCGGGGTTTTTGCTATGCGTGGGACTCTCACACGGGTAGACCCACTTTTTAGTGGGCTCGCGAGGCGTCGCACCGCCCCCTGTGAGAGTAGGTCATCGTCAAGCTCCTAAAAAAACGAAAAACCCGCAGTCTAACGGCTGCGGGTTTTTTTATGCCTGTTCGAAAAAAATATGTTGGAAAAGAAAGGTAGTAGTCGATGGGATTGCTTATAGGGCTTTACATGCGTCAATATAATGACTAATAGTCATCCGATTTCGCCAAAATAAGATCACTAAAGGGTTTTGCCCAATTGCGCCTTTAAGGCGGCGAAGGTCTGTTGTTTGATCGAATTCTCCAGCTCGATGGGCTCGCCATGCGGTATCAGCATCGAATTGTCCAAATTAGCCGTACCTTGGCTAGGCAGGCTTGCATCGGCCCCGGCATCGATATAGGTTTGTAAGATTAGAGCGGCTTCAATAGAGCCTTGAATCTTGTCTTCAGCGCCCGACCACTCTTCAATGCGTGCTTCCAATTTCGTGAGCACGGCCTGAACGTCAGGAGCCGTCGGTTTCTTATCACTTAACCAACTTTGAGCGCTGTCAGCGGATGTAGACATGGGAACCTCGATAATATTACTGAATGATGAAACGGGTTTTGTCCGATTATATCCCGATTGGATAAGCAATGCGGATGAAATATTCGCCGGCTTAGCCGAGGCTATCGACTGGCAAAGCCGAACAATCCGCTTGTTCGGCAAGTCCCACCCTATTCCGCGTCTAGAGCGCTGGATCGGTGAGACCGGCGTCGGCTATCGGTACAGTGGTCAGGACTATGTAGCAGACGGATGGCCTAGGTTATTGGTTTCTTTGCCCGCTGCCTTGCTCGAACAGTTTGGCTGGCACAGCAATGGCGCTCTGCTGAACTATTACCGCACCGGTCAGGATAGCATGGGCTGGCACGCCGATGATGAACCCGAACTGGGCGATAACCCCAATGTCGGCATCCTATCATTGGGCCAGGCACGCTCCTTTCAGTTGCGCCGCAGTGCCGACCATCGGGACAAACTATCGGTTGAGCTGGGTTCTGGCAGTCTACTATGGATGTCGGGACCTACCCAGGTTAATTGGCAGCACAGCTTACCTAAACGCGCCAATCAGGGCGCGCGGATCAGCTGCACCTTCCGAAATATTCGGCCCGAACAATAGGGCCCAGGTAAGGTGGCTCTATGCGCTCGGATACTGGTAAGTGAACGGGAGCGGGCTTTATAGTATCCGGTTTGAGATAGGCCGTACGATAACCAAAGTAAAGTCGAACTCAGCGACCCGATTAACGTAAGATACTGTCTTTGCAACCTAAGGCTGCCAAACTAGTGTCCATTCATGGGTTTGGCGAGTCGGATTAACAGGAAGGAGGTCGAAATGGCCGAAGTGGTAAAGAAACTGATTGAACTGCTCCAGTTGGAGGCGCTCGGGAACAACAAATTCCGTGGCCATTCCCAGGATCTGGGCTTTGCCAAGCTGTTTGGCGGTCAGGTGATCGGTCAGTCCTTATCCGCAGCGGCCCAAACCCTGGAAGGGCGTTTTCCGCATTCGTTGCATGCTTACTTTATTCGCCCCGGCGATGCTCATCATCCGATCGATTTTGCCGTCGAGAGCGTCCGCGATGGCCGGGCTTTTAGCGTGCGCCGGGTGATTGCCAGCCAATTTGGGAAACCGCTACTGGCGATGACGGCCTCTTTTCAGGTTGCCGAGACCGGTTTCAATCACCAAGTGGCGATGCCCAATGTGCCGGGCCCTGAGGTGTTAGAGCCGGAGCTGAAAATTTATCGTGATCACGCTCACGAGATCCCGGAAAAAGTCCGTAATCAGTTTACCGCCGATCGGCCGATTGAATACCGAATCGTTGAGGCGCAAAACCCGTTTCGGCCGCGGCACGGCATTGCCAAGCGGCATATGTGGATTCGGTCGACGGCGCCACTGCCCGATGATCCCTTGATACACCAATCAATGCTGGCCTATACCACCGACTATGGCTTTCTAGAAACGGCTTTGATGCCGCATGGGATCTCTATCGCGCAACCGGGCCTGATTCTCGCCAGTCTGGATCACGCGATCTGGTTTCATCGTCCCTTTCGGCTCGATCAATGGCTGCTCTATGTCGCCGATTCACCCTCTACCAGTGGTGCGCGCGGCTTCGTGCGCGGGCAGATATTTGATCAACAGGGCAACCTAGTCGCCAGTACCACTCAGGAAGGCCTAATCCGCTTGGAGGATTCATAACGTGAATGAAATTACCTTGGCAATCACCGGGGCATCCGGCGCTCCCTACGCTCATCGGCTGCTCCAGGTGCTGCTCGATAAGCAGTGGCACGTCCATCTGCTGATCTCTAAGGCTGCCATGATGGTGGCTGCCGTAGAACAGGGCGCGCCCTGGCCGAGCAATCACGACAAGCAAACCGCCTTCGTGCGCCGAGAAATTTCCGACCAGGGTCGGCTCAGTCTTTATGGCAAGGACGACTGGATGAGTCCGGTTGCCAGTGGCTCCGGCGCACCCGAGACCATGGTGGTGTGTCCCTGTTCTACTGGGACCTTGGCCAGTATCGCGACCGGGCAGTGCGATAATCTAATCGAACGCGCAGCCGACGTGGTGCTCAAGGAGTCTGGTAAGCTCATCTTAGTGCCGCGGGAAACGCCCTTGAGCGAGGTTCATCTGGAGAATATGCTTAAACTACGCCGAGCCGGAGCGGTAATCCTGCCGGCCAGCCCAGGTTTCTATCATCAGCCGCAAACAATCGACGATCTGGTCGATTTTATTGTCGCGCGTATTTTGAAAAGTGCTGGCATTGAGCAGGACCTTGTCCGTCCCTGGGGTCACTCGGTAACTGCGTCAGACGTCAGTGCCGATTAACTCGGTCAGTAATTCAACCCTAGCTTGGTCCATGGCCGCTCCGATGGCTTTGCCGGTGAGACCCTGCTGAACAAAGGGTGCGGCCGCTATGGTCAAGCAGGCCGATGCATAACGGCTAAGCAAGTCACGTTGTGGGTAATTAAAACGTTCGAAGCCAGAACGGCCGTAAAAATCTGCCGCGCACGCCAAGCCAAATTGTTCGACCCGACTGGGTTGACGGAACGCGTTGAGATTTTTCAGTAAGTCCAAGACCGCAACCGGTGACTGTTCGCTCAGGCGATGGCACAGGGTATGGTGGCGGGCGACCGTTTCGGCCAACAGCGCGGGCCCCTTTGGCCATTTCATCCGTTTGGCAATGTCGCGCAATAGGTTTGCGCCCAGTTGCTCATGGCCATGATGGGACGGCAACATGGTTGCCTCGGTCAGGCCCTTGCCCAGATCGTGGCACAGGGTGGCCAATAGCACCTCCACATCGTCTGTTTGGGCGCGCGCCCAGTCTAAGGCCTTGAGCGTATGCAGGCCGGTATCGACCTCCGGATGCCAACGCATGGTTTGGGGCACGCCAAAGAGACGGTCTAGTTCTGGGAACAAACCCGCTAGGGCCGTGCAGCGTTTGAGGACCTTAAAATACTCACTCGGTGTGGTTTCGCCCAGGGCCCGGGACATCTCAGTCCAGACCCGTTCCGCGACCAGATGCTGCAATTCGCCGCTGTCGGCCATAAGCCGCAGCAGGTCTTGGGTGTCTTTGGCAATGGTGAAACCCAGGTGGTGAAAGCGCGCGGCAAAGCGCGCTATGCGCAAGACTCTCAGCGGGTCTTCACGAAAGGCCGGCGAGACATGACGCAACCTGCGCTTGTCCAGATCGGCCTTGCCATTAAAGGGGTCTATCAAGCGGCCCTGATCATCCTCGGCCATGGCATTAATGGTCAGATCACGACGCGCCAGATCCTCCTCCAGAGTCACACTGCTGTCGAATTCGACGCTAAAGCCTTGGTAACCCAAGCCCGTCTTACGCTCAGTGCGCGCTAGGGCATATTCTTCCTTAGTCTGCGGATGCAAAAACACTGGAAAGTCAGCCCCGACCTGCTGATAGCCGAGCGCCTTAAGCTGGTCGGGATGCCCGCCCACGACGACCCAGTCGCGGTCTTGGGTCGCTACGCCCAATAGTTTGTCGCGGACGGCACCGCCCACCAAATATATTTGCATGCTGTCCTACGAAATAAACAAAACGTGGGTCCATTATAAACAGAAACGCCCCGTAAACGGGGCGTTAGTCTGATTAAGCTAGCAATTGATGCCTTACCAAGAAACTTGCAGATTGACCGACAGGCCAAAGTCGCGCAATAACTGGTCACCGGTGGTCAGGGCCGAGCTCAGTTCGCCATCGGAAATATCGGCGATCACCTGACCATAGTCGGCGCTGAAGGCATCGAAGGGCACCCAAAACGCGAGGTTTAGGCCGGTACCGAAGGGCGTAAGACCCAAGCCTGTGGTAAAGACGCCAGTCTCTGCTGGATCACTAACATTCCAGCGAGCGCCGGCACGCAGCGCGGCATGACCCCAGAGGCTGAGTTCGCCACCCATGGACAACTCGCGCGTGGGAATACCGAAGTAGAAAGCCGAATTGTTGGTAACATCAAGATCGACACCGACGGTACTGAAGTCGGTGTGATGGGAGACGCCAAGACGCATTTTCGGCCGCAGATTGACTTCCACGCCCAGCGGAGAGGTCACCGTATAGGGAATGATATTCTTAATCGTGGCACCGGCCTTGACCCGACCGTGGAAGTCCCACTCCTTGGCGATACCGATATCCAAATTCGCCTTCACTATTGGCGTCAGATCCTGGCCAATACCGCTGGTATCGACTGCCTCGACACCGAAACTCTGATCTTCAATCAATATCACTTGCAACTTTGGGGTGAGGCCAATTGAGACCGTCTGGCCTTGTATGACCACTTCTTTAGCTACTGAAACGCCGACCTCTTGGATCGCCGCCAGTGCAACCCGCACCGTACTGGTGAGGTCGTCAGTAGACACAGCCGGTGTACCGTCGACGATAATGCCATTTGGTCCGTCGTAGGTGTTGACCGAATCCAAGGCTGTGGTCAGCCCGCCGGCCAGTTCGCTCAAGGCGGTAACCGAAGCGCCTAAGACGGCAACAGAGCCAGATGTGGCATCAGTTATTTCTGCTTGAGCGGCATTCACTTTAGCGACCGAACCGGCAACAGTTGGATCGGTATTTTCTACTACGAGCTTAGCCGCGGCAATTTCATCAACATCACTGATGCCATCACTGTCCCCGTCTGGAGCGGGGTTTGCCAAGCTAGGTGGCGTTAATTGGAAGAATGCCACGTTTTCACTGATAATAGTAAGCTGCGCATTAAGCTCGGTGACGGCGGTGTTCAAAGCGGTTAAGTCAGTCTGCACCGCGGTTAGATCGGTTACTAGATCTGAGGTGGTCGAGGTGTTGGTTGAAATAGTTCCCGCGACATCTCCAACGGATGTGGTGGCTTCGGTGAGCAGACCGTTCGAGTCCTCGACCGCATTGGCCAAAAAAGTCGTATCATTGGGGGTTAAGTTAAGTGCCGCACCGACCTGTATGGAGTTGGACAGATGGATGCCAAAACCGAAGTTGCGCGACGGCAGGGCAAAGGAAATGGGTAACACGCTTGCTTCCACATAGGCGTCCTTCGCCGCAAAGGATTCCAACCAATTGATCAGGTCATCGGTGACTTCGTTCAGATCGGTGGTGGTCGTTGTTGATAAGGATGTAAGCTGAGTCTGCACACTAAGTGTGTCGGTTGATATAACCCCCAAGGTCGTGTTGGTAACGCCTAATTCAGAATTAGTATTGGTTATATCGGTCGAGACATCGGTCAATGAAGACTGCAAGGCCGTTAGCGAGAGTAAAAACGCAGCTGTTGCTGTTAAGGGATCTTCTGCAGGTATAGTTAGGTTTGTATTGGCATTGAATGAACCGGTAAAACCCAAGCTAGCCACCGAGGTCTGCAAAGAGTCACCCAGTTCGATTAGGCCGCCAGTACCGCTAACCTCTGTCTCGAGGGTAGAGAAAATGTCGACACCGCGATTAATAATATCCTCCTCGAGGAAATCATTGGCGATCGCTCCGAAACCGCCCACCTTGGGGCTAAGTGCCACGACATCTATATCGAGTGAAAACAATTCTCGGCGTAAACTGGTGGCCAGCAGCGCTGGGTTCATAATCGAGGCTTGGCCCGCGTCCGCAGACGATACGCCGATACCACCCATGGCGAAGGTGCGCGAATCACCCGCATTGTAGGGGGTCGCAAAGGCCGACCCGGCCATCATTATGGCGACGCAGAGCAGTGTTTTTTTCATAAATAGGGTCCAATTGCTAATTAAAGTAGATAAACCAAGCGCAGTTGTTCAACTGAATCGCGTAAAAGGATCAGTTCTTGAAAATGACAATAACGTCAGCTTTGAGTCAGTATGGTGCAGTTTTGACCAAAAGTCGCTTAACTTTCACCGTTCTTTTACCCCCCTTTCACCTTTTTTTAAGCTGTTTCAGGTCATTTACCCGCCTTACATCCCTGATTGCCGCAGCCATAAGGCTAGCAAAATAAGCCTAAGGCTTTGTTTATAGGCGCCGATAACAGTGTCATTAGCGCAATCAAGCCGCATCGGGATGGAGTTCAGTATGACTATTCGAAATTTGATCATTGGCCTTATCGTATTGGCCTTTACCAGCGGGTGCAGTCTGTTACCCGTTAGCAAGCAGAAAAAAGTAGATGAGATCGTCGCTCAGGTGAAGCAGATCAATGAAAAGCTGCCACCGATGGAACCGATGGTCTTGCGCGCGACCGGCTATGCGGCGATTAATCCGACCGCCCGGGGTTTGACCGATGTGCAGAAGCGACTCTTGGCGATGCGCGGCTCCAAGCTGGATGCCTATCGTACCTTGGCAGAGCGCGTCTATGGCACGCAAATCATCGGTAGCTCGACGGTCGAAAATCTGGTCGTGCAGAACGATCAATTCCGAGCCTTTGTTGATGCCACCATCCTCGGTGCCAAGGTGGTTTATCAGGACATGATGGCCGATGGCAGCTATGAAACCATGGTCGAAATGATAATTGATCAGGGTTTCCGTAACTGTTTGGCCAGTCAGACTACCGGCAAGCGCAATACCGGTTGTGCCTCGGACGCGGTGCACGATCTTGATTCCCTCGCGCGTAACAGTGGTCCGGCCTCACAAGGTGTCGGCGCAGCCAGCTCGGGTCTGTACTTCATCGAATAATCGACCTTCAGGAGGTTTGTTGTGCTCAATCTATCTAAATTTACAGCCCTCCTGATGGTCTTGGCATTGTGCCAGGGCTGGGTTTGGGCTGAAGCGAAGGCGCTGGTGCCGATCGATGCGAACGGCGTGGCCGAGATCGAGTATAACGATATCAACAGCGCCCGGGTTCGGGCGATGCGCAACGCCATTGAAAACGCCTCGATGCAGGTAAGCGCTAATATTCAAAGCACTCAGGTGATGGAAAACGGCAACCTCACAGTGGATCACCTGCGCATCCACTCGGCTGCCAAGGTGACCGATATACAGGTTATTTCGGAAGGTAGAGACGGCGACTACTATCGGGTCAATATTATGGCTCGGGTGGCACCGGATAAGATTTGCGCCAATGTTATGGCCAATCAGTATTACAAATCGGTCGCCATCACCGGCTTCGCCATGGAAAATCCACAACATTCTACCCTTGGGCATCTGGGCTCGGTCGATCGCTCCCTACCGGCCTTGTTGGTCAACGATATCAACAGCCGTCAGGGCCTGCGCGCACTGAGCGCGAACTATATGACCCTGTACCCCAATACACCTAATGCGCCGACCCAAATCTCGCCACGCATGACCTTGACGCGCGCGGTAACAGCGGCCAAAGATCTCGGTGTGCAGTTTGTGGTCTCCGGTGTGATCCGCGATATGGCCATGGAAAATCCGGATGCTCCACGGGCCAACAACTGGGATCGTTGGCTCAAGAAGGTCGGCATCACCAAGGCTAAACGTACGCGCCATTTTGTCTTCGACCTGTATGTTCACGATGGCTACTCAGGGGCTTTGGTGTTCCAGAGCCGATATCGGACCTACGGTTTGTGGAATGAAAAAAATAACAGCATCATCGGCTTTGGTACGGGTAGATTCTTTGCCACCGACTACGGTCAAGAGGTTCGGCTGTTGTTGGATCGAGCGGTCACCGATTTGCAGGCCAACATCCAGTGTCAGCCTTTTATGGCGACCATTGCGCAAGTCGACGGCAAACGAATATTCGTTTCCAGCGGTGCTGAGAGCGGATTGCGGCCGGGGGATTTTCTATCGGTCTACCGCACCAGCCAGAAATTCGATCGTCAAGGCGATAGCTTTTGGCAAATCAGCGATACCCGACTAGTCGCCGAGGTCAAGCAGGTTCAGCCATACTATGCCGTGGCAGAACTGGCCATCGATTCGGAACGACTCAACCTGCAAGTGGATGATCTGGTTATGGCCTGGTAGCCACGATCGGCTCAGAGCTTAGCTGACATAGCTGCAAAAGCCGGTTCATCGAACTGGCTCACCAACCCCTTGATGTCGCAACAAAAGCGAACCTGAGTATCCAGGTTCATCAAGGTCATATGATTACCCCAAACATAGCCGGTATCGAGTGCGATCATCTGCGGATCGTCGGTCCGACCCATCAAGGCCGCCCAATGGCCGAAAACAAGTCGATGCTTACGTTTTTCCGTCGGCCAAGCAAACCAAGGCCGCATGCCCGCGGGTGCGGTATCGATCGCCGACTTGGAGTTGAATTCGAGTTTCGCTTGGTCATCGCAAAAGCGCATGCGGGTAAAGGCATTGACTATATAGCGCAGCCGCTCCATGCCATCGAGTGAGTTCTTCCACAACCTAGGGTCGTTGCCATACATATTAGCCAGAAAGACCTGTCGGGTCTTCGGCTTGGCCAACACCTGTTCCAATTCCTGCGCTAACTTAGCGGCCTTCTTGTCGGACCAGAGCGGTGGAATGCCGGCGTGGGTCATGGTCAACTGGCGCTCGGTATCTTGAATCAACATCGGCTGGTGCGCCAGCCAAGCCAGTAGCTCGGGAGCGTCCGGGTGATCGAGGGTGGCGGCGATGTTTTTATCCTTGCTCGGCTGACCCAATTGGTGCAACGCGAGCAGATGTAAATCGTGATTGCCCAGCACGGTTTGGGCGGCCGAGCCGAGGTTCTTGACGAAGGCCAAACAGCCGATCGAGTCCGGCCCCCGGTTGACCAGGTCGCCGGTCAGCCAGAGTCGGTCGTGCAACGGGTCAAAGCCGACGTGATCGAGCAAGGTGGTCAGCGGACTCAGGCAACCCTGCAGGTCACCGACAGCATAGAGGGCCATAGCGGGTTATTGGCTTATATGGTTGGCGATGCGAACAAAGGTTTCGATCGATAGGGTTTCAGCTCGATGACTGGGTTTAATACCCAAATCGACCAAACCCTGGACATCAATCAGTTCCTGCAAATTGTTCTTAATGGTTTTGCGCCGCTGGGCGAAAGCCGCCTTAACCACTCGCGCGAACATCTCAAAGTCCTTGGCCGGATAGGGTATGGTCTTGCGCGGGGTGAGCCGAACGATGGCCGATTCGACCTTGGGCGACGGGGTGAACGCCTCTGGTGGCACGGTGAACATGTAGCGGGTTTCACAGCGATACTGCATCATAATACCGAGCCGACCGTAGGCATTTTCGCCGGGGGCGGCACAGAGCCGCTGCACCACTTCCTTTTGCAACATGAAATGCATATCAAAAATCAGGTCGGAATTCTCCAGTAGATGGAACATCAACGGCGTCGAGATATTGTACGGCAGGTTGCCGACCATACGCAGTTGACGGTTATCGGTGGCCAGGGAGCGGTAATCGAAGGTCAGCGCATCGGCCTCATGAATGGTTAAGCCCGGATAATTAACAAATTGGGTGCGCAAAATCGGGATCAGATCGCGATCGAGTTCGACCACCTCAAGCACACCGTCCAGGGCCTTCAAGAGCGGCGCGGTGATGGCACCCTGACCGGGTCCAATTTCGACCACATGTTGGCCGGGTTTGGGCGCGATACTGCTAACGATCCGGTCGATCACGAAGAAATCGTGGAGAAAGTTTTGGCCAAATCGTTTCCGTGCTTTATGCATGCTGCTGTTCCCGTTGTTCAGCCATATCGAGCGCCGATTGCAGGGCCACGTCAAGTGACCCTAGGTCTGCCTGACCGGTTCCCGCCAGATCGAGCGCGGTACCATGGTCGACAGAAGTTCTGATAAAGGGTAGACCGAGGGTAATGTTGACGGCATTGCCAAAGCCGCGATATTTTAATACCGGCAAGCCCTGATCGTGGTACATCGCCAACACGGCATCGGCCCGCTCAAGGTAATGGGGTTGGAATAGGGTATCCGCCGGCAAGGGGCCTTGCGTCGCAATACCCTCTTGCGCCAACGCAGCCAAGGCTGGGATGATGGTGTCGATCTCTTCGCGCCCCAGATGGCCGCCTTCGCCGGCATGCGGGTTCAAGCCTGAGACCAGGATGCGCGGCGCGGTACAGCCGAAGTCTTCAATTAGCGCGCGATACAGGATGCGGGTAACCCTTTTAAGGGTTGGCTGATCGATGGCCGCGCTAACCGCGCTTAAGGGTAAGTGCGTGGTCACTAACGCCACGCGCAGGCCCTCTGTGGCCAGCATCATCACTACTTCCTCGACGCCGCAGCGATCGCGTAGGTACTCGGTATGGCCGCTGAAGCTTAAGCCGGCATCGCTGATAATGCTTTTTTGCACCGGCCCGGTTACCAGGGCCGAAATCTGCCCGGCTAGGGCCAAATCGGTCGCTAGGTCGAGGGTGGCAAGCACATAGGCCGCGTTGGCTACCGCCAGTGTACCCGGCATCACTGCCTGTGCCATGGGCACATCCAACACCCAGAGCGTGCCAACCCGGAACGGCAATTCAGTCAGAGGGCGGTCGCCGATGGCGCAGAGCTCGAGCGTTACGCCAAGAATGTGGGCTCGTTGCTGCAACATTGCCAGATTGGCGATGACAAAGTAGGGCCGATCGGTACCTCGGGCACACCACTGCAGCACTATATCCGGGCCAATGCCCGACGGTTCACCGGGGGTGATGGCGATTGGCCGAATCAAGGGCGCATCTCTATATAGGACTCAGCGCGCAACTCTGTCTGCCAGCGCTGCACCGCATCGGTGTAGCGTCGTTGACTGAGTTGGTTGCGCACCTGGTTGCGTAACACATCGACGCTGACATCGCGCGTGCGGCTGTCTTCAACGCGCAAAATATGGAAACCAAAGGGCGACTCAAACACCTCGGACACCTGATTGAGCTCAAGATCGCGCGCCACCTGGGAAAACTCGGTTACATAGTTATCTAGAGTGTTCCAACCCAGATCGCCACCCAGACCCTTGGTGCCATCATCCTGGCTAAACTGGTCGGCCAGCTGGGCCATGTCCACCCCGTTGAGTATCTGCGCGCGCAAATCGCTCAACAGCGCCTGGGCCGAACGTCGATCGAACAGGGCATCGGTTTTAATCAGCAGATGGCGAATCGAGTATTCACGGATATTCACCGACTCGGCGGCCGTTTTGGTGATCAGTTGCGCCAGATGTAGGACGCCATCCTTTTCGATCAGCACCGCTTCCCGATCTTGCAAAACTGGAACCAGGGTGCGGAAAATAGAGGGTATATCGGCCAAGGCTCGAAAGCCCAAGTCTTTACTGCCAACTTCGGCGAGCAGATCGTCACCCTGATTGAGACGTTTGACTAGGCTCTCAGCCTGGTCTCGCTGTTGGGCCTCAAAACGCCGATAGGCGAGCTGATATTCGGTATCCTTGAGTGACTGGCCAGACTGACTGTTTAGAAAGCGGTCGACCTCGGCATTGGAGACGAAAATTTGCCGGCCAACGATTTGCCGCTGCAGCGCGCTGATGGTCAGTTCGTTGCGAATTTGTTGACGAAAATCATCGACATTACGGCCGCTATCTTGCACCGCGTTGAGCAGCTCGTTGGTGCTGATATTCTGATTTTTGGCGATATTGGCCAGGGCTTCATCGACTCGCTGTTCGGGCAGAATCAGATTGCCGCGTTTGGCCAGTTGCAGCTGTAATGACTCAAGGATCAGGGCATCGAGTATCTGTTGTGAGAGCGCCGTATCATTGGGCAACACGCCCGGGTTGGCCTGATATTGGGCCTTAATCGATGCGACGCGCGCGGCCAGCTCCGCGCGGGTGACCACGTCGTCATTGACGACCACCGCGATGGTGTCGAGTGTTTGGGCGAATGTCGCAGTGCTGAGCCAGAGTAGGGCACTCAGCAAGCCATAATGCAGTCTAGAGATCTTAGTCATAGTTCCCAGTCTTTTAACGATAGTTAAAGAGTTTGCCCGAATAGCCAAAATCCAGGCGATTGAGTATGTCCTCAATGGTGCCGGCACCGGCGGCCAGTCCTTTGAGCGTAAATTCAAAAAAATAACGCCGCTCGACCAGCAGTGGAAAGAGCGAAACGCTTTCGTCGTCAATATCGGTCACTTCTAACGCAGCGAGGCGAATATTCCAGCAGCAATTGTCGTAGTCGATGCCATAGAGTACCTGCTGGACCCTGAAATCCGACCACTGCGGGTCGAGATCGGTGGTCTGTGCTTGAGCATAACCGATTAGGGCGACATTTTGCAGAATTGGCACATAGGCACCGGCATTGAGGCTGTGGGTCAGTTCTGAATCGATAACAGCCTTGTCGGCGGACAGTTGCATGAACGCCTGGCCCGAGGGCCGATAATTGGCCGCCAGCGCGAACAGATTGAGCTGATCCCACTCGTGCGCGACGCTGGCCGAGGCCGTCAGTGATAGGTCCCGGCTTAGGTTCAGTTCGCTACTGCCCAGCCAATCGCTGTATTCCGGCTGCCAATCCGCATCGATATCTGCCACACCCGTGGTCAAGAGCCGTTCCTGGGCCAACTTAATGCCCTTTTGAGCCGTCAGGTTGAGGACCAGTCGGTCATCCCCGGTCCAGTTCAGGTCGTAACTCAGGCTGGTGGATAAGCGGCTTAGATCGCCGATCCGGTCGACACTGCTATAGCGGCTGGGGCTAAACAGGGTGAAGGTCGTTGTTTCCGTACTATCTAAGATCGGCGCGGCCTGCTCGGTTAAGGGTGCATAGGCGTAATAGAGCCTTGGCTTTAAGGTCTGTTGCCAGTGCTGACCGCGCAGGCTCAGCTTCAGGCCCTGATCGAGGCTCGCACGCCAAGCCAGTTGGTTGATATTGTCGCCGCCATAGGCCGCTTTTAAGTCATAGCCCAGGTCGTTGTCGATATCATAGGCGGTGGCGAAGCCCTCGACACTCGGCCTAAAGTAGCCCCAACCGGCATCGAATGGCCGGGTCAGGGCTAGGGCGCCGTGAAAACGGTGACTCTGGTCGGCCAAGGCTAGGGTGTCGTCGACTAATGCGGCCTCTGCCAGAGTGGGCAGTGGATCTCCAGCCGGTGTTGCCGCCAGCGCGGTGGTTAGGGCGTTATCTAACAGGAGGGTCTGTTGTGCGGCGGGCAAGGCGCGAGTAAAGAGGCCGTAGCTGAACCGTTCGCTGCTCTGCAAACCAAGTGTTTGCCAGGCGCTCTTATGGACCAAGCTCAACTCCGGCTGCTTGATTAACTCATAGTCGCTGGCGCTAACCGGCTTGGTCACCTGATCGAAGGGTTGCTGGGTCTGGTAGAGCAGTTGTGCAGAGTTCCCAGCCTTGGCGGTGGTAAGAGTGCTGTCGAGGGTCTGAAATTTTTCGGCGCTATCGATGACCGGTTGTGTATAGGCCAGTTTTAGGCCATTGCTGCGTGTCCCAATCTGCTGATTCAACGCAAAGTTGGCGACCTGTTGGGTGACTTGAGCGGCCCCGGGCTTAAAGGTTGGGTCGTAGTTTTGATCGCTGACCCAACGGGCCGAAAAGTCATATCCTAGGGTATCCGTCAGCGCACCAGACTGCTTATGCGCCAAGCTCCAGCGGCTGAGATCGCTGACCGGCTCGACCAGCGTCGAGTCCGCTTCGGTCGCCACGGTACTATCGGTTGGCGTCGCCAGCTGGTAGCCCCAGTCGCTGATGCCGTTGTGGCGCTCGGTCAGGAAGCGAAATTCGTTATTGAGCAGCAGGCCGTATAGGGGTTGATAGTCCAGCGTCACGGTGTCATCGACATTGCTGGCCAGATTTAGGTAGTAGGGTTGCGAATAGCCGGTGCCGAAGGTTGGAATTAAAACACCGGTCCGCGCCTGGCCGTTGACCGGAAAGCTGATATAGGGGATGTAGAGCACGGGCAGCCGTTGTATCTCAAGGCGGGAGTTCCACGCCGCGGCAATACCGGTATCATTATTGATCGTCAGCTTGCCCGAGCGCAGCCGCCAAGCATTAGAGGAGGGCGCGCAGCGGGTGAAGCTCAGGCGCTTAGCCACCACGCGATTGGCCTCGGTGCGCCTGATTTCATCGGCGCTGCCGTGCAGATCGCGCTGGTACAGGGCAAACTGGGCATTGTTGAGCTGTGCCGCGTCGGTTTGCAGATCGATCTCGGCATTTGCACCACTTAAAACCATCTCTGGCGTTCGGATGATCACATCACCATCCAGCCGGCTGGTCGCCTCATTGGGCGAATAGACCGCCTGATTGGCATTGGCACGCTGATTCCGGCCGTGAATGATCACATTGCCATCGAAGGTCGTTTGCTGATCGGATTGCCGAATGGCGCGGTCAAACTGAAAATGGCTGTCGCCTGGCTCCATCACTGGCGCGTCGGAGGGCGGGGCGACATAGCCGCCAGGGCAATAGGGCGCGACGCCCCACTGATCGGCTGCCGACATGGCATCCCAGGGCTGCCAGTCGACCAGGGTCACAGTCTCAGCGGCGGCGTGCCCAAAACTGAGCAGACCGGCAATAAGGCAGATTTTATTTACTGGGTATAGGGTCACGTCGGTAACTGGATGCTTAAAGCGGGTGATGATAACGAACTTAGCCGCCAAGCGCACAGGCTAATGCTGTAATCCGTTAGTAAAATATGGTCATTGACGGTAACCTTGGCGTGACTTGGGTGGGATGTTTACAGATGAAGAATTGGTTGGGTAAGATCATTGGCGCGGCCATCGGTTTCTATTCCGGCGGCCCAATAGGGTTAGTGCTCGGTGTCCTGCTGGGCAACGCCTTTGATAAAACCCAGCGCCGCCGTGCCGAGGATGCACTCGGTGGCGGCAGCAAGGGCGTCTTACAGACGGTTTTCTTTCAGGCTACCTTTAATGTTATGGGTAAGATGGCCAAGGCCGATGGCAATGTCAGTGAGAAGGAAATCGACCTGGCGCGCCAGGTGATGACCCGGATGGCGCTCAATGAGGCCCAACGGCGGGACGCTATGCAGCTCTTTAACGACGGCAAGGCGGCCGATTTCTCGGTCGAGAGCATCCTCGCCGATCTGGCCGAAGTGATCGGTCGGCGCGCATCTTTAGCGCAAATATTTCTCGAAATACAGCTCCAGGCGGCCTATGTAGATGGCGCTTTGAGCGTTCCTGAGCGCAATTTGCTGCAGATTATCAGCAGCCATCTGGGTATAAATCGCATTCAGTTTGAAATCATGCATCAGCGCATCCGTGCGCAGATGCACTTCAGTGCTGGCCGTCGGGCCAATAAACCCGCCAACGCCAAGAACTTAGCCAATGCCTATCAGGTTTTAGGGTTGAATGCGGAAGTCGACGACGTCGAACTGAAAAAGGCCTATCGTCGCCTGATGAATCAGCATCACCCGGACAAACTGGTGGCCAAGGGCTTGCCGGCGGAAATGATGGCGATTGCTAAGGAAAAAACCCAGGATATTCAACAGGCCTACGAAGAAATTCAGAAGGCCAGAAAGGCGCTCAAGCCCCGCCCAGCCTAAGCCAGATCGGCTGCGTCAGTGCGGTACAATAGGTCCCAGACGCCATGGCCCAGGCGCAGACCGCGCTGCTCAAACTTGGTGACCGGTCGGTGCTCGGGCCGTTCAGGCAGATACAAGCCAGGTCCCGCGTTATTGGTAAAGCCTTCGGCCGCATCCATTACCTCCAACATCTGTTCGGCATAGTTCTGCCAGTCGGTCGCCATATGAAAGGTTCCGCCAGGCTTGAGTTTACGCCGGACCAGCTGGGCAAATTCCGGTTGCACAATGCGCCGCTTATTGTGTTTTTTCTTGTGCCATGGATCGGGGAAAAACAACTGCACGGTACTCAGGGATCCGTCGGCGACACAGTCCGTGAGGATAGCGACGGCATCTTCTTTATAGCAGCGAATATTATCCAGCTGTGCAGCCGCGGTCTGATTCAACATGCGCCCGACCCCAGGCAAGTGCACCTCAATACCGATAAAATTCTTCTCCGGGGCTGCCTGTGCCATGGCGACAAAAGAATCGCCCATGCCGAAGCCGATCTCAAGTACGGTGTCGGCGTCGCGACCAAAGGCATCGGCTATGACCAACGGGCCCTGCTCCTGGCTTAAACCAAACTGATCCCAGTTCTGCCCCAGGCTTTTTTTCTGGCTATCGGTCATGCGAGTGGCGCGCATCACAAAGCTGCGAATCTTGCGTTGGAACGGTTGGTCTGAGTCGGTGATCAAAGGGTAGGCCTCGAATTAGGAATTTTGGACAGTATATAGGCCAGCTGGATCCAGCCACTGATCATTAGTATGCCCCCGAGCGGGGTAATGGCTCCGAGCCAGGGCGTATGGCTGAGCACCAGCAGGAACAGGCTACCCGAAAAAATCACGGCGCCTGAAAAAATCAACCGTACCGGCCCTCGAAAGGTGGTCTGCAGCACGGCGCTCAATAGGCCAATGGCTAATAGCGCCAGGCCATGGTACATCAGATAGCGCGCGCCAGTTTCCCACGTGTCGAGCCGCTCCGGGCGGGTAATCGCAGCCAAGGCATGCGCGCCAAAAGCGCCCAAGGCGACGGCTAGGGCAGACATCAGGCTACCGGCGACTAAAGCAAAACGGTTCATGATCGGGTTTCCAACGCGGCCTGAGACCGCTTTTCGCTAAAGGGTAAGCGACGTTAATAAAGCTGTTTGACTCAACAAAAAAGCCGCATCAGCGGCTTTCGTTCGTTCGGCTAGTCTGCGAGTATCAAAACTCGATGGTCATAACCTTCTTAACCTTGTTCATGGCATTTTTTTCCAGCTGTCGAATCCGTTCGGCCGACACCTGATATTTGCTCGCCAGTTCATGCAGCGTGGCTTTTTCATCGCTCAACCAACGTTGTTGGATAATATCGCGTGACCGCTCATCGAGATCCTGCAGGGCACTAAACAGCTGACCATGAGCGTCGTCGGTGTAGTCAGCCTTTTCCACCGTTAAAGCCGGGTCATCAGCCGAATTTTTCAAATAGTCGGACGGATGAAACGCCATGCTGTCGTCATCGTCGTCGCCAAAGCCATCAAACGCGGCATCGGAGGCGGTGAGCCGACCTTCCATATCATAGACAGTCTTTTTCGAGACGCCCAGATCGTCAGCCATGGCCTGTGCTTCTTGATCGTTCAACCAGCCCAGGCGTTTTTTCGAGCTGCGCAGGTTAAAAAACAACTTGCGTTGCGCCTTGGTGGTGGCGATCTTAACAATACGCCAGTTACGCAGTATGTATTCGTGAATCTCGGCTTTGATCCAATGCACCGCAAAGGACACTAAGCGAACACCAACTTCCGGATTGAAGCGTCGGACAGCTTTCATCAATCCTACGTTACCTTCCTGTATCAGGTCACCTTGGTTGAGGCCATAACCGGAATAGCTTTTGGCTATGTGCACCACGAAGCGCAAATGGGACATAACCAAACGGCGCGCAGATTCCAGATGTTCATCATAGTACAGGCGCTCGGCCAGTTCTTTTTCTTCATCTGCCGTCAACAATTCAAAGCTGTTGACCGTTTGAATATAGGATTCAAGGTTTTGCCCAGGTGATAAGGTATCTAAGACTAGAGCAGGCATGCTTTGATTCAGTTTCACTCGGACTCCTCCGGTTTATATATATGTCAATTTACGTTTAGCCGGATAGTATAGATCAACACCGGTCATAGGTTAAGCCTTGATCACCCGAATCGAACGTAGATCACCATGGCGCAGTCAACTTTACAGGTGCCTGACAGCCGCGGCGGCGGACCTAACGGGGGTCGGTATCTTTTAAATGCTGCCAGAGCGCGATTCTCGCCCCTAACAGACTCACCAGTATAGATGCAGAAAGTAATATTGTGAATTCGGTGCCGTTTAGCCAGATAGCCGGCGCCGCCATGCCATAGTCGGCCAGAAAGAGGGCCAGCTGAGGCTGAAAATAAAGACTGATGCCAGAAATCAACAACCAGGCGGCGAGTCCGCCCAGCAAGCCGTACCACCAACCCAAGTATAGGAAGGGCCGGCGCACAAAGGCATCGGTCGCACCGAGCAGCTTAATGATCTGGATCTCAGACTTGCGCGATTCAATCGCAAGGCGAATGGTATTGCCCATAATAAGCACCACCGCGACGGCCAGGATAAGGCTGAGCATCTGAACAATCGATCGGGCCAGATCTAAGGCATTGTTCAGTCGGTCGATCCAGGCCAGGTCAATCTGGATGTCTTCGACCTCGGGAAGGTCCTGGAGCATCAGGATCAGGGCTTCCAAGTCGCTGCGCTGTTGTTGATTGGGCACCACAACAATGCTCGCTGGAAGCGGGTTGTCGGTCAACTCGAGCCCAGATTGGACGCTCATCACCTCACTAAAACTGCGCCAAGCCTCATCTTTACTGATGAAGCGGGTGCTCTCAATCTCTGGTCGCAGGGCCAAGGCCCGGGTTAAGTTCGTTGCCACCGGCTCGCTCGTGCTGCGTGCTAGATACAAGGTGATTTGGCCACCGGCCTGCCACGCCTGAGTTTGGGCATTCATCGCCTGCAGTGCGATGTAAAACAGCGTCGGTAACATCAATGCGATGGCGATAACCAGCCAGGTTAAGGCGCTGGAAATGGGCTGGCGGACTAAGCCGAGTAGCGCCTCTATAGCGCATTTTACATGGTGTCGATACCAGCCGCGGATATCGACCCGGGGCGCTCGATTGCGTTGCCGGTTGGATGCTGCACGTTTCTTCTTGGCCAGCTTCATGACTGTCTTCCGGTCGGCGCAAAGGGTGTATCAAGCAGTTTGCCCTGGTGCAGCGATAGAACCCGGTAATTGAGCCGGGCAATCAAGCCCAGATCGTGACTGGCAATGATCACGGTGGTGCCGATAGCGTTAAATTGGGCGAACAGGGCCATGATATCGCGTGATAGAGTCGGGTCGAGGTTGCCGGTGGGCTCGTCGGCCAGAATTAGATCCGGCTTTTTGACTACGGCGCGGGCAATGCCAACGCGCTGTTGCTCGCCACCAGAGAGCTGAATTGGTTTGAATTTCTCTCGACTGAGCAGCCCGACCTTATCGAGAGCGGCGTGCACTCGCCGTTTGATATCGGCCGGATGCTCACCGGCGACCAGCAACGGCTGAGCCACATTGTCATAGACGCTATGATCCATCAGCAACAGGTGATCCTGATGGACCACGCCGAGCTTGCGCCGATAGAAGGCGATCTCGCGCCGATTCATTTTAGCCAGTAAGGCATTCGCTACCCGAACATGGCCGGAGGAAGGTTTTTCGATGGCGGTCAATAATCTCAGCAAGGTGCTCTTACCGGCACCAGAATGACCGGTCAAAAACACCATTTCGCCCCGTTCTATCTGGAACGACAGGCTCGATAGGGCCTCAAAGCCGCCATCGTAGCGTTTACTGACCTGGTCGAAGCGAATCATAGCGCCGGGGTGTCGAGCAGCGCATCAACAAATTCTGCCGCGTTGAATCGGTTAAGGTCGGCCGCTTGCTCGCCGACACCAATAAAGCGCACCGGAATAGCAAAGCGTTTGGCGAGTGCAAAAATAATTCCGCCGCGGGCGGTGCCATCGAGTTTGGTCAAGGCGATGCCGGTGAGCGGAGCGGACTTGGTAAAGGCCTCAGTTTGGCTGATGGCATTTTGTCCTGTACCGGCATCCAGCACTAATAGAACTTCGTGCGGCGCGCTGTCATCAATTTTTTTCATGACCCGCAGAACCTTTTCCAGCTCGGTCATCAGATGAGCTTTGTTATGCAAGCGCCCGGCCGTGTCGGCAATTAGTATATCGACCTTGCGGGATTTGGCGGCCTGTACGGCATCGAAAATCACCGATGCGCAATCGGCACCGGTATGTTGGGCGATGACCGGTACTTGGTGCCGTTCGCCCCAGGCTTGCAGCTGCTCAACCGCGGCCGCCCTGAAGGTGTCGCCGGCGGCGAGCATGACCGTGTGGCCCTCTTGCTGAAAGCGCTGGGTCATTTTGCCAATGGTTGTAGTCTTGCCAACGCCATTGACGCCAACCACCAGAATGACATAGGGGCCCTTGCTTTGATCGATCACCAGTGGGGCTTGGATCGGGGTTAGCAGATCGATTAGGGTTTCGCGCAGCAACTGCATCAGGGCGTCACCGTCTTTGAGCGTCTTGCGGGAGGCTCGTTCCACTAGGTTGGCCAAGATGGTCTGGGTCGCGTCGATGCCAACGTCGGAGGATAGTAAAAGGGTCTCAAGCGCTTCCAGGGTGTCATCATCGAGCGTTTTGCGGCCGAGCAGCAGAGCCGCGATGCCACCGGAAAACTGAACTCGAGTCTTGCCCAAGCCAGCCTTCACCCGACTGAACCAGGTGCCATTAGTGACTATTTCTGACTTTTCTTCGTTGACTTGCTTGTCTTTACGTTTTGAAAATCCGAACATGGTGTAAGGTTGCCAGTAAGCGGTGAATAAATGGGGTGCTATGCTAGCACAGAGTCAACAAAAGGGATGTGAGAATGTTTCACTTTAGTCGCCGTACCCTATGGATCATTATCTATATCACGATTCCATTAATTATACTGCTCAACAGCTTGGGCCCCAAACCATATATAGCGGGCGAACCTGCTCCGGAGGCGCCCACTTGGTCGCTCGATGAGCTTGCGCTCGACTGCGCTCGGCAAGTTTGCACATTAGCGTTGGCCGGCGCCGAGCACATTCGGGTCTCTGCCTTGCTTGACCGAATTCCGACCGGTCAGCTCGCCGTGCCGGCTGCGTTCGACTTGCAAACCCAACAGCTCGGCGGTCGTTTTGTGATTAGCTTAGAAGGGCCCGCCAATGCGTCGAGCCAAGCCGAGCTGATGGCTTTTTTGCGCCAATGGCTGCCGGCCGATGGGGCTCTGAATTGGGTGGTGACCGGGGCGATCAGCGATGAACTGGTGGCCCAACTGAATGCCTTAGAGACCATCCGTTCCGGCCCTGGCCTGGCGCTCAGCCTCGAGCCGCTGAAGGCTCTAACGCGCTTAACAGCACCGGCGCTGGGTACGGCCGAACAGTTGTCTTTTTTGCTCTGGATCGATCTGCTCAATGGCCGTCTGGCGGCTTACTCGATTCAGGGCCAATGGCGCGATCGCCAGGCCAGCAGTTATGTTAATTTCAATGGCACTCTATCAGCGGACCTGTTCTATCCGGTCGACTTGGCCGAGCTGGCACCGGTGCTCGCCGCCTACAGGGCCGCGGGCGCAGAACGACAGCGCAACGCAGCACAAATAGATCGTTACGCGGTGACCGCCGAGCTGTATCGGTTACCACTGAGTTTTTTTATCAACCAACCCGAACGGTTGGCGACCCTGTCGTTGGCGTCGGTTAATGAAATGAGAGAGTTTGCCCTTGGCCAAATTACCGCACCGCTCCGCTAAACCTATCGCAGAGAGCACGCTGCGCATCATCGGCGGGGTACATCGTGGCCGAAAGTTGCCCATTCCGGCGTTGTCTGGGCTCCGGCCAACCGGCGACCGAACGCGGGAAACCCTGTTTAACTGGCTGCAATCGGATATCGTCGATATGCAGGTGCTCGATCTGTTTGCCGGCACCGGTGCCCTGGGTTTGGAGGCGTTATCCCGAGGTGCCCAGTCGGCCATCTTTGTCGAGCCCCAGGCGCAAGCCGCCGAGGGTATTGCTCGCTCATTGCAGACGCTTGGGCTGCCTCAGGGCTCGGTACAGCGGATGATGGCGCAACAGTTTCTGGCCAGTTGCGCGGCGCGCTTTGACTTGGTTTTTATCGATCCGCCGTTCGACGCAGATCTATGGTCGACGACCCTTGAAAGCCTGCTTGAGGCGAATATATTAGCCGACCAGGGCCTGATTTACCTGGAATGCCCGAAAGATCAAATCATCAACATTCCAGCCTGTTGGGGCGCTATTAAAGACAAGATCGCGGGTAAGGTTCGTTTTCGCCTATTGGCAGCCCAATAATTGACCGTACAACATCCGCAGTGCAAGATATCCAGGACCCAATTGATGGTGCCCAGTCATGACTGAAACGGTCAACCCAGACCTGAACTCGACCTTGCTTGAACATTTCAATAAGCAGCGACGTGCCTATCGTGCGGCGCCCTATGCTGATAGCGTGGAACGGCGCAGACGGCTCGCGCTGCTCAAACAGCTGCTGGTGGACAATCAGACCGAACTCTGTGCCGCCATCGACCGGGATTTTAACGGTCGCTCGGTGGTCGAGACTCAGATTGCCGAATTCCTGCCCACTATTATGGCCATCGACGATGCCAGTCGGCATCTGAAGGCTTGGATGCGCGCGCAACGCAAATGGCTGCCCTTGCTGTTCCAACCCGCCAGCGCGGAAATATTGCCGCAACCCTTGGGCGTCATCGGGATTATTGCACCCTGGAACTACCCGCTCTTGCTTACCTTAGGCCCACTAATTGGTGCCCTAGCGGCCGGCAATCATGTGCTGATCAAGCCTTCCGAGCTGAGCCCGGAGTTCGGCCGGCTCTTGGCCAAACTGATTGATCAATATTTCGATGCCGGCCTGGTGACCGTGGTAAACGGCGACGTCGCGCTGGCGCAGAGCTTTTCGGCGCTGCCGTTTCAGCACCTCGTCTTCACCGGCTCAGTCGGGGTCGGTCGCGCGGTGATGCGCGCCGCCAGTGACAATTTAACCCCGGTCACGCTGGAATTGGGGGGTAAGAGCCCGGTGGTGATCGATCGCTCGATGCCAGTCCGGGAAGCGGCCGAGCGGCTGGTGTTTGCCAAATGTCTCAATGCTGGCCAGACCTGTGTAGCGCCTGATTACATCCTCTGTCCGGACGATCAGGTCAGCGACTTTGTGCAGCATTTCTTGTCCGAAGCCAAGCGCCAATATGGCGATATTACTCAGAACGATGACTATACGGCGATCATCAACCAAGCCCAGCGCAAGCGGTTGATCGCCTATGTCGATGAGGCCAAGGCCGCCGGCGCATTGGTTTTTGTCGCCGGGCCGTCCGACGAGTTGGATTACTATGGCAATAAGTTACCCCCCATCCTGTTGACCAATGTGCCCGAGGGCTCACGGTTATTGGAGGAGGAAGTTTTTGGCCCGCTCTTGCCCATCGTCAAATACCATAGCCTCGATGAGGCGCTCAACTATATTAACGATCGCCCCCGACCCTTGGCGCTTTATGTTTTTGGTTATGAGCAACAATTGCGGCCGCTGTTTAGCCGCAAGACGCACAGCGGCGCCCTAATGTTCAATGAGGCCGTGATTCACGTCGGCATGCCGAATCTGCCCTTTGGCGGGGTTGGTAACAGTGGCATGGGTCATTACCACGGTCGTTACGGGTTTGAGACTTTCTCCAAATTAAAACCGATAATCGCCAAACAACGGTTGAGCAGCCTTAAGTTGCTGTATCCACCCTATAAGCCCTGGTTGGTGAAGTTGATTTTACGTGTTTTTGGCCGGTAATTTGTCTGGCGCGGTTGCATACGTTAAGATGCGCGCGCTTTTTTAAACCACAGAGCGGTGAATATGGGCAGTACTGTAATCTATCCCGGAACCTTCGATCCCATTACCTTGGGTCATATGGATCTTGTTGAGCGAGCGCTGCGACACTTCGATAAGGTGATCATCGCCGTGGCTGACAGCCCGAAGAAACAGCCGCTGTTTTCGTTGTCCGAACGAGTTGACCTGGCTGGCTCCGTGACGCGTGGATACGGCAATGTTGAGGTGCTGGGCTTCAGCAACTTGTTGGTCGACTTTGCCCACGAGCATAAGGCGCAAGTTATTTTGCGCGGCCTGCGGGTGGTCAGCGACTTTGAATACGAATTTCAGCTGGCCAACATGAATCGGGTCTTGGCACCGGATTTAGAGAGCATGTTTCTGACCCCCTCGGAACAATACTCCTTTATTTCGTCAACCTTTGTCCGCGAAATTTCGCTGCTCAAGGGCGATGTGTCGAAAATGGTTCACCCCATAGTGCAGGCAGCCTTAAACAAACGTTTCGGCCGCTGATCGTCTGCGCACTGAGCCGGCCTTGGTTGAAAACTCTCGGAGGAGATCTGCGTTATGGCGCTGTTAATTACCGATGAATGCATCAACTGTGATGTTTGCGAGCCGGAGTGCCCGAATAACGCCATCTCGGAGGGTGAGGAGATCTATGTGATCGATCCGGCCCTCTGTACCGAATGCATCGGCCATTACGACGAGCCACAGTGCCAGCAAGTTTGCCCAGTCGACTGCATCCCGCTCGATCCACAGCACGTTGAGTCCAGCGAGCAGCTGCAAGACAAGTACACCCGCATTACCGCGATACCCGCCTAGCCCTTTTCGATTGCTCGCCTCGAGCTTAGATTCTTGCATCGGCCGTTGCCTGACCAATCGGTCATAAAATAGATTGGACTGCACTCGGCCGCGTGCTAGCCTTGGACACCGGAGTTATCGATTGCCTACCAACATCCGGAGCCGCTATGCACGTTGAAAATGATATTAAGCTGGGTTTTAAAGATGTCATGATCCGCCCCAAACGGTCGACCTTAAAATCCCGTTCCCAAGTCTCGCTCGAGCGCACCTTCACCTTCCTGAACAGTAAAAAGACCTGGACCGGCGTGCCCATTATCGCCGCCAATATGGATACGGTTGGGACCTTTGCCGCGGCCTTGGTACTGGCCGAGTTCCGGATGCTCACGGCAGTGCATAAGCACTATTCGGTTGAGCAATGGCAGGATTTTCTGCACGACATTGACCCGGCCGTGTTGCCCCATATTATGGTTAGCAGCGGCACCTCCGATGCCGACTTGAATAAGTTACGCGCGATATTGGCACTGCACAGTGGCCTTGAGTTTCTCTGCATCGATGTGGCCAATGGCTATTCCGAGCACTTCGTGACGTTTTTGCGTCGGGTGCGCGCCGAATACGCCGACCTAACCATCGTCGCGGGTAACGTGGTCACCGGTGAAATGACCGAAGAGCTGCTCTTATCTGGCGCGGATATCGTTAAGGCCGGGATCGGCCCTGGCTCGGTCTGCACCACCCGGGTTAAAACCGGTGTTGGTTATCCTCAGGTGTCCGCGGTGATTGAATGCTCGGATGCGGCCCACGGTCTCAATGGACACGTCATTTCCGACGGCGGCTGTACCTGCCCGGGCGATGTCTCCAAGGCCTTCGGCGCCGGTGCCGACTTTGTTATGCTCGGTGGCCTGTTGGCCGGACATGATGAAAGTGGCGGCGATCTGGTTGAACAAGACGGTCGTCAATATCGTCTCTTCTATGGCATGAGTTCCGATACGGCGATGGACAAGTACCATGGCGGAGTGGCGAATTACCGAGCCAGCGAAGGCAAGACGGTGAAGATTCCCTATCGCGGTCCACTGGCCGTGACCATGCTCGATATACAGGGCGGTGTGCGCTCAACCTGCACCTATGTCGGGGCTGCCGCGTTACGCGAGCTGTCCAAGCGGACCACCTTTATCCGCGTTCAGGAGCAGGAAAATCGACTCTTCAATAGTTAATTGTCGCGCTCAGTGCGGTGCTTTGGTCAACGTCTTGAGGGTGTGGGCACCGCCCACCACCCGACTCAGGGTAGTCAGAACACAGAGCCCAAAAAACACCCAAGCCAGGGTCGGGAAGGCGTTTGGCAACAGGCACATCAGGACAAAAAAACCTATCGTCTCAGTACCTTCCGCAATGCCGGTGAGATAGTAAAAGCCTTTGTTGGGGTAACGCATCGAGTGCAGCGCAAAGCGCTCGGCAAACACCGCGAAGGCCAAAAAACTTGAGCCGGTGCCGACAAAGGCAAAGATTAGGCCGGCTGCCGGCAAAGCATTGCGTCCCGGATCGGCCAAGGCGAAACCAAATATCACCGCCGAGTAAAAGATAAAATCGAGCACTACATCGAGATAGGCGCCTCGCTCAGTAGCTTGAGTAAGGCGCGCCACCGCGCCATCCAAGCCATCCAAGATTCGATTCAGGCCGATAGCCAGCAACGCCGCGGTAAAATGGCCGGTCGCCAAGGCTGGCAGCGCGAGCATACCGATGGCAAAGCCGAGCAGCGTCACGTGGTCGGCTGTCACGCCAACGCGCACTGTGTACCGGGCCATTCTAAGCAGCGGAGGTCGCACCAGCCTTAAGGTTAAGCGATCAAGCATCGGGTGCCTCCAAGTCAACTATTCGACTGCCATCGGGTATGTCCTCCGGGTCATGGGTCACCAAGACCACAGGAATATGTTGATGCCCTAACTGTTCAAAAACCCACGCGCGAAACTGCCCGCGTAGGGCACGATCCAGCTTTGAAAAGGGTTCATCGAGCAGCATCAGTTTG
Organism: Reinekea forsetii; assembly: GCF_002795845.1. Lineage (GTDB taxonomy): Bacteria > Pseudomonadota > Gammaproteobacteria > Pseudomonadales > Natronospirillaceae > Reinekea > Reinekea forsetii. Next base: position 486,750 of record NZ_CP011797.1, read on the forward strand.
GGTTCTGACAAGAGCGTGCGCAACAGACTGATCCGCGCCCGCTGGCCGCCGGACAGGGTGGCGATATCGCGCAAGGCATAAGAGCCGAGGCCGGATTCGCTCAAGGCGTCCTGGATACGAGCGGCTTTCTCGCCGCGTGAAAAATGCGCCGGCAGGCCAAAGAGGAGATTCTCAAAAACATTAAGATGTGGAAACAACAGATCGTCTTGAAATAGGATACCGACCTGACGGCGCTCGATCGGCACGGTGCGCAAAGAATTGCCGTTGAGCAGAATTTCCCCACTACTTTTGAATGCCGAGGTCAAAATACCGGAAATATCGGCCAGCAGGGTCGACTTGCCCGAGCCACTAATGCCGGTTATGGCGCCAATCTCACCCGCTGCAACGGTTAGGCTGAAGGCCTTAAAGAGCGGCTGTTGGTGCCGGCACAGTTGATAATTTTGCAATTGCATACTCATAGGCTTAACTCACGGTCTGGCTCATCGCGCGACGATGTCGAAAGCGATAAGCGGGAATCAGCGTGGCCAGCGCAAAGACAATTAGCGGTAACAGCTGCTGCCACAGGGCCATTACCGCCATCAGCCGACGGTCACTGCCCGAGGCTAGGGCAACGGCCTCTGTGGTCAGGGTGGCAAAGCGACCGGCACCGACAAAGATCGTCGGCAGGTACTGGGCGATCGATACGGCAAAGCCGGTGGCGAAGGCGTATAGAATCGGGCGCAGTAAGATTATCAGTTTGATGCGCCAAAAGCTGTGCGCGCGCCGACCGGTTAAGGACAGCGCTAGCCAGCTGAAGCGATCATCAAACTGTCGATAGGGTCCGCTTATGGTCAAAAATACATAGGGCACCACAAAGACTAGATGGGACCAGAGCAATGCGACAAAGGTACCGTCCAGCCCAACCCGAATCAACCAAACCTGAAAACCAAAGATAAAGGCGATTTGCGGAATTAGTAATGGCAGATAAAGCAGCACGAGGATCTTTTGTCCGCGGACCTTTTGGCCGCCATATTTCAGTCGAACCTCGTTTTCCAAGCACCCGACCACTACAGTAATGGCCAACAATGCCGATAGGGTGGCCAACAACAGAGTGCACCAGAGCGGATCGGACAGTTGCGTTAAGGAATGTGCCACCTTGTCGAGCGAGAAGCGACTGGGCAGTACATCAGGATAGCGCCATTGTGCCGCCAAGCCCCATATCAGGGTGATCAGTAAAGCGGCGGCATAAAAGAACAGCAAAACAAAGCTGATCAAGCGCGCCATCGGCTTTTCCCAAGCCGGCCAATGACCGCTAAGGCGGCGTTCCAGGCAATGACTGCGCAGTCGACGCAGAGGGTTTTCCAGCAGCAGGGCGCCCGCCATAATTAATGACAATAGCATTAACAGTGTTGCGGCCCCGGCGGCACCAACGGTGCGTTGGCTGAGATCCGGATCATTGAACCACTGGGTAATCAATACCGCCAGCGTTGCCGGGGTAGTGGGTCCGGCGATCACCGCTATATCGACAACGGTTAGGGAGTAGGCCAACACAGCAAAAAAGGGCAGTCGAATTTGCCGGTAGAGTTGTGGGAAGATCAACCATAGCCAGGCGAATCGGTTGCTGTGGCCCAGGCTATTGGCGAGCCAAAGCGTCTGCTGAGCCTTTAGGGTGGGCAATATCGCCAGGCACATCAGCAATAAAAACGGGATTTCTTTCAGCGCCAGCGTGACAATCAGGCTGATGCCGTGCGGATCCTGAAAGGTTGACCAGAGTGGCGGTCGGTCTAAACGATCGCTCATCAGCGCGAGCAGGCGCACCAGCCAGCCACTGGGCACGAGCAGAAAACTCATGCCAATGGCAAAAGCAGCATGAGGAATCGATAGGATGGGCGCCAAGGATTTTTCCAACCAACTGAACAGCGCCGACGGATAGGCACCTATCAATAAGAGTGCCGTAGAGACCAAGGCCAGCGCAGCTGCGCCCAGTCCGGTCACCAGGGTATGACGCAATGCCCCCGGGAAGCTTGGGTGGCTAAACAGGTTAGACCAGGGTGCGAGGCTCAAACGATCCAGTCCGATAGCTGGAAACCACCCAAAGGCTGGCAGCCAGGTACCGACCAGGCCGAGTATCACCGGCGTTAAGAAGATCGCCACCGTCAGCCAGGGGATGATGGCGAGCGGGTGGCTCAGGCGCAGCGTCATGATCGGCTCATCTTGGCGCCGAGACCTTATTGACTGTATCGGCTCAGCCACGCCTGTTCGATTGCCGCGACCCAGCTAGCATGGGGTTCCAGCAAGACCTTCGCAAGTTGCTCATTGGACAGGGTCGCCACGCCCATCGGCAAGTCGGTGAACGCCTTGCGCTGCGCGTTCGACAGTTTCGCCATGGCCAGTACGGTCGGGTCGCCCCAGACCGTGGTATTGGCTTTTCGTGCCTGCGCTTCGGGCGACATCAGGAAGTTAGCGAAGACCATGGCGCCTTGTGGATTGCTGGCATTGTAGGGAATGGTGACAAAGTGGGTGTTGCCAATGGTACCGCTGCGGTGAATATAGGTGCGAATCGTGTCCGGTAAGTCGCCATTAGCGATGGCATTGCTGGCATCAAAGGGGTTAAAGCTCAGGGATATCGCGATCTCGCCATCATTGAGCAGCTGCTTCATGCGCGGCGCGCCATCGGTAAAGGTTTTACCCTCTTGCCACATCAAGGGGTGTAACGCGTCAAGATATTGCCATAATGATGCCGTTATGGCGTCAAAATCGGCCAGCGCAACGGGTGTGTACAGGGCCGGGTTTTGTTCGGTCAATTCACTCAATATCTGTTTCACAAAGGTCGTGCCATGGAACGCCGGCAAGGCCGGGTAGGTGAATCGTCCCGGGTTGTTTTGCGCAAAGGTGAGTAACTCCTGCGCCGAAGTCGGCGCCTGGGCGACATATTGGCTGTCGTACATAAACACCAATTGAGCCATGCCCCAGGGCGCTTCCAAGTTATCGACCGGGGTCGTGAAGTCGAATAGGGTGGTCGGTTTGTGTTCGGTATCGACCAGGCGGTAGTTGGGTAGGTCTTGGGTAAAGGCGCCGTAGAGCAGGTCGTTTGCCTTCATATTGGCAAAATTTTCACCATTGATCCAAATTAGGTCCACGGCACCACCGGTTTGTTTTCCGGCCGCCTTTTCAGACAACACCTGATTGACGGCATTGGGCGCGACGTTCTTAACGTGCTTGACGGTGACCCCATAATCCTCTTGGACCCGTTCGCCAGCCCACTGAATATAGCTATTAATATGCTCATCACCGCCCCAGGCATGGAAGTAAACGGTCTGACCCTTAGCCTGGTTGCTAATGTCTTGCCAGTCGGCGGCGCCGACCAGGGTAACGGTAGATAGCAGGGTTGTGGCCAAGAGTCGAAAAGGGGTACGCTGGATCATGAAAGCTGTCCTTGGTTACTGGCATGGCCTTGGGCCAATGATAAAAATTATTACTCAGATGATCGCACTGTCGACCGGTAGATGACAGTCCCCATCTTGATAAGGTCCCGTTTTACGCACTAATAAAATGACCCAAAAACGACTAAAGTGTAGCTGGAATCGATTTTTCTGTCGCACAAGGACTGCCCATGCACCTTGCCAAAAAACTCTCCCAGGAACGTGACCGACTTTGCCAAGACGCTCGTTGCAGTGCTCTCGACGCCGCAGCCCGGGACGCCGTCGTGCGTTTGTGCCTGGCCAGCCCTTGGTTGGCTAGTTGGGTTCAGACCCAGCAAGATTGGCTTCTAATGGTTGCGCAATTTAAGGCGCCGGCAAATCCGGTAGACGAATTGACGGCGCTGGCACAGCACTGGTCGCTCGAGGGTGAGGTAGCCCTGATGTTGGACTTGCGCGTCTGGCGCAATCGCCACCTGGCGCGACTGATGGCTCGCGATATATGGCATCTCAACAGTGTAGCGCAAACCGCGCAAGCGGTATCGACCTTGGCCGATGCCGCACTGCGTTGCGCCTTGGCCTGGTGTATGGCCTTTTGGCAAGCCAAGGACGGACTGCCCGCCCCCTGTGACTATTCGGATGGTCCCGCGCAGCTGGTGGTGTTGGCCATGGGCAAACACGGCGCCGAGGAACTCAATCTGTCGTCTGACATCGACCTGATCTTCAGCTATTCCGGGCCAGGTACCACCAGTGGTGGGCGCAGCCATGAGGCGTTTTTTACCCGAGTAGCCCGCAAGCTGATCCACGTGCTGGACGCGCGCACCGCCGAGGGCTTTGTGTTTCGAGTCGATATGCGCTTGCGCCCCTGGGGTCAGTCGGGCGCATTGGTTTCAAGCTACGCGGCATTGGAAAACTATTATTTACTCCAGGGCCGATTTTGGGAGCGTTTTGCCATGGTCAAGGCTCGCCCAGTAACCGGCCCTGAAGCGGCGCAGCAGGCCCTGGCGGATTTGCTGCACCCCTTTGTATACCGCACTTATGTTGATTATCAGGCGCTCGGCGCGCTGCGTGAGCTAAAAAGCAAGATTCAACAGGAAGTTCAGCGCCAGCATGGTGATGACAACATCAAGTTGGGCCGGGGCGGGATTCGGGAAGTCGAATTCATCGCCCAGGTGTTTCAACTGATTCGTGGTGGCCAAGAAGAACTCTTACAACAGCGCGGCACCTGGCCGGTGCTGCAAGCCCTTGCTCGGTTGGAATTGCTGCCGGAGGCTGCGGTCGATGAATTGACCGCGGCCTATGATCATTTGCGCGATTTGGAGCACCGCATTCAAGCGATCAACGATCAGCAAACGCAATTGCTGCCGACCGATGAGGTGGCGCGCGAGCGTCTTGCCCTGTCGCTCGGTGCCGAGTCGGTGTCGGCTATGTTGGTCGATCTGAGCCGTCATCGCGACCGGGTGCACGGCCATTTCTCGGATCTGATCGCGGAAGAGGTCGAGATCCAAGTTAATCAAAAGCTGCTGCCTTATATGCAGGCATGGCGCAGCGGAAGCTGGATCGAGGGTGCCGCCGATCCGGATCCTGACTTGACCGAGTCGATGCTCAGCTTGGCCCAGATCCCTGCGGTGCAGCGCCTATCCGTGGTCGCCCGGGACAATATGGCCGGCTTCATTCCTCGCTTATGGCTGGAATTGGCCCGCTACCGGGATGCGCCAGCGCGACTGGTCAGTATCCGCCCACTCTTGGAGGCCATCGTCCGGCGCAGCAGTTATTTCGTACTATTTGCAGAAAATCCGCTAGCCATTGCCGAACTGGTCAAGCTGGTGCCGGCCAGCCCTTGGCTTGCCCGGCAGTTGCAGGAAAAACCCTTTTTGCTCGATGAGCTGACGGATCGGGCGAGCCTGTATCGCTTGCCCGATCGGGCCGAATTGCGGGCCGAGTTGCATCTGCTCCTACTGCGCGTTCCGGAGGATGATCTTGAGCGGCAGATGGAGCTGTTGCGCCATTTCCGCCATGCTCGAGTGCTGCGTGCGGCGGCGTGCGAAATATCCAGCGTGCTGCCATTGATGAAAATATCCGACTACCTGGCCTGGGTGGCCGAGGTGGTGGTCGATCAGTCGCTGGCGCTGGCGTGGCGTCAATTGGTGGCCCGTCACGGTCGACCCAGTAAGGCCGGCGGCGACTGGTGCGATCCAGACTTTGGCGTCATCGCCTATGGCAAGATGGGCGGCTTGGAGCTGTCTTATGAGTCCGATCTAGACCTGGTTTTTTTGCACAATGCCTCTGTCCAGGGCGTTACCGAAGGCCCCAAGGTTATTGATAACGGGGTCTTTATGGCGCGACTGGGACAAAAGTTGATTCATCTGCTGAGCGCTATTACCCCGTCCGGACGACTCTACGAGATCGATACTCGACTGCGTCCGTCCGGCAACTCAGGACTGCTGGTTAGCAGCCTGACGGCCTTTGCCAAGTATCAACAGGACAAGGCCTGGACCTGGGAGCATCAAGCGCTCATCCGAGCGCGATTTATCGCCGGGGACGAAAGCTTAAAGCATGGCTTCGACGCCCTGCGCGCTGAACTGCTTGCCAAGCCCCGCGATATAGACAGTTTGCGCTGCGACGTCCTCGCCATGCGCGATAAGATGCGCGCCCATCTGTCCAGTCGGGCACAGGGGGCTGACGCGCAGTTCGACTTCAAACAGGATGCCGGCGGAATCGTTGATTTGGAGTTTTTGATCCAGTTTCTGATCTTGGCGCATGCCCATGACTCGCCGCAACTGACCCGATGGTCGGACAACGTGCGCTCGATCGAGGCGCTCTATCGTTGTCAGATCTTCGCTGAAGCTGACCGAAAAAACCTCCTGGCAGCCTACCTTACGCTGCGCCAGGAAGTACATCATGCCATCCTCAAGGGCGAGTCCAGCCAGCGAAACCTGAGCGAGCTGGCACCGGAATTGGCGCATATTCGTGGTCAGGTAATCGACTATTGGCAACGCTATCTGGATCCGACGGAGTGACTCAGCGCACGAGCCCCGCGCACCAAGTAACGCCTGTCATGGCATTTTGGCGCTAGTGTCCGGTATCACAAATGTCATACAATAACGCCAATAATAATCCACCTATACTTACCACCAACCATTTACCGCGGTGCCACAAGGTGCTCGGTGCTTTAGGGAATCTATATGGCAGCATTTGGTACCGTTTTTATGCCCGAAATGGCGTTGACCACCTTTGAAGGCAATCGTTGGAGTGACGCTGAACTGGTCAATGCGCAAGCCATCGCGCTGCATCCGGGTGCGCATGTCTTGCACTACTCGAGTACCTGTTTTGAAGGTCTTAAGGCGTTTCGACATGCCGACGGCAGTGTCCATATATTTCGTATGGACGCCAATATTAAGCGCATGATGCAAAGCAGTCGGCTCTTGAGTTTGCCTGCCGTGGATCCGGTTCAGTTGGGTCAAATGATTATCGAGGTGGTTAAGAAATTCGCCCACGACGTTCCGGAGCAGCCGGGTTCGATGTATATCCGACCGACCCACATAGGCACTGAGGCAGCCATCGGCAAGGCGGCGGCGGCCACCCTGAGTTCAATCTTGTATGTTCTGCTTTCGCCGGTCGGGGATTACTTTGCCGGTGGCGCCAAGCCGTTGCGCCTGTTGTTGGAAGAAGACGGCATGCGCTGCGCCCCGCATATGGGCATGATCAAAAGCGGTGGTAACTATGCCAGTGCCTTGGGGCCGATAGCCCGCGCGCGCGATAGCGTAGACGCTGACCAAATCCTGTTTTGCCCGAATGGCGATGTCCAGGAGACGGGCGCGGCAAACTTTATTCTCATCGATGGTAATGAAATCATCACCAAAGGCTTGGACAGCAGTTTTTTGCATGGTGTTACTCGGGATTCGCTATTAAAGCTCGCCGCCGATATGGGTATGACCGTAAGCGAACGCAATATATCGGTCGAGGAATTATTGACCCGTGCCGCCAAAGCCAATACCGAAGCGGCACTGTCTGGCACTGCAGCGGTGTTAACGCCGGTGGGTACGCTTATTCATCAGGGGCGAGATTATGCCGTCGGCACTGGGCTGGCAGGTCCAAGCACGCTGAAATTACGTCAGGCGCTAAACGATATACAGTGGGGCAAGACTGCCGATCAGCACGGATGGCTGACACGCGTTTAAGGCCGGCGGCCAGACCCAGCGGTCTGGTCGCACGTCACTCAGAGATGGCTGAACCGCTTTAAGTTAGATAACTTGGGGTTCGGTTTGGTCACCTTGCGCAAAATCAGCGCTATATGCCCGATGGTTTGCACCAAGGTGGCATTGGTCTGCTCCATGACCTCTGCGATCAGGGCCTTCTTATTGTCACGATCTTCGGTGACGAATTTAATTTTAATCAGTTCGTGATCGTTCAAAGCGCGTTCAATTTCCGCTAAAACCGTCGCGCTTAGCCCGTTTTCGGCAACGGTTACCACTGGGCTTAGCTGATGGCCGATGGTCCGTAAACCCTTTTTGTCGTTCTGTTTCAAACTCATAATCAGTAAATCTCATGTTAATATGGGTGTAACACTGCAAATTGTACTGTAGATCGACAGAAATCACTAAAGAGGATTTTCCGTGGCGCGCCCAAAAAATAGTCAAGAATGGCTTAGAGAGCATTTTGACGACAAATATGTCCAGATGGCCAAGCAGGATGGCTACCGCAGTCGTGCCAGCTACAAGCTGTTAGAACTGTGCGAAAAGGACCGATTGATCCGCTCCGGAATGACGGTCGTAGATTTGGGGTCGGCACCGGGGGGTTGGTCGCAAGTCGCCGCTAAACAGGTCGGCTTTCAAGGTCGCGTAGTGGCCTCCGATATACTTGAGATGGACAGCGTCGCCGGGGTCGAATTTATCCACGGTGACTTCACCGATGACGCGGTATATAAGGCGTTACAGGATTGTATTGGGAGCGATCCCGTCGACCTTGTAATCTCGGATATGGCCCCCAATATGAGCGGTAATGCGGTAATTGATCAACCTGCGGTGATGTATTTGGTAGAGCTGGCGTTCGAAATGGCTCAAGCAATACTGAAGCCCGGCGGGGGGTTTGTCGCCAAGGTGTTTCACGGGGTAGGCTTCGACGCCTATGTTAAGACCGTGAGGCAGCACTTTACTAAGGTCGTAATGCGTAAACCGGATGCATCCCGGACCAGGTCTCGAGAGACCTATCTGGTTGCAACGGGGTACAAGGGTTTAGCAGACACGCAGCCGTCTGCGTAAGAAGGTAAAAATGAACGATATGGCAAAGAATCTAGTACTCTGGTTGATAATCGCAGTGGTTTTGCTGGCGGTGTTTAAGAATTTTGATATGACCACGGCCCCTGACGAGATGAGTTATTCCCGTTTTGTGCAGCAAGTGGAGCAAGATCAAATTAGAACCGTCACCTACGCCGGCCTTAATATCTATGGCGAACGCAAGGACGGTTCCTTGTTTCAGACCGTTCGGCCGGCATCGAATGATGACACGGCGATGATTGACATTATGATCGACAATAATGTGGAGGTGAAATCTCGACAGCCGGATCAGCCCAGCATCTGGACTCAATTGTTTGTCGCATCCTTTCCGATCTTGATTATTCTTGGCGTCTTTATGTTTTTCATGCGTCAGATGCAAGGCGGAGGCGGAGGCGGTAAAGGCCCGATGAGCTTTGGCAAGAGCAAGGCGCGTTTGCTCGGCGACGACCAAATTAAGACCACCTTTAAGGATGTGGCCGGTGTCGAAGAAGCTAAGGAAGATGTCCAAGAGCTGGTCGAATTTCTGCGCGATCCAGGTAAGTATCAGCGCCTCGGCGGCAAGATTCCGCGTGGCGTGTTGATGGTGGGCCCCCCCGGTACGGGTAAAACCCTGCTTGCCAAGGCGATTGCCGGTGAAGCTAAGGTGCCGTTCTTCTCCATCTCCGGTTCCGACTTTGTCGAGATGTTTGTCGGTGTCGGTGCCTCGCGCGTGCGGGATATGTTTGAACAGGCCAAGAAGCAGGCACCGTGCATTATTTTTATCGATGAGATCGATGCCGTGGGCCGTTCACGCGGAGTCGGCATTGGCGGCGGTAATGATGAGCGCGAGCAGACCCTGAACCAGTTACTGGTGGAGATGGATGGTTTTGAAGTCAACGATGGCATCATCGTGATCGCTGCGACGAACCGCCCTGACGTGCTCGATCCCGCCTTACTGCGTCCGGGTCGCTTTGACCGTCAGGTTGTGGTCGGCTTGCCGGACATTCTCGGTCGCGAGCAGATATTAAAAGTGCATATGCGTAAGGTGCCGATTGCCGATGACGTCGACGCGAGCATCGTGGCACGTGGTACGCCCGGTTTCTCCGGTGCTGACCTCGCCAACCTGGTCAATGAGGCTGCCCTGTTTTCTGCCCGTCTAAACAAGCGGATGGTGAATATGGAGGAATTTGATCGGGCCAAAGACAAGATTATGATGGGCGCAGAACGCAAAGCGATGGTCATGTCGGAAAAAGAGAAGACCAATACCGCCTATCATGAAGCCGGTCACGCTATCGTTGGAAATCTTTTTCCGGAACACGACCCGGTTTACAAAGTCAGTATCATTCCCCGCGGTCGCGCCTTGGGTGTAACCATGTTTTTGCCCGAAGAAGATCGTTATTCGATCAGTAAACGTGCCCTCGAAGGTCAGATCTGTGGTCTTTACGGTGGCCGAATCGCTGAAGAAATGACCCTTGGCAAGGAAGGCGTCACCACCGGTGCGTCAAATGACATCGAGCGAGCCACATCGTTGGCGCGCAATATGGTGACCAAGTGGGGTCTGAGCGAGCTTGGTGCACAGCAGTTTGAAGACGAACAACAGACTTACTTGGGCAGTCAATCATCGGTTGCCGGTATGTCACCCGTGACGGCCCAAAAGGTTGATGAGCAGATAAAGGATATCTTAGCGCGCTGTTACAAAGAGGCCACTGAGATTCTGGAAGGCAATCGAGACAAGCTGGAAGCGATGAAAGATGCTTTGATGGAATATGAAACCATTGATGCGGCACAAATCGAAGACATCATGTCGGGTCAAAAGCCAAGACAGCCTAAGGGTTGGGACGATCGGCATCGACAGATGCCACCGATTCGATCGGATGAGCCAGAAGAGCAGGACGATAAGAAAGAACCAGACCCCGAACGATCCGACGACTGAGTCGATCCAAGGGAGTCAATATTAAAGTCGGTGCCTTGCGCCGACTTTTTTTATATAGTGCTAGGCAAACGCTATTGCGAAACGCATTCAACACTAGGAAGGCTGTTGGACACTCACTATCACTTTAACGGCAAAAGCCTGTCCCGGACCTCGGCCCATGTGATGGGTGTGTTGAATGTCACCCCGGATTCATTCTCCGATGGTGGGCGTTTTGTCGGGTTGGACCAGGCCCTCTATCAGGCTGAGGCTATGATTGAGGCCGGTGCGGCGATAATTGATGTCGGCGGTGAGAGTACTCGGCCCGGCGCTCTGGCGGTATCGGAGGCCGAGGAGCTGGCGCGCGTGGTGCCGGTGATCGAAGCCCTGTCGGCCCGTTTCGACACCCTGGTGTCGGTCGATACCAGCACCCCGCTGGTGATGTTGGCGGCTGCCAGTCACGGTGCTGGGCTGATCAATGATGTCCGCGCCCTGCAGCGACCGGGTGCTTTGGCGGCAGCTGCTCAGACCGGCTTGGCAATTTGTTTGATGCATATGCAGGGTCAACCCGATAAAATGCAGAGCCAGCCTCGCTACGCCGATGTCGTGGCCGAGGTTGGCGCATTTTTTCAGCATCGGCTGTCAGCCTGCGCGGAGGCGGGCATTGCTCGGGATCGTATGTTATTGGATCCTGGTTTTGGTTTTGGCAAGACGCTGGAGCATAATCTTCAACTGCTTAATCGACTCGATCATTTGGCGATTGATCAATTGCCCCTGTTGGTCGGTACCTCGCGTAAAAGTATGATTGGTGCGGTACTCAATAAGCCGGTCGATGAGCGCCTTTACGGCAGCTTGGCGACGGTCGCGGCAGCGGTGCTGAAGGGTGCCTGGATCGTTCGCGTCCATGATGTGGCGCCAACGGTCGATGTCGTTCGAATGTTAAATGCGGTTCGCTTGGAGCGGTCCGACTAGCCATAATTGGAGATAATGACGTGAGCAACGGAAAAAAATATTTCGGTACCGATGGGATTCGGGGCGAGGTGGGGCAGGGCGTCATTACCCCAGAGTTCTTTCTGAAGCTTGGCTGGGCCGCGGGTCGGGTTTTTTCGCGCGCGGGCAAGGGTAAGATTGTAATCGGCAAGGACACCCGTATTTCGGGTTATATGTTTGAATCGGCACTCGAGTCGGGCCTGGCTGCGGCCGGGTGCGACAGTCTGCTGGTCGGCCCCATGCCGACCCCGGGGGTTGCCTACCTGACCCGCGCGTTCCACGCCGATGCTGGCATCGTGATCTCCGCGTCACACAATCCGTTTTATGATAACGGCATCAAGTTCTTTGCCGCCGATGGCACCAAGTTGCCCGATGACATTGAATTCGCCATCGAGGCGGAGTTGGACGCTGTGCTGCAGACGGTGCCGAGTTCCGAGCTGGGTAAAGCCCGACGGATTGAGGATGCCAGTGGTCGATATATTGAATTTTGCAAGTCGACTTCTGGATATCTAAATCTAGACGGCATGCATATCGTGCTTGATTGCGCTCATGGCGCGACCTATGACGTGGCACCTAAGGTGTTTCGCGAGCTCGGTGCCACCGTTCATGTCATTGGCGCGGCGCCTGATGGCCTGAATATCAACGATCAAATCGGTTCGACCCACCCAGCCGCACTGCAAAAAGCGGTTCTGGAGCAAAACGCTCAGTTGGGCATCGCCTTCGATGGAGATGGCGATCGTTTATTGATGGTGGATCAAGAAGGTCAGGCCGTCGATGGCGATGAATTGCTCTTTATCCTTGCTAAGCATCTGCAAGGCAAGGGCGTGATTCGGCAGGGCATTGTTGGTACTCTGATGACTAACCTTGGCCTCGAAGTAGCGCTGAGGAAGCTCGATCTTGAGTTGATTCGCGCTAATGTGGGCGACCGCTACGTTATGGAACAGTTGAACACTCGGGCTTGGCCGCTCGGTGGCGAGAATTCCGGTCATATCGTCTGTAAGCATGTGACCACGACCGGCGATGGCATTGTGGCCGCGTTACAGGTGCTATGCGCACTGCGCGACAGTGATCAGACTCTGGCGCAAGCCAAATCGGGTATGCGTAAATATCCTCAGGTCATGATCAATGTCAAACTGCCCCAGAGAGTGGATGTGCTAGCCTTACCGGCAGTGCAAAGCGCGATGGCGCAGGCCGAGCAGGTATTGGCCGAAACCGGTCGTGTATTGCTGCGGCCTTCCGGTACCGAGCCGGTAGTTCGGGTTATGGTCGAGGGCGAGGACATTACGACCGTGAAGGCGGTTTGCAAGACGCTGGCCTCGGCTGTGTCGGCCGCTGTTGCCAATCTCTAAGCTAATTAGTTGATTTAATAGCTTATTTTTTTTAATTCGGGTGTATTTCCCTGCTCTGACTCTTGCGAGGCCAGAGCAAACTAAGTACACTCTGCGCCCGCTCGATGGAGGCAGGTATTATGCGACGTTTATTAGTAGCAGCAAACTGGAAGATGAATGGCGACATGAGCTCTAATGCAGCTCTGTTGGCAGCGTTTAAAGCAGGCTTTAATGGCTCTGCAGATACGGCTATTTTTCCACCGGCTGTTTATATACCGCAGTTGGCTGACAGCTTGAAAGGTTCGGCTATCGCATATGGCGTGCAGAATATTCACTTCGAAGAGAAGGGTGCCTTTACCGGCGAGACTAACCTGGCCATGGCGCAAGACTTTGGTTGCCAGTATATTCTTGTCGGGCATTCTGAGCGGCGCGAACTGTTCGGCGAAACTAATGCCATCGTTGCGAAAAAAGTTGTTGCGGTTTTAGCCGCCGGCTTGATTCCAATGTTGTGTATCGGTGAAACACTGGAGCAGCGTGAAGCCGGTGTTACCGAGCAGATTTGCAAAGAGCAAATCGATGCCGTACTCACTCAGGTCGGAATTAAGGCATTTGAAAAAGTTGTGATCGCCTACGAACCTGTTTGGGCCATTGGAACCGGTAAAACCGCTTCCCCGGAACAGGCGCAGGACGTACACTCCTTTATTCGCCAGCTGTTGGCCGCTGAAGATGCAGCTGTTGCCGCCAAAACACGTATTCTGTACGGTGGCAGCGTTAAGGCTTCCAGCGCCCAGGCGTTGTTTGGTCAGCCCGATATAGACGGCGGACTGGTAGGCGGCGCGTCATTGATGGCCGAAGAATTCGTAGCGATTTGCAACGCTGCTCAAGGGTAAGTTCAGATGATTTATGAAAATTTAATTTTATTGGTTCATGTTCTATTGGCAATTGGTGTGGTTGCCTTTGTTCTGATCCAGCGAGGCAAGGGCGCTGAAGCAGGCGCATCGTTTGGTGGCGGTGCGTCGCAAACGGTGTTTGGTTCATCGGGCAGCGGGAACTTTTTAACCCGCTCTACCGCAGTGCTGGTCGCTTGTTTCTTTATAACCAGTTTGAGTTTGGCGTTTATCGCTAAGCAGAAGGCAGCAAATATAGCGGGTATCGACATTCCGTCTTCTGTTGAGGCGTCACCAGTAGGTTCCGATGTACCGGTTTCGGTAATTGAATCACCTGCCAGTGCGCTACCAACCGAGTAAAGTTTAAGCCGACGTGGTGAAATTGGTAGACACGCCACCTTGAGGGGGTGGTGGGCTTCGGCCCATGCTAGTTCGAGTCTAGTCGTCGGCACCAATCCTAGAACCTGTTTGATGCAGGCTCTATTGTGAAGGCAGAGGTTCCTTGCAACATAAGGGCCCTGTCCGTATAATTTGCGCGGTCGAAAGGCCGGTAATTATAACGTTTTAATGCGGGGTGGAGCAGTCTGGTAGCTCGTCGGGCTCATAACCCGAAGGTCGTCGGTTCAAATCCGGCCCCCGCTACCAATTGGGTTTTGGCGTAAAACCCGAAACCAGGCGAACAAATCGGCATTGCCGATCAAGGTCGTCGCCGAGCGCGGACCGTTTCAAATCCGGCCCCCGCTACCAATTGGGTTTTGGCGTAAAACCCGAAACCAGGCGAACAAATCGGCATTGCCGATCAAGGTCGTCGCCGAGCGCGGACCGTTTCAAATCCGGCCCCCGCTACCAATTGGGTTTTGGCGTAAAACCCGAAACCAGGCGAACAAATCGGCATTGCCGATCAAGGTCGTCGCCGAGCGCGGACCGTTTCAAATCCGGCCCCCGCTACCAATTGGGTTTTGGCGTAAAACCCGAAACCAGGCGAACAAATCGGCATTGCCGATCAAGGTCGTCGCCGAGCGCGGACCGTTTCAAATCCGGCCCCCGCTACCAATTGGGTTTTGGCGTAAAACCCGAAACCAGGCGAACAAATCGGCATTGCCGATCAAGGTCGTCGCCGAGCGCGGACCGTTTCAAATCCGGCCCCCGCTACCAATTGGGTTTTGGCGTAAAACCCGAAACCAGGCGAACAAATCGGCATTGCCGATCAAGGTCGTCGCCGAGCGCGGACCGTTTCAAATCCGGCCCCCGCTACCAATTGGGTTTTGGCGTAAAACCCGAAACCAGGCGAACAAATCGGCATTGCCGATCAAGGTCGTCGCCGAGCGCGGACCGTTTCAAATTTGGTTGCGCAGGCAATTGAGATGCAAGGAACGGTTTGCTTTGGTAAGCCGTTGTATGATCAAAGTCTGGGTGGGTTTATCCCGCGCAGCATTGGTTAAAGTGCCTGCTGTGAAGCATGCGCTGAAATACCTGGGGGTGTTTCGAAAAAAGGATGTATTTAAGGCCCCTCATGTAGGGGTTTTTTGGTTTTTGAGCGTTGCTTTTTTTGGTGCGCTTGGTGTGGATGGGCCTCTGGCGACACAAGGTACCCTGTTGTGTTGCTGCAGTTGGCCTTTTTTTGTCATTCTGAATTTTTCTAGAATGATGTTACAAGGTAAGAATAGGCGTTATTCGTGGCAAAAAACGATGAAATACAGGCTTTGATTGAGCCTGTGATAGTAGGAATGGGCTTTACCCTGTGGGGTATTGAATATCTGCGTAATGGTAAGTTTTCAACGCTGAGGATCTTTATCGATCACGAAGATGGTATTCATGTTGATCATTGTGCGGAAGTAAGTCGGCAGGTTGGCGCCGTAATGGACGTCGAAGATCCCATTACTGGAAACTACAGTCTTGAGGTCTCTTCTCCTGGTATGGACCGCTCGCTGTTCACTATTGAACAGTACGCCGCTTATACTGGTGAATGGGCTGAAATTAAATTGCGCCATGCCTTTGAAGGCCGTAAAAACTTTAAAGGCGTGCTCGGCGGTATTGAAGATGAAAATGTAATTGTGGCGGTCGATGGTGTCGAGTTTTTACTGCCCATCGAAAGTGTCGAGAAAGGTCGGGTCATTCCGAACTTTAAGTAATTTTTAGTTAATAATGATTTTAAATTCAACGAGCGGTTACGCTCAAGCGAAAGGAAGGGGCTGAAACGATGAGTAAAGAAATTCTCCTAGTCGTAGATGCAGTTGCAAATGAGAAGGGCGTTTCCCGCGAAGTAATTTTCGACGCGATGGAATTGGCTTTAGCAACCGCCGCGAAAAAGCGATTGAATGACGAAGGAGAGCCCGATATTTACGTCGTTATAGACCGTAAGACCGGTGAATATGAAACCTTCCGTCGTTGGTTAGTAATGGACAATAGCGGAGTCCCTACCCTCGGTTCTGAGTGGACAACCCAGGAAGCGCATGAGGTTGACCTAACCTTACAGCCGGGTGATGTTTATCAAGAAAAAATCGAAGGCGAAAAATTCGGCCGCATCAGCGCCCAAGCAGCCAAGCAGATAATAGTGCAAAAAGTTCGCGATGCCGAGCGCGCTCGAATCGTTGATGCCTACCGTGATCGGATTGGTGAGATGGTGTCCGGGACGGTCAAGAAGGTTTCGCGTGAAGGTCTTATCCTCGACTTGGGCAATAATGCTGAAGCCGTGTTGCCTAGAGAGCAGATGATTGGTCGAGAAAATTTCCGCATGTCGGATCGCGTTCGAGCCGTCCTGCACAGCATCAAGCCTGAAGGTCGCGGCCCCCAGCTTGAGTTGAGTCGATCAAGCAACCATATGCTAATTGAATTGTTCCGTATAGAAGTGCCGGAGATTCAAGAAGAGCTGTTAGATATCCGCGCTTGTGCTCGTGACCCAGGTCTACGGGCAAAAATTGCGGTTAAGACTAATGATAAGCGCATTGACCCGATCGGTGCTTGTGTCGGCATGCGCGGCTCACGTGTTCAGGCCGTCTCGAATGAGCTGGGCAATGAACGAGTCGATATTATTCTCTGGGACGACAACCCTGCGCAGTTGGTTATTAATGCCATGGCGCCTGCAGAAGTCGCCTCCATAGTAATGGACGAAGAAACCAATTCCATGCAGGTTGCCGTCGCGGCAGAGAACTTAGCGATGGCCATCGGTCGGAGCGGACAGAATGTTCGTTTGGCCAGTGAACTGACGGGCTGGACAATTAATGTCATGACCGAAGATGAGGCAGGTGCCAGGCAAGAACAGGAAGTAGGACAGCTCGTTAGTCATTTTGTCAGCAAGATGGATATAGATGAAGAAATCGCCATTGCGCTTGTCGAAGAAGGTTTCACCACGCTGGAAGAGGTGGCGTATGTGCCCCTTAGCGAGATGCTGGAAATCGACGGTTTTGACGAAGACTTGGTTAATGAGTTGCGCCAGCGGGCTAAAGATATACTGCTCACGCAGGAATTGGCCTCTGAAGAAGAACTCGAATCTGCGCAGCCCCATGCAGATTTGTTGGCCCTTGAAGGCATGAATGAACACTTAGCGCTTGTATTAGCAAGTAAAGGCATTGTTTCCATGGAAGATGTCGCAGAGTTAAGCATTGATGAGTTTATGGAAGCTACGGGTCTGGAAGAAGAACAATCCGGCAAACTCATTATGGCTGCTCGCGCACCATGGTTTGAAAACGAATAGGCGGTAAGGAGAGCTCTATGTCAGAAGTTACGGTAAAACAGTTAGCCGAGTCCGTCGGCACGCCAGTGGAAAAACTGCTCACTCAGATGGGTGCGGCCGGTTTACCACATAAGAACGAATCAGATTCGGTGAATGACGACCAGAAGCATAAGTTGTTGTCGCATTTGAAGAGCAGTCATGGTGAGAGCAGTGATGCCCCAACCAAGATTACCCTCAAGCGGAAAATCACCACGACCTTAAAGTCCGGCGGTGGCTCTAAATCTAAAACCGTTAGCATCGAAGTTCGCAAGAAACGAACCTATGTGAAACGCGATGAAGTAGAAGGCGCAGAATTAGACAGTGCAGGTGTCCCGGTTGTTAAGGTTGAAGACGATCGTGCCACTCAGCGTGCCAAAGAAGATGCGACGCTTGACGCGGCGCGTTTGAAGGCGTCTTTAGAAAAGAAAGCCAAAGAAAATCAAGGCGTTCAGAATTCTGAAGCCGACAGTACTGAGCCGTCTAAAGGCGCCGCAGCGCTCAGTCAGCCAAACGTTAGCGTAGCTCCAGCAGGCGATGTTGCCGGCGCTGAAGCGAAGATGGGTAAAGAAGACCGCACCTCCGATAAGAAGAAACATTCTAAGGATCGCGAGCCGGTTCGACGCACGGAAGATGGTAATGCAGCAGCTGCTGACAGTGGCCGCAAAGCCGGTCACAAGAAGGTTGGCAAGAAAGCTGAAGTGCAACGTGCATCAACGCACCGTTCGGGCAACAAGCATCAACAGATGCTGACAGCGCTCGACGAGGATAGCTTCAGCGCCCGTCGCCGCAAGGCCAAGAAAGCGAAGAAGAATCTTGAGCACCAGTTTGAAAAACCGACGGCGCCAGTTATTCGTGTCGTGGAAATTGGTGAAAGCATCACCGTTGGCGAATTGGCCCAACAGATGGCCGTTAAGTCGGCCGATGTGGTCAAGATGTTGTTTAAGATGGGTGTGATGGCGACGGTGAATCAGCCGCTTGATCAGGATACGGCCATCTTAATCGCCGAAGAAATGGGTCACAAATACCTTATTGTTAACGATAACCTGCTCGAAGATACCATGATGGAAGTTACCTACAGTGGCGAGGTCGGTCCTCGTGCACCGGTCGTCACGGTAATGGGTCACGTCGACCATGGTAAAACCAGCTTGCTCGACTTTATCCGTAAGTCTCGAGTTACGGCTGGCGAGTCAGGCGGTATTACTCAGCATATTGGTGCTTACCATGTGGAATCTGCCCGCGGCATGATTACCTTCTTGGATACACCAGGACACGCGGCCTTTACCGCCATGCGTGCCCGTGGCGCCAAGGCGACCGATGTTATTATCTTGGTGGTCGCCGCCGATGATGGGGTTATGCCTCAGACGATCGAAGCGGTAACACATGCGCGTGCAGCCGGCGTGCCGATCGTGGTCGCGATCAACAAGATGGATAAAGAAAGCGCTGATCCGGAACGCGTGATCAACGAGCTCTCGCAGCACGGTGTTATTCAGGAATCGTGGGGCGGTGATACGCAATTTATCCAAGTGTCGGCCCATTCGGGTCTAGGCATCGACGAATTGCTAGAAGCCGTGTCACTTCAAGCTGAATTGCTGGAATTGCGAGCTCACCACACCGGTCCTGGTAAAGGCGTGGTTATCGAATCCAGCCTGGACAAAGGACGTGGCGCGGTTGCTACCGTCCTGGTGCAGTCGGGTTTATTGAAGCGCGGTGATGTTATCTTGGCCGGTTCCTTTTACGGTCGGGTACGTGCCCTGCTTGACGAGACCGGTAAGCCGGCTGATCAAGCAGGACCGTCGATTCCAGTTGAAGTGCTGGGCCTGAACGGTACGCCCAATGCCGGTGATGAGTTTGTTGTTGCCGAGAACGAACGGGCTGCACGCGATGTTGCTAACCTGCGCTACTCGCGCACCAAAGGCGCGATACATTCCTTGCAGCAGGCTGCAAAGCTGGATGCATTGTTTGCCAACATGGACGGTTCCGAGCGCAAAGTGCTCAACGTCGTCCTGAAGGCGGATGTCCGCGGTTCGTTGGAAGCCATAACCGGTTCATTGCTCAAGCTGGGTAACGACGAGGTTAAGGTTAATATAGTGTCCAGTGGTGTTGGCGCTATCTCCGAGTCCGATTCCAATCTGGCTATCAGCGCTCATGCGGTAGTGTTCGGCTTCAACGTTCGTGCGACCGGCAATGCCCGAGAAGTTATCGAACGCGGTGGTTTGGATTTACGATACTACAACGTTATCTACGACCTGATCGATGATGTCCGAGCGGCATTGAACGGCATGTTGTCACCTGAATTGCGTGAAGAGTTCGTCGGCCTAGCGGTTGTGCGTGACATCTTTAATTCACCCAAATACGGTCAGATAGCCGGTTGTATGGTTATCGATGGCTCTGTGCATCGTAGCAAGAAGATCCGTGTGTTGCGTGAAGAGGTCGTGATCTATGAAGGCGAGCTCGAGTCGTTGCGGCGCTTTAAAGACGATGTCCAGGAAGTTCGTCAGGGTATGGAATGTGGTATCGGTGTGAAGAACTACACCGACGTCCAGGTCGATGACAAGATTGAAGTGTTTGATATCCGTGAAGTCGCCCGTACCATCGACGACTAATTGCAGTAATAAATAGAAACCGGCCAGGCCTCGCGGCTGGCCGGTTTTTTTCGTTTTAGAGAGGTGTGATATGGCCAGTAATATGAGCCGCATTCGGAAAATTGGGGATCAGATTCAACGCGATCTGTCTAAGATAATCCAACAAGAAGTGAAGGACCCTCGGGTCGGTATGGTCACGGTCAATGACGTCAAGGTGTCAACCGACCTGTCCTATGCCGAGATCTACTTTACCTGCATGGCCTTTGGCCCGCAGGCGGACGAAGAAGCCCAAGCGAAGACCCGCATCGAGCAGCAGAAGGTACTCAATAATGCGGCGGGATTTATGCGCACGCGTTTGGCTCACGGGCTCAGTCTGCGGGTAATACCGATGCTCCGGTTCCATTACGACGCGGTTATTGACTCCGGGTCCAAGGTATCGGCGCTGATCGACCGTGCCGTATCAGAAGACACGTTGCGCTCCCAGGCGTCCGAAGAGGAAGAATAAAGATGGCTCGACGCCGCAAAGGGCGCCCACTCAACGGTGTGCTCCTAGTCGACAAGCCGCACGGCTTTTCCTCCAATGCACTGTTGCAAAAGGTACGTTGGCTATACCAGGCGCAGAAGGCCGGTCATACCGGTGCGCTTGATCCCTTGGCTACTGGCCTGCTGCCGATCTGTTTCGGCGAGGCAACCAAGTTCACCCAATTTCTACTCGATGCCGATAAGCGTTATTTGACCACGGGTCTACTCGGTATCGCCACCGACACGCTCGACGCCGAAGGGCAGATCATTGCCACCGCTGCGGTTCCGGAGCTGAGTGCCGCCGACATTGAGGCCGTCCTGAGAGATCGTTTTGTCGGCCCGATCGAACAGATTCCACCGATGTATTCGGCCCTAAAACGCGATGGTAAGAAGCTCTATGAGTTGGCGCGTGCGGGCATCGAAATTGAACTGACGGCGCGTCCGGTGAGCATCTTCGAGAACCGCCTGAACGCTTGGGCCAGTCCTGACCTTAGCCTAGAAGTAAAGTGCTCCAAGGGTACTTATATTCGTACCTTGGTGGCCGATATTGGCGTTGCATTGGGCACGGTTGCGCACGTTACTGCGTTGCGCCGCACGGAGCACGGCCAGTTTAATATCGCCCAAGCGATCAGTTTGGACGCCCTGATCGAGCTGCAAGAGCGCGGTGCTATCGATGAGATGGATCAGCTATTGATCTCGATCGACCAGCTACTGATCGATCTGCCGGTGATCCAATTGACGGCGGATCGGGCCAAGTATTTCTCCAATGGCAATGACGTGCAGACCGATCATGCGCCGGGTCAGGCCCGGGTCTATGGCCCGGATCAGGATTTCTTGGGTGTCGGGCAAGTCTCTGACGTGGGCCGGCTGCAGCCTGAACGGCTAATTGCTCGGGCAGATGTTTAAGAGGTTGGTTCGTGTTCAGCCCTCGTGTATAATTTCCACCGTTCATCAGTCTGGTCGATGATGACAGGAATGCAGCTGTTAATGTGCACGGCTAGCATTTTCTATCAATAGCACATTCATGGAGTAACTAAACGATGGCATTAAGCGTCGAAAAGAAAGCAGAAATTGTCAAAGAATACGGTCAAAGCGAAGGTGATTCAGGTTCTCCTGAAGTTCAGGTCGCTCTGTTAACGATCAACATCGAGACCTTGCAGTCTCACTTCAAGGAACATGCGAAAGACCACCATTCGCGTCGTGGCTTGATACGGATGGTAAACCAGCGTCGTAAGCTGTTGGATTACTTGAAGAGCAAAGATGTTACTCGTTACGCAACCTTGATCAAGCGTCTCGGCCTACGTCGATAAGACCGCGTTCTCTAAAAAGGGCCCCCAATGGGGCCTTTTGTCATTTTCGGCTGCCGACGACCTTGTTGACTGCCATTGCTACGACTTCTATATTGACTCCACCCATAAAAAACGGCCTAACAACGATTACCGCCCAGTATTGCATTGGGGCTTCTATCAGTGTGCTTGAGCATCTTGCGATACCCTCCAGCGCAGTGATAGAAGCATCGTTGTTACCGTCTCTACGAGGAAATTACCGTGCTTGAACTTATCCCGAAAACCACCACCTTTACCTTTGGTGGCAAGAACGTCACCCTGGAAACCGGTCGTATTGCCCGCCAGGCCACCGGCGCGGCTTTGTGTACCATTGGTGACATCATCGTGCTGGCGACTGTTGTGGCCACCGACTCGGCCAAACCGGGCCAGGATTTCTTCCCGCTGTCCGTGCATTACCAAGAAAAGCACTATGCCGTTGGTCGCATTCCCGGTGGTTACCTGAAGCGCGAAGGTCGTCCGTCCGAAAAAGAAACTCTGACCTCGCGTCTGATCGACCGTCCAATTCGGCCCTTGTTCCCTAAGGGCTTTATGAATGAGGTGCAGGTTGTTATCAACGTCCTGTCGGCCAACAAGACCGATGACCCGGATATCGCTGCTATGCTGGCGACCTCGGCGGCCTTGGCCATCTCTGGCATTCCATTCAGTGGTCCTATTGGCGCCGCGCGCGTTGCCTACACCGATGCCAACGGCTACCAGCTCAACCCGACCTACGAAGAGCTGCTCGGTTCGCGTTTGAACATGGTTGTTGCCGGTACCGAAGATGCGGTCTTGATGGTTGAATCGGAAGCCCAAGAAATGTCTGAAGATCAGATGTTGGGTGCGGTATTGTTCGCGCATGAAGAATTTCAAACCGCGATCACAGCGATCAAAGCCTTTGCCGCCGAAAACGGCAAGCCAAGCTGGGATTGGCAGCCTGCTGTTGAGAACGTTGAGCTGAAAGCCAAAGTCGCTGACGCCTTTACCGCGCGTATTTCTGACGCCTATCAGGTGGCCGACAAGATGGTGCGTTACACCGCCCTATCTGCTCTGCGTGCCGAGGCTATCGAATCCTTAGCCAGCGCGGATGGCGAAACCTCGAAAGAGTCGGTCAGCGCCATGTTCAGCAAAATTGAAAAGGCTACCGTGCGTAAGCGCATCGTCGATGGTCACCCGCGTATCGATGGCCGAGACGGCAAGACCGTTCGTCCGATCAAGGTTGAGATCGATGTACTGCCCGGGGCCCACGGCTCGGCTCTGTTTACCCGAGGCGAAACCCAGGCTTTGGTCACCGCGACGCTAGGTACGTTGCGTGACGGTAAGATGGAAGACATGTTGGCCGGTACTGTGACCGACAACTTCATGCTGCATTATAACTTCCCTCCGTTCAGCGTCGGCGAAGCCGGTCGTATGGGTGGCATTGGTCGTCGTGAAATCGGTCATGGTCGGTTGGCTAAACGTGGCGTTTTGGCCATGATGCCGTCGATCGACGATTTTCCATACACTGTACGAGTCGTGTCTGAGATTACCGAATCCAATGGTTCGTCATCAATGGCATCGGTCTGTGGCGCGTCTCTGGCCCTGATGGACGCTGGCGTGCCGGTTAAGTTCCCGGTGGCCGGTATCGCCATGGGTCTGGTCAAAGAGGGTGATCAGTTCACCGTATTGACCGACATCTTGGGCGATGAAGATCACTTGGGTGATATGGACTTTAAGGTTGCTGGTACCGAAAACGGTATTACGGCGCTGCAGATGGACATTAAAATCCATGGCATTACCGAACAGATTATGGAAATTGCGCTCGAGCAAGCCATGGAAGCGCGTCTGCATATTCTCCGCGAGATGGCCCAGGTCATTGGCTATGCGCGTCCAGAACTGCCCGATAATGCCCCGACCATGCAGACCATGCGGGTCGATCAGGACAAGATTCGCGACGTAATCGGCAAGGGCGGCGCGATGATTCGCTCCATCGTTGAAGAGACTGGCGCGCAGGTCGATATCCAGGATGACGGCTCTATTCGTCTCTATGCGCCGACCAAGGAAGCGGCCAACGCGGCCCGTGATCGTATCTTGGCCATTACCTCTGAGCCTGAGATCGGTACGGTCTACCTCGGTAAGGTTGCACGACTGGCCGACTTTGGTGCCTTCGTAACCTTCTTGCCGGGTAAAGATGGCCTGGTGCACATTTCTCAGATCGCTGCAGAGCGTGTAGAGAAGGTGTCCGACAAGATCAAAGAAGGGGAAGAGGTCTACGTTAAGGTATTGGACGTCGACGCCCGCGGTCGAGTTAAGTTATCGATGAAAGAAGTAACTGAAGAAGACAAGGCCAAAGTAACAGCCTAAAGGCCCGGTCTAGACGCAAAAAAACCCGCCAACCGGCGGGTTTTTTTTGCCTGCAATTAATGCCTCCCGCCGTTAAAAAAGTATCTCAGGCGAGTCGTCGGCCTGGCCGTCGAGCGCCGTCGTGGGTGCCTGTTGCTCAACGCTGAAGTCAATATTGAGCGTAGTACTGGTGAAGGTTGTGGGCACATTGTCGGCCTTAAAGAACTCAAAGCGGGCATCCTTGGTGTTCGGTGTTGCCAGCAAACCGGTCTTCGGGTCGATCCGTACTTGCACAATACCGACCGGTTGCGGCAGGTTATTGCTCGGTCTATTGGCCAGGGCCACGGTCATAAATTCAATCCACCCAGGCAGTGCCGCCTTGCCACCGAACTCGTTGTAGCCAAGCGACGTATTCGAGTCGAAACCGACCCAGGTTGAGGCCACATAATCGCCGTTATAACCGGTAAACCAGGCATCCACCGCGTCGTTGGTGGTGCCGGTTTTGCCCGCTAGATCGTCACGCGGCAAGGCGCGTTTTGCCGCCCGAGCCGTGCCGAGCAAGACCACATCCTTGAGCATGGAGTCGATCAGAAAGGCCGTCTGCGGTGACACCACTTGAGGCGCGTAACGCTTCACCGCAATCGGCACCGACGGCGCGCTGGCCGAACCTTCATCAACGTTCAGGGCAAGGGGCTGGATATCGATGGCCGTGCTTTGGCTGGAGTCGGCCGGCGCAAAAACATTGGGCGCCTCGGGGCAACCGCGACAGACGATCGCCGGGTTGGCCTGAAAGACGATGTTGCCATTAGAGTCTTCGATTCGATCGATAAAATAGGGTTCAACCTGATAGCCGCCATTAGCAAAAACGGCGTAGCCGGTGGCTATCTCCATCGGCGACATGGCGGTACTACCTAACACCAGAGTCATATCATTTGACAGTCGCTCGCTATCGAAGCCGAACCGACTGATATAATCACGGGTATAGCGAATGCCGATATCGTCCAGAACTCGGATGCTAGAGAGATTACGCGACTGATATAAAGCCTGGCGCAAGGGAATGGGGCCAAGGTAACGGTCGCCAGAATTTTTCGGTCGCCAGACACCTTCTAGGGTGGAGTCCGAGCGCACGATGGGTGCGTCGTTGACAATGGTCGCCGGGGTATATCCCTTGTCCAAGGCGGCACTGTAGACGAAGGGTTTGAAGTTCGATCCCGGCTGACGATTGGACTGCACGGCGCGGTTGAATTTGGATAGCTGATAGTCAAAGCCACCCACAAGTGCTTGGACGCTGCCATCAAGCGGCGCGAGCGCCACCAAGGCGCCTTGTACAAAGGGGATTTGAGCCAGTTGCCAGCCTTGCCCGGTGGCTTCCAGGCGGACTATATCTCCGGGCACCGCAACATCCTCAGGCACCTTGATCGCCGGCCCCTTCTCATCCACCTTGATGCGCTTACGTGCCCAGCTCAGATCCGCCATAGGCAACAAGACCGGGGTGGTTTCGCCCTTGGGAATAACGTACAAACCCAATTCGTCACCTGGTACCACGAGCGCGGGCACCAGACCGCCGCGTGGATAGAGCTCGTTCAGCCCGGCCATATCGACCTGTTGACTGGGATCCTGACCGCTCAGGTGTTGCTCTGGGCCAAGATAGCCATGGCGCCGGGAGTAATCGACCAGCGACTTGCGTACACCGCGATTGGCTGCCTTCTGCAGGTCGCTATTGACCGTGGTATAGACCGTATAGCCGTCATCGTAGGCGGCCAAGCCGAACCGTTCCACCATCTCAGCGCGCACCATCTCAGCCAAATAGAAGGCCTCAAACTCCGGATTATTACCATGATAGGTTGCCGTAATAGGCGCTTCAATGGCGCTTTGATATTCGCTGTCGGTGATAAATTGATTCACCCGCATGGCGGATAAAACGGCATTGCGTCGCTTCTTGGCGCGCTGTTTGTTGGCGATCGGGTTGGCGCTCGAGGGCGCCTGGTGTAAGCCGGCAATCATCGCTAGTTGCGGCAGTGTCAGGTCGTTGATGTCTCGGCCGTAATAGACGGTTGCCGCGGCCTGAATGCCATAAGAACGGTATCCGAGGAAATGTTTATTGATATAGAGCTCGAAAATTTCAGACTTAGACAGTTCACTTTCCATCTTTAGGGCCAGCAGTATTTCCGTGAACTTACGCGTGAAAGTCTTTTGCTGAGTGAGAAAGTAGTTGCGCGCGACCTGCTGAGTCAGGGTAGAGCCGCCGGCACCCTCCCGATCGCCGGTAATCAGCAAGTCAAGCACCACCCGGCTAAAGCGAATCGGATCCACCCCGCGATGCTCTTCAAAGCGCTTATCTTCGATCGCGATCAGCGCTTGGACAAAGCGGGGCGGAACTTGTTGATAGGTCAAAGGTGATCTACGCTTTTCTCCATACTCTGCGATAAGTTGTCCATCAGCGCTGAGCACTCGCATGGGTGTTTGCAGTTTGAAGTCCTTCAAAGTCTGGACATTGGGCAGCGCCGGAGACAAGTAGAGATACATGCTGGCGGAAATGAGAACTGTGCCGCAAATCGAAGCAAAAAGTGCCCATATTAGAAAACGTATTGATTTACCAATGAAGTTCATAATTTTCCAAGAAAATTAACAAGTTACGCCAAAAATTCGACACCAAGTGTGGATTATAAGCTTAAATTCGAGTTTTTTATACATTGCGGATTGGTCTAGAGTGATATGTAATATTTAATGTAAAAACTAATAAGTGCACGTAAGTGCATGTTATAAAAGGGAATTATCGGTGGCCTCCTTATTTAAAAAGAAGCAGAAAAGGTTGCTTGGCATCGACATTAGTTCCACTTCGGTGAAGTTAATGGAGCTGAGTCGTTCAGGTGATGGGTATCGAATTGAAGCTTATGCGGTGGAACCGCTGCCCGACAACGCAGTGGTCGAGAAAAACATCAACGACGAGGCCAGCGTTGGCGAGGCCATTGAAAAGCTGAAATCCAAGTCGCGCACTAAGTTAACTGATGCCGCCGTCGCGGTCGCCGGGTCCTCAGTGATCACCAAAATCATTGAAATGAGTGCCGGTCTCAGCGACGAACAGATGGAGTCCGATATCCAGGTTCAAGCAGATCAATACATCCCCTATCCGCTCGATGAGGTCGCGATCGACTTTGAAGTTCAGGGCGTCTCATCCAAGGGGGACAATCTGGTTGACGTCCTACTAGCGGCTTGCCGAAAAGAAAATGTCGAATACCGAGAAACGGCCTTAGGCATTGCGAATCTGAACTGTGTCGCGGTCGATGTTGAGGCCTTCGCTTTGGAGCGGGCCTATACCCTGATGATGCCTCAACTGCGGCACAGCCAGGAGGGTATCACCGTTGCCATCGTCGACGTGGGTCACACCATGACCACGCTCAGTGTCATAAACGACAGTAAGATCATCTACACCCGCGAGCAGTTGTTTGGTGGCAAACAGCTCACCGAAGAAATCATGCGCCGCTATGGCATGACCCAAGCCGAGGCCGGTTTGGCGAAAAAGCAGGGCGGTTTGCCCGATGACTACCGCGGCGAAGTGTTGGAGCCCTTTAAGGAGGCGGTCGTGCAGCAGGTTAGCCGCTCGTTGCAATTCTTCTTTGCAGCCTCCCAATACAACGATGTCGATTATATTATTTTAGCCGGTGGTACCGCCTCTATCCCAGGCCTCGCGCAGCGTGTACAGGAGAAAATCGGCACCAATACCCTGGTTGCTAACCCCTTTGCGAATATGACGCTATCGGGCAAGGTCAATGCTGCGAATCTGACCAATGATGCGCCAGCCATGATGATTGCTTGCGGTTTGGCGCTGAGGAGCTTTCAAGATGGCAAATATTGATCTACGTCCTTGGCGCGAAGAGCGCCGCAAGGCGCGACAGAGTCAATTCGTCACCGTACTCGCCGGCATTGCCGTGGTCGCGGCGGCTGGCGGCTGGTACTGGAATCAAACGGTTCAGGGGCAAATCGATTTTCAGAGCGCCCGCAATGCCTACCTCGAGAGTCGGATTACGGATTTGGACTCTAAGATCCAAGAAATCCAATCCCTGCGCCAACAACGCGCGCAACTGATCGAACGGATGAGTGTGATTCAAAGCCTGCAGGGCGATCGGCCGATTATCGTGCATATATTCGAAGAGCTGGTCAATGCTACTCCGGAGGGCGTGTATTTTCTCGATCTCGCGTCAGCGGGCAGTACCATTACCATTGCCGCCCGAGCCGATAAAACTGTCAGTATCTCCGACTTCTTGCGTAATTTGGACACCTCTCCCTGGTTTGATGCCGCCTTTATGATGGGTATGGAGTCGATCAAGGATGGCCAGGAAGTGATCGGTCATAAATTCAACGTGCGGGTCAATCGGGTCAATCCTCTAAAAGAGGAGGAGGTGCAGTCATGAAAATGAAGGAATTTCTCGACGGCTTCAAACAGGAGAATTTTGACTACCAAAACCCCGATTTCAACAATATGGGCTCATGGCCCTTGGCGATTAAATTAGCCACCCTGGTGTTAATCAGTGTGCTCATCGTCTTCGGTTTTTATTGGTTTGCGGTAAAGGACTCCAAGGTTCGCTTCCAGGGCGCGCTGGCCAAGGAGCCCACTTTGAAGCAGCAATATCAAAGTAAATCGTTCCAGGTGGCTAACCTAGACGCCTTTAAGCTGCAGTTGGTCGAAATGGAGGAAACCTTTGGCACACTCTTATCGCAATTGCCCGATGACTCTGAGATGCCTGGCCTACTCGATGATATCAGCACCACCGGCACTCAAAGCGGACTGGAAATCGACAAGATAACGCCTAGCGCCGATATCACTCAGGAATTTTATATAGAAACGCCGATTGCTATCACGGTGCGCGGTTCGTTCCATGAGATGGGTAACTTTGTCAGCTCGATGTCGGCCATTCCCCGAATCGTGACCCTGCACAACTTTAGCATCAAAGGGGCTGCCAATCGGTCGGATGCGGAAGGGGAGGCGCCCTTGATGATGACTATCGAGGCCAAGACCTACCGCTACAAAGGGGATGAGCGATGAATCCGTATCTACGCAATCACGCCAGCCGGATGTTCCTGGTGCTGATGGCATCGGCGTTAACGGTGGCTTGTGTGCGCACCGACCCCTTGACCGACCTGAAGGCCTTCGTGCAGGAGCAGGATGCCAAGCCCAAAGGCGCCATCGAACCGCCGCCGGTATTTTTAGCGCCGGACTTTGTCTCCTATACGGCGAGCAGTAAGCGCTCCCCCTTTGAGGTGCCTCGGCCGGTGGAATTGATACAGGAAGAGAAAAGCGCACCGAGAAGCAATATTCGGCCGGATCAGCTGCGGGTAAAGGAGTATTTAGAAACCTTTCGTATTGAGAACATTGCCATGGTCGGCACCCTCTCGGGCTATACCGACGACGTCACGCTCTGGGCCCTAGTCAAAGATGGTCAGGGTGAAGTACACCGGGTAAAGGCTGGGAATTATTTAGGTCGTAACTTCGGTCGAATTATAGAAATTAGCGAAACTCAAATTGATCTAATAGAAATAGTGCCAACTGGAAAAGAAAACTGGGTCGAGCGCCCAAGGGTTTTGATTCTTGTCGGGTTGGATCAATAAAACAGCGTCTTGAGGTGATCATTGTGAAGGTGCAACAAAAAATGAAGCAGGTTTCAATTTTCTTCGCTGTACTATTTGCGACCCATGCATTTGCGGTTAATTTAACCGATTTTGAGGTGTCGTCCCTATCTGGGGACCGCACCCAGATACTCCTTACCTTTGACGGCGCTGCGCCGGATCCGGTGGGCTACAGCATCGAGAGCCCCGCACGAATTTCGTTAGATTTTGCGGACA
This sequence comes from Reinekea forsetii, assembly GCF_002795845.1. Classification (GTDB taxonomy): domain Bacteria; phylum Pseudomonadota; class Gammaproteobacteria; order Pseudomonadales; family Natronospirillaceae; genus Reinekea; species Reinekea forsetii. Next base: position 516,818 of record NZ_CP011797.1, read on the forward strand.
CTCAGAGCAAGCTGGCCGAGAAGTATATTCAGATCAGCAGCGGTAATACCCGCAATGCGGCGATCCTGGATACCGGTGGGCGGACCCGCGTGGTCTTTAGCCTAACCAAGCTGGTGAGCTATGCCTCGACCGTGAACGGCAATGTGGTGTCGATTTTTATTGGCGAAGGGGTGGCGGCCTTGGCGGAGCAAAAGACCAATGCTCTTGTTAGTTCGCCTGAGACCAATGTCAGCACCCCAATGAGCTCGCAACGCACTGCAACGGTGGCCAATGAAATCAAGAATGTCGATTTTCGCCGCACCGAAACCGGTGCCGGGCAGGTGGTGGTCGAGTTTGCCAGTTCGGCGGCCAATGCCTCGGTGTTCGAGCAGGGTGGCAATATTATGATCCGGGTGGAAGACTTCGAAGTGCCCCCTGAATTACGCCGGCGGCTGGACGTCGTCGATTTTGCCACGGCCGTGCACTTTATTAATGTTTATAACGAAGACAACGGCGTGTTAATCCGCTTAGAAGTCGATGGTGACTACGACTATCTAGCCTATCAGTCGGACAACAGCATGACGGTCGAGGTCAATCAGCTCACCGAGGCGGAGTCTGAGGCGCGGCTGAAAGAGAAATTCCCCTACAATGGTGATAAGCTGTCGTTGAATTTCCAAGATATCGAAGTCCGAGATGTATTGCAGATTATCGCCAACTACGTCGGCATAAATCTGGTTGCATCGGATTCAATCAGCGGCAGCATTACCCTAAGGTTAAATAATGTTCCATGGGACCAAGCCTTGGATCTAGTGCTCAAGACCAATGGTCTGGATAAGCGGCAAAACGGTAATGTTTTGTTGGTGGCCCCGGCCGCAGAGCTGGCAGAACAAGAGCGGTTGGAGCTGACGGCGCGAGATCAGGCCGAACGATTGGCCCCCTTGCGGACCGAATATGTGCAAATTAATTATGCCAAGGCGACTGATTTGGCTGCTATTATTCAGTCGAATGTCACCACCAGTTCGGTAACGGAGTCGAGTACCGGTGAAGATCCCGTCACCACGACCACGAGCGCCAATGGCTTTTTATCGAAACGGGGCTCGGTTGCGGTAGATGAACGCACCAATACCCTGATCATTACCGATACCGGGGTGAATCTGGAAGACATACGCCAGGCCATCGCGATATTTGATGTTCCGGTCCGCCAGGTATTAATTGAAGCGCGCATCGTGACGGCGCGCACCTCGGTCGGCGAAGGCATGGGGATTCGTTGGGGTGGAGCGCTGACGCAAAACGCACTCGGCTCAACCTTCGTCGCTAGTGGGTCACTCGAGCAAAACGTGACGTCGATAAACAGTGCCGGTGCGACGACATCTTTTCCGGACGCACTGGCGGTTAACCTGCCGTTAGAGCAAAATACCGGATCGTTGGCGGTAGGCTTTCTGCGCGGGCTGTTTAATTTGGACTTGGAAATTACCGCTCTGGAGAGCTTGGGCCAGGCTGAAGTGATATCACAACCTAAGGTTATTACCTCCGATGGTCAGCAGGCGACTATCTTTTCCGGTCAAAATGTCGCTATTCTGGGCAAGTTGATCGAAGCGGGCTTAAAGCTCGAGGTAACGCCCCAGATTACGCCCGACAATAGGGTTGTGTTGAACTTAACGGTAAACCAGGATTCCATCTCACCACCGGAAGCCTCAGAGGGATTGGTCGCGATCGATACCAATTCGGTAACCACCCAAGTTTTGGTGGAAAACGGCGCGACTCTGGTATTGGGCGGAGTCTATCGGGTTGAAAAAAGCACCAGCACCCAAAAAACACCGTTCTTGGGCGATTTGCCGTTTATCGGTTATCTGTTCAAACGGACTATTAGTTCGGATGAAAAATCTGAACTGTTAATATTTATCACACCCAGATTGGTTGAAGAGGGTCTTGTCTCAAACTGATGGAATCAACACAGCATATAATACTTATCGGGCCGATGGGTGCGGGCAAAAGCACCATTGGCCGGCTATTATCAGAACAGTTGGCGCTCGAATTTGTCGACCTGGATCGGCTCATCGAAGAGCGAGCCGGAGCCTCTATTGCCTGGATATTTGATATTGAAGGTGAAGAAGGGTTTCGTGAGCGCGAAACTCAGTCTCTGGAATTTATCCTCGATACCCCTGCGCAGATCATCGCCACCGGCGGTGGCTGTATATTGCGGCCGGAAAATCGCAACATGTTGGCGATGTCCGATCGAATCATCTATCTAGAGACGTCGATCGAGCAACAATTGGAGCGGACCGCAAAAGATAAAAACCGGCCCCTCTTGCAGAACGGCAATCCTGAACCCGTGTTGGTGGCGATGGCGGCACTGCGCAATCCGCTCTATCAACAGAGTGGCCGTTTGACGGTCGACACTAATGGCAAGCCGCCCAAGCTGGTGGTCCACGAAATTCTCAATTTTCTAGATGAAATCTAAAATGAAAACCTATCAAGTTGAACTCGGTGACCGCAGTTACCCTATCCATATCGGCCCCTGCCTATCGGACCAGCGTCTGCTGCAGGCGACTCTGACCCAACAAGAAATCCTCATCGTCACCAACGACACCATTGCCCCGCTGTATCTTGAGCGCGTTATGGCGCCCTTACGGGCGAGCGGTAAACAAGTTGCCGCCGTGATCCTGCCCGATGGCGAACAATATAAAAACCTAACCACCTTGAATCTTATCTACGATGAATTGTTGGCGCAAAACTTCAGTCGCAAGGTGGTTTTGGTGGCCCTGGGTGGCGGGGTCGTCGGTGATATGACCGGCTTTGCGGCGGCTAGCTATCAACGCGGTGTTGATTTTGTCCAGATACCGACCACCCTGCTTTCCCAAGTTGACTCATCGGTGGGTGGTAAGACCGGTGTGAATCATCCCTTGGGTAAGAATATGATCGGTGCCTTTAAACAGCCGCTCGCGGTCTTTATTGATCCCAGTACCCTGTCGACGCTGCCGAAGAATGAGTTCGCGGCCGGTTTTGCCGAGGTGATCAAACATGGCGTGATTCAGGGGGCGGACTATTTCGCCATGCTCGAGACCCGACTCGCGGACATTTTCGCGCTCGATATGAGTGCGCTGATTGAGGTTATTTCCGGCTCCTGTGCGATCAAATCCTCTGTGGTCGCCCAGGATGAAACCGAGCAGGGGCTGCGTGCCATCTTGAATTTTGGTCATACCTTCGGCCATGCCATCGAAACAACCATGGGCTATGGCCAATGGTTGCATGGCGAGGCCGTCGCCGTGGGCATGGTGATGGCGACCGACCTGTCGAGCCGTCTGGGTCTGATCGAACCCGCGCTGGCCGAACGTATTATCCACCTGGTCGAGCAGGCCGGTCTGCCGATACAGGCTCCGGACAAAATGACCGTAGATTCCTTTCTGACCGCCATGTATCGCGATAAGAAGGTCGACGCCGGAACCCTGCGCTTGGTCTTAGTCCGGGCCCTGGGTGATGGTTTTCTGACGGCAGAATTCGACCCCTCCGCATTAAAAGACACTTTAGCCGCTTTTTGTGACGGATAGTCGTCCAAGCAACTAGACAGCCAGACCTTTTGTCGTTTAAATGAACCGACGTGAAACTGAGGGCAGAAGCGGTGGACATGTCGGAACAAACAGAACGAATGCAGTCAATGTACCATCTTCAACACGACCCCTTTGGTGCGCTGGTGGACGCCATGGTGTTCAGTGGTGCTGGTGGGCGTTACGAAACGGCTGAAACCATTCGGCATTTACTTACCTACAGTCATCAGGACAGCTTAGTCCTGGGGCAGGCGGGTACGGGCAAGCGAATGTTGGCACAACAGGTGCTAAAAATGCTCGAAGAGCATTGGCGTGTTGCCTGGATCGATGGGTCGGAGACCGATTCCCTGGTCGATCTACTGCGCGAAATAGTTGGCCAGCTGGGTCTTGGCTTGCGGCTCGACGCCGACGCCGATGAATTGTTGCAACGAATTATTGAGATTACCGCAGCCCGCACCCACAACGACGAGTCCTTTCTGATTGTTATCCAATTTGCCGACCGTCTGCCGGTCGATATCTTAGCTAAATTAAAGTTGTTACGCGGTACCGGCGAGGCATTAGAGTCGCGTGTGCGTCAACTCTGGTTATGTAACAGTCTCGATGATTTCGTCGCACCGCTCGATGAAGACGATTGGTATGCGCATCCGCTCGAAAGGTTCAATGACACCGCGGCCGAGCAGTACATCAAGGATCGACTGATTGGCGCCGGCAATGTCTCCGGCGTGCCCATCGGTGTTAAGGATATTCACCGTTTGAATCAGATGGCGGGTGGCTTGCCCGATCGGCTGAATGAATTGGCGCGCGACTACCTGATCAGTACCACCTTTAAGACTGGCGAAAAGGGTCGTTCATTTCCTTTCACCCATGTGATGGCCGGGTTGGCCGCCGTGGTGCTCGTCGTTATTGCCTATGTCTATAATGAAAGTGTTGGCGAGCGTGAGGTCGTCACCATCGTTCCCGTCGCTGTGCAGCCGATGTCGGCGGTGGAGAAGAAACTCGCCGAGGCGGTTGCAAGCGTTGAGGCCAAGCAGCAGAACCTGGTCGCAAAGGAGGAGCCGGTCGCACTGCTCGAAACGCCCATAGCCCTAGCGGACACGACGATACTCGCGCCTGTAGCCCCCGAGGCGCCGCAAGCCGCTAAGATAGTCGAACTGCCCAAGGCTGTGGTGCCGTCGGCCGAACCCCAGTCGGTTAAAGTACCGGTGAGCGTTACTAAGGTCGCTGCGGCACCGGCCAAGGCGCGGCTTTTAACGAATGGCGCTCCGGAGGCCTTTACCCAGCAACTGATCGGGGTGCGCGACAGGACCATGCTGGAACAGCTGCTACCCCAGTTTGCTGCGTTAGAGTCAGTCGATATCGTTGAGTCGGTGCACAAGGGCAAGGCCTGGTTTATCTTAATTCATGGCCAATTTGATACCAAGGAAGCGGCGCTGCAGGCTACAGCAGGGCTGCCCGCGATATTTAAGGATCAAACACCCTGGATTCGGACCTTTAAGTCAATTCGGACCGAAGCGGTTCGCTAGCCCCGCGCAGGTCCCGCGCTCGTTCGGGCAAGCATTACTGCCTTGAGGGCTAGCCCAGCATAGCCGGGTTTAGCCCCTCCCTCATCCTGTCAAAACCCTTTCATAGTAGGCCTCAAGATAAAAATACCCTCTTAATATACCGTTATAAATATTTTTCGCGCCAAGTCAATATTAGACTCAATGGTATCAATCTTATGATGTTTAGCGGTTGTGTATGAGTGGCTTGCCCCTCGGAGCAATGGCCGTAGCTGTCAAATCAGGAAAGAAGAGGGTCGATATGAGTCAAGGTCTATACAATCCGGCGGAATTTCGTGACAACTGTGGCTTCGGCCTGATTGCCCATATGCAAGGTGAGCAGAGCCATCACCTGTTGCAGACCGCAATCGAATCGCTTACCTGTATGACGCACCGCGGTGGCATCGCCGCCGACGGTAAAACCGGTGATGGCTGTGGTTTGCTGATCCAGATGCCCAAGACATTCTTCGCCGAAAAGGCTTGGCAGCAGTTCCAAGTGGATCTGGGCGAACATTTCGCGGTCGGCATGGTCTTTTTGAGCCAGGATACTGCCAAAAATGCCGCGGGCAAGCAGGCCCTGGAAGCCAGTTTACTCGCCCAACAATTGACCGTAGTCGGTTGGCGCTCGGTACCGATCGATACCCAGGTCTGCGGACCGATGGCAATCGATTGCCTACCCGATATTCAACAGGTGTTTGTTACCGGCACCAGCCAAGAAGAGTTGCCGGTCAAGCTCTATACCGCCCGACGTAAGGCCGAGCAGGCCATGGTTGCGGATGAAGAATTCTATATCTGTTCCTTGTCGCACACCGTGGTGTCCTATAAGGGGCTGGTGATGCCGGTCGATCTGCCGAGCTTTTATCCCGACCTGGCCGATGAGAAGCTGGAAACCGGTATCTGTGTTTTTCACCAGCGCTTCTCCACCAATACCCTGCCCAAGTGGCCGCTGGCGCAGCCCTTTCGACTGCTTGCGCACAATGGCGAAATCAACACTATTTCCGGTAACCGCAACTGGGCGCGCGCGCGCGTTAGTAAGTTTGCCAATGACAATATTCCGCATCTGGAGGACCTGCAGCCGTTGGTTAATACCACCGGGTCGGATTCCTCCAGCATGGACAACATGCTCGAGCTAATGCTGCTCGGTGGCATGGACCTGTTTCGTGCCTGCCGCACGATGATTCCGCCCGCTTGGCATAACGTCGAGCATATGGATGCCGAGCTCAAAGCCTTTTATGAATTTAACTCCATGCATATGGAGCCGTGGGACGGCCCGGCGGGTATCGTTTTGACTGACGGTCGCTATGCCGTTTGCCTGCTCGATCGAAATGGACTGCGGCCGGCGCGCTGGGTGATTACCAAAAATGGTTATATCACCTTGGCCTCGGAAGTGGGCACCTTTCAATACAAGCCGGAAGATGTGGTCGCTAAGGGGCGCGTGGGCCCGGGTCGAATTCTAGCCATCGATACGCTGACCGGAGAGTTCCTAGAAACCGACACCATCGATAATCGCCTCAAGAAGGCGGCACCTTATAAAGACTGGCTCAAGGCAAACGCCGTGCGCTTGCGCAGCCGCTTTGAATTGGCCGAAGAGGGCGATGGCTCCTCGATGAATCCAGATGAGGTGCAGGCCTATCAGAAGCTCTTCCAAGTTAGTTACGAAGAGCGCGATCAGGTGATTCGACCGTTGGCCGAAACCGGTCAGGAAGCTGTGGGCTCGATGGGCGATGACACCCCGATGGCCGTGCTGTCGCATAAGATCCGCCCGGTGACCGACTATTTTCGCCAGCAGTTTGCTCAGGTCACCAATCCACCGATCGATCCATTGCGCGAATCGATCGTGATGTCATTGGAAACCTGCTTGGGGCCCGAGGCCAACCTGTTTAACCCTCAGGCCGAGCACGCGACCCGCCTAATCCTCGCATCACCGGTGCTCTCGCCGCTGAAGTTTCAAAACATGAAGCGTCAGGAATCGCCGCAGTTTCGCCATCAACTTTTGAGCTTGGGCTACAGCGAGGCCGAGGACTTGGAGCAGGTGCTGCGTGACTTGGCGGATGCGGCTGAGCTTGCCAGTCGGGACGGGGTGAAAATTTTGATTCTGTCCGATCGCCTCTTGCAGGCCAATCAACGGGTCATACCCGCTGTGATGGCCACTGGCGCCGTGCATCATCGGTTGGTCAATAGCGGCCGTCGCTGTGATACCAATATAGTCTTGGACAGCGGTGCCATCCGCGATCCGCATCAGTTTGCCGTGGCAATAGGTTTCGGCGCGACTGCGGTCTACCCCTACCTAGTCTATGAGCTGATCGACGATATGACTCGCACCGGCGAGTTGCTCGGCGATCATCATTTGCTGCATAAAAATTATCGCCAAGGCATCAATAAGGGCCTGTTGAAAATCATGTCCAAGATGGGTATTTCAACCATCGCCTCATATCGAGGCGCGCAGTTGTTTGAAGCGGTCGGTCTGGCCGATGAAATAGTGGATTTCTGTTTCAGCGGTGTCCCCAGTCGTATTCAGGGCGCCCAATTCAAGCACTTTCAAGAAGAAATCGACCAGCTGGCCAAGCTGGCTTGGCTGCCGCGCAAACGGATCGATCAGGGCGGCAAGTACAAGTATATCCATGAGGGTGAATACCATGCCTTTAACCCTGAGGTCATCACCACTATTCAGAAGGCGGTGCAGCTTGGCGACTCCGCCAGCTATCGGGAGTTTGCCGCACTGGTCAATGACCGCGAGCCGGCGACCTTACGCGATCTTTTTAACCTCGACAGCGCGCGCCCAGCGATTCCATTGGATCAAGTCGAACCGGTTGAGTCGCTCTATACGCGCTTTGATTCCGCGGCCATGTCCCTCGGGGCTCTATCGCCGGAGGCGCATGAATCCTTAGCGGTAGCGATGAACGAACTCGGTGGTCGCTCCAATTCAGGCGAAGGCGGTGAAGATCCAAGGCGTCACGGCACCAATCGCCGCTCCAAAATCAAGCAGGTGGCCTCGGGCCGCTTCGGCGTCACGCCAGCCTATTTAATGAGTGCCGAAGTTCTGCAGATCAAGGTCGCTCAGGGCGCCAAACCCGGCGAAGGCGGTCAGCTGCCCGGTGGTAAGGTCAACAGCCTGATTGCCGAACTGCGTTATGCCGTGCCCGGCGTGACCTTGATCTCGCCGCCGCCGCATCACGATATCTATTCGATCGAAGATCTCGCCCAATTGATTTTCGATCTTAAGGAAATCAATCCCAAGGCATTGGTCTCGGTTAAGTTGGTCTCCGAGCCGGGGGTTGGCACCATCGCCGCCGGTGTCACCAAGGCTTACGCCGATCTGATTACCATTTCAGGCTATGACGGTGGCACCGCTGCCAGCCCGCTGACCTCGATTAAGCACGCCGGTTCGCCGTGGGAATTGGGTTTGGCTGAAGTACAGCAAACCTTGCGCGGCAATATGTTGCGCGATCGCGTACGGCTGCAAACCGATGGCGGATTGAAGACCGGCATGGACGTTATTAAGGCTGCCATTCTGGGTGCCGAAAGTTTCGGTTTCGGCACTACACCTATGGTCGCACTGGGCTGTAAATATTTGCGCATCTGCCACCTGAATAACTGCGCTACCGGTGTGGCCACTCAGGATGCGACGCTGCGTGAGCAGTATTTCCGTGGCACGGTCGATATGGTCAAGCACTATTTCCGCTTTGTCGCCGAAGAAGTTCGCGAGCTGCTGGCGCAACTGGGCTATGCCAGCTTGGGCGAACTGGTCGGGCAAACGCAGCTGTTAAAGGTGCGTACCAATCTAACCGGTAAACGTCAGAATCTCGATCTGTCGCATCTGTTGCACAGTGATCATGTCCCCGCGGACCGTCCGCAGACCTGTCAGGTCGAGCGCAATGTGCCATTCGACAAGGGCACCAAGCAGCGCGAAATATTTGCCGCGGTGCGCTCGGCGATCGAAGCCAAGAGTGGCGGAGAATTCAGCTTCACCATCGGTAACTGCGATCGCTCCCTGGGTGCGCTCTTATCGGGTGCCATTGCCGAAAAATATGGCAACCTGGGCATGAACGATCGGCCTATTACGCTCAAGCTGTCGGGCATTGCCGGGCAGAGTTTTGGTGTTTGGAACGCGGGTGGTTTGCACCTGATCCTCGACGGCGATGCCAACGACTATGTCGGTAAGGGCATGGCCGGCGGTAAGATTGTGATCCGTCCACCTAAGGGCAGCGCCTTTGAAACCCAAAAGACTTCGATCATGGGCAATACCTGCCTTTATGGCGCCACGGGCGGCAACCTCTATGCTGGCGGCGCGGCCGGTGAACGCTTTGCCGTGCGCAATTCCGGCGCCCATGCGGTTATCGAAGGCGCTGGCGACCACTGCTGCGAGTATATGACTGGCGGCATGGTCGCGGTGCTGGGTAAGGTGGGAGGTAACTTTGGTGCCGGCATGACCGGTGGCTTCGCCTATGTACTGGATCTGGAAAATTCCTTTGCCGACAAATATAACCGCGAGCTGGTGGATATTCACCGCGTCAGTACTGAGAAAATGGAAGGCTATCGTGATCATCTGTTTCGGGTGATCGAAACCTTTGTTGCGGAAACCCACAGCGCGTGGGGTGCCGAATTGCTGGATAATTTCGACGACTATGTCTCGAAGTTTTGGCTCGTCAAACCCAAGGCCGCCAGTTTAGCGGATCTATTGTCTAGCACCCGGGCACGCCCAGAATAATCGACGGAGAGCACAAGATGACCAATCGCTTACACAATGATTTTCAGTTTTTGGATGTCGGCCGTCGAGATCCGGCCAAAAAAGAGCTAGTTGCGCGGCAACAGCAGTTTGTTGAAATATACCAGCCCATGGGGCAGCGTCAGGCGGCTGAGCAGTCGCATCGGTGCCTAGAATGTGGCACGCCCTATTGTGAATGGAAATGCCCGGTGCATAACTACATTCCTAACTGGCTCAAGCTGGTTAGTGAGGGCAACATATTAGAGGCGGTTGAACTCAGCCATCAAACCAATTCCTTACCCGAGGTGTGCGGTCGGGTTTGTCCGCAGGATCGTCTGTGCGAAGGGGCCTGTACTTTGAACGATGAGTTCGGTGCCGTGACCATTGGTAACACCGAAAAATACATTACCGATACCGCGCTGGCCATGGGCTGGAAGCCGGATATGTCGAAGGTGGTGATGACCGGTAAGCGAGTTGCCATCGTCGGCGCCGGACCGGCCGGCATCGGCGCGGCCGATATCTTGATCCGCAATGGGGTCAAGCCGGTGGTATTCGACAAAAATCCTGAAGTAGGCGGTCTGCTGACTTTCGGCATTCCCGAATTTAAGCTGGAAAAATCGGTATTATCACGGCGCCGCGAAATTTTCACAGAGATGGGTATCGAATTCCGTCTCAATACCGAGGTCGGGGTCGATATCGACTTCCAGGCCCTGGTTGATGAATACGATGCCGTATTTTTGGGCATGGGCACCTACACCGCCATGAAGGGGGATTTCCCCGGTGAAGACTTGGCCGGTGTGCATGAAGCCCTACCGTTCCTGATCGCGAATGTGAATCACAACCAGGGTTGGGAAAAAAATCCGGCCGACTTTATCGACCTGGCGGGCAAGCGGGTGGTGGTCTTGGGCGGCGGTGATACCGCAATGGACTGCAATCGCAGCGCCATTCGCCAGCAAGCGGCCGGCGTGACCTGTGTTTATCGGCGCGACGAAGAAAACATGCCCGGTTCGCGCAAAGAGGTCGCCAATGCCAAGGAAGAAGGCGTGCAGTTTCGCTTCAATCGGCAACCGGTCGCCATTATCGGTGAGACCCGGGTCGAGGGCATTAAAGTGGTCTCAACCCGCCTGGGCAAAGCCGATGCAGCGGGCCGTCGCCATCCGGAAGTGATTGCCGGCAGCGAAGAGATCATTCCCGCCGACGCGGTGCTGATCGCCTTTGGTTTTCAGCCAAGTCCGGCGCCCTGGTTTGCCAATTTCGGGATCGAATTGGATGCCCGGCAACGGGTCGTCGCGCCCGAAAAGGCGCAGTATAAATTCCAAACCTCTAATGCCAAGGTCTTTGCCGGTGGCGATATGGTGCGCGGGTCTGACCTGGTGGTTACCGCCATCCACGAAGGGCGTCAGGCTGCCGAAGGGATGTTGGACTATTTAGGCGTTTAAGTCGGCCCTGACCCGTCCTGAAATAAGTTGACACCTTGGAGACTTATTTATGGAATCCTGTTCTAACACAGGCCGAAAGCGCACTCAGCGTGATTACACCCTGGCCTTTAAATTGTCAGTGGTCGACCAAGTTGAAAAAGGCGAACTCACCTACAAACAGGCTCAAAAGCGCTACGGCATTCAAGGCCGATCAACCGTTTTGGTGTGGCTTCGTAAGCATGGTACCTTGGACTGGACCTCTCAACGTGTAAAACCCCTCATGAATAAAGAAACCCCAGAACAAAAAATTAAACGGCTCGAGAAAGCCCTCGAAGACAAAGAAGATTACATTTACCTGATGGATGAAACGATCAAGCGAGTCGACCAGATTAAGGGGACCTCTTTCCGAAAAAAGTTCTTAGAGTTGTTGCCCGAGAAGCTCAAGCAAGAGGACGAATGACACTGGCTCGAAGCTGTCGTTTGATAGGTATTTCTCGACAAGCCATGTATCAAGAGCTTGCTCGAAAACGCCAAAAATCAACGGCGCTATCACCCGTACTGGACTGGGTATATACGATACGTCGTGACTTGCCGCGCTTAGGTGGCCGGAAGCTCTACCACCTTTTGCAGCCAGAGCTCCAACGGCAACAGATTAAACTGGGGCGGGATGGTTTGTTTACGCTATTAAGGCAGCATCGTCTCTTAATCATGCCGGCACGTCAGTACCGTAAAACCACGCACAGTAAGCATTGGATGCGAAAATACCCAAACCTATACCAGGGAATGGCCATTGACCGACCAGAGCAGGCCTATGTGAGCGATATCACATACTTGGAAAGTCGAGAGGGGGTGCATTACCTCTCGTTGGTGACCGATGCGTATTCTCGAAAGATTGTAGGTCATCACGTCAGTGATGATCTGTCAGCGAAATCCGTGGTAAAGGCATTAGACCAAATGCTTATCGAACGACAGAGCAGAGAACGGGCCATTCATCATTCGGACCGAGGACTACAATACTGTTCTGAGCTATATCAATCACGCTTGGCGTCACAAGGTATCACGCCTTCAATGACCACAGGCTACGATTGTTACCAGAATGCGTTGGCAGAGAGGATTAACGGCATTCTAAAAAACGAGTTCTTAATCCATCAATACAAAGACAAAGAGGAGCTGGAGCAGGTCGTGAAAGAGTCAATCGATGCGTATAATCACAAACGACCGCACAGCAGTTTGGGGATGCTAACCCCAGCAAGCGTGCATGAAAAAGCCAACTGAGATGCTCAGTTGGCTCAATAAAAACCGTCAACATATATTAGGACGGGTCACATTAGCGCTTCAGGTGCCGCTTCAGCGACGCCATCAAGAGTCACTCCGGCGTCTCGTGCGTGCGCGTCTGGGTGAGCAAATGTTCGATAAAGAGGTCTAATGTGTCGACAAAAAGATTGGTCTGATGCACGGCCACCAGGCTGTGTTCGACCATTGGATTGTCGAAGCGAATGCGTTTGGCCATGCCCGAGAGCGCTTGCTGAATGCCAACCGAACTGGCATAGCTGACAAACCAATCCTGTTGCGTCATCCAAAACAGAGTTCGCTCAAAGCGTGGCGACCAGGTCAGTTCGTCGAAACGCTGTAATTGGTGATACGCGTTCTCGGCAAAGGCTGGTAGGGCCAAGGCGTGGTAGCGCGCCCAGTGCTGGGCCAGGTGATGATCCAACATCATGTCGATAACAATCGGCGTGGTCTTGCGAAATACCGGCCGCAGCTCGATCCGCAAGGGCTCCAAGAGCGGGTGATGATCGGTAGTCTTATCGATCCATTGGTGCCGATCGAAGTGCTGCAAAAACCCCGCTGAGCAAGTCGATGGCTCTGGACGCCGGGCAAAGTCGGGCCACAGGCTGCCAGCCAGCGCGGCGGGAGTGTCGTCGGAAAACAAGCAATGGCCTAAAAAGTTCATCGTAGGTGCAAGATCATCGTAACGAGAGCGAACAGCCAGTATAATGCTTCGATATTGAAATAAGGGGAAAAACAGTGACAGAATTGAAAAACGACCGGTTTCTACGCGCGCTGATGCGTCAACCCGTTGACCGCACGCCGGTCTGGATGATGCGCCAGGCCGGACGTTACTTGCCCGAATACCGTGCCACTCGGGCCCAAGCCGGAGATTTTCTCAGCCTGTGTAAAAATGCTCAGCTGGCCTGTGATGTCACCCTGCAGCCCTTAGAGCGTTATCCGCTCGACGCGGCGATCCTCTTTTCCGACATTCTCACGGTGCCGGACGCCATGGGCTTGGGACTCTATTTCGAAGCGGGCGAGGGGCCGAAATTCCGGCAGACCATCCGCAGTGAGAAAGATCTGGCCTTGCTCTCGACGCCGAAGATGGACGATGAACTCGGCTATGTTATGAACGCCGTGCGCACCATTCGCCACGAACTCAACGGACGCGCGCCGCTGATCGGCTTTACCGGCAGCCCCTGGACCCTAGCGACCTATATGATCGAGGGCGGTGGCAGCAAAGACTTCCGCCATTGCAAGGCGATGGCCTATAGCCAGCCCGAGGTGCTGCACGAACTGTTACGGCAACTGGCGCTGGTGGTCACCGACTATCTTAACGCGCAGATCGAAGCGGGTGCCCAGGTGGTGCAAATTTTTGACTCATGGGGCGGCGCGCTCGGCCATAAGGCCTATGAAGAGTTTTCGCTCGACTACATGAAACAGATCATCTCTGGCCTTAAGCGTGAACATCAGGGCCGCAAGGTTCCGGTGATCCTTTTTACCAAGGGCGGTGGCCAATGGCTCGATGTGATGGCCGACAGTGGTGCCGATGCCCTCGGACTGGATTGGACCACCTCCTTGAGCACGGCGCGCGCTCAGGTCGGTGATCGGGTCGCCTTGCAGGGCAATATGGATCCGAGCGTGCTCTATGCCAGCCCAGATCGTATCCGCGCTGAAGTGGATCGGATTCTGGCTGAATATGGCAGCGGCAACGGTCATATCTTTAATCTTGGCCACGGTATCCATCAGTTTGTTGACCCAGCCCATGCCGGCGCCTTCGTCGAGGCGGTGGTCGAACTCTCGCCCAAGTACCACCGCTAGGGTGGTCAGGCCCTGGGCCCCTTTTGCCGCAGCAGTCGGTAGCGGGCCCAGATACGCCTAAATGCAGCCAAATGCTCCTGTACCGCATTGTCATCTGCGGACGAAATTGCGACACTAGCCGCTTGAGCTCGAACTCACCCAGTTAATTGATTGATTTAAAACAGGTTCTTTGCATGTCTGACCAAAGCCCCGATTACCTCGAAACCATGTCGCTGAGCAACTTCACCGAAAAGGCTTACCTGGATTATTCCATGTACGTCATTCTGGACCGTGCCTTGCCACACGTCGGTGATGGTCTGAAACCGGTTCAGCGGCGCATCATCTATGCCATGAGCGAACTCGGGCTTAAGTACACGGCCAAATACAAGAAATCAGCGCGTACGGTCGGCGACGTCTTGGGTAAGTATCACCCGCACGGTGACAGTGCCTGTTATGAAGCCATGGTCTTGATGGCACAACCCTTTTCTTACCGTTATCCGCTGGTTGACGGCCAGGGTAATTGGGGTTCACCCGACGATCCGAAATCCTTTGCCGCGATGCGGTACACCGAGTCTCGACTGCACAAACATGCCCAACTGCTTCTAGAAGAGCTGGGTCAGGGTACCGTGAATTGGACGCCCAACTTCGATGGCACCATGGACGAGCCGGTGGTGCTGCCAGCCCGCTTGCCGCACGTCTTGCTCAACGGTACCACCGGTATCGCGGTCGGCATGGCGACCGATATTCCGCCGCACAACCTGCGCGAAATTGCCTCCGCCTGTGTACATCTGATCGATCAACCGGACGCCTCGGTCGCCGACCTGATGATGCACATCAAGGGTCCTGATTTCCCGACCGGTGCCGAGCTGATTACGCCGCGCGATGAAGTGCAAAAGCTCTACGAAAGTGGCCGGGGTACCTTGCGGCTGCGCTCCAAATATATGATGGACGGCACCGATATTATTATCACCGAGCTGCCGCACCAGGTTTCGGGCTCGAAGATACTCGAACAGATCGCCGCGCAGATGCAGGCTAAAAAATTGCCGATGGTGGCCGATCTACGCGATGAGTCGGATCATGAAAATCCAACCCGACTGGTGATCGAACCGCGCAGTAATAGAATCGATGTTGAGGCACTTATGCAACATCTGTTTGCCAGTACCGATCTGGAAAAAACCATCCGCGTCAATCTCAATATGATTGGCATTAACGGTCGGCCGCAGGTTAAATCCTTACGCGGTATTCTCAGTGAATGGTTGGAATTCCGAACCGATACGGTGCGCCGTCGCCTGCAGCATCGGCTCGATAAGCTGCTCGCCCGCTTGCATATTCTCGACGGTATGCTCATTGCCTATCTCAATATCGATGAAGTGATCGCCATTATTCGCACCGAAGAGAAGCCGAAAGAAGTCTTTATGTCGCGCTTTGGTTTAAGCGATATTCAAGCCGAGGCGATCCTCGAGATTAAGCTCCGTCAATTGGCCAAGCTGGAAGAAATTAAGATCCGGGCCGAGCAAGATGAATTGGCTATGGAACGAGACAAACTGGTGAAGATTCTCGGATCCGCGGCCCGCATGCGGACTCTGATCAAGAAAGAAATTCTCGCCGACGCCGAAACCTTCGGCGACGAGCGGCGCACTGTCTTGATCAAGCGTCAGGACGCCGCGGCCTTTAGTGAAATGGACATACTGCCCAATGAAGCAGTGACCGTGGTGCTGTCTGAACGCGGTTGGTTGCGCACCGGCAAAGGGCACGAGCTGGATCCCCTGGGGCTAAGTTATAAGGCCGGTGATGCCTTTGCCTTGCTTGCGCTGGGAAAGAGTAACCAAACCACCGTATTACTCGATTCGACCGGTCGCTCCTACGCGCTGCAAACCCACCTCTTGCCGTCGGCGCGAGGCCAGGGAGAACCCTTAACGACCAAGGTGAACCCACCACCGGGCGCGCAAATGAAGGGTCTGTTGTTGGGTAATCCGGACGATCAATACTTGCTCAGTTCCGATGCCGGCTATGGTTTTATTGCCCGCATGGCGGATATGATCAGCAAAAACAAGGCCGGCAAAGCCCTGTTGAACCTGCCAACTGGGGCGGAGGTGCTGGCCCCGGTGCCGGTCAAACAACTGGCCACCGACTATCTGGCCTCGGTCACTAACGAAGGCCGCATGCTGGTCTTTCCGGTCCGAGACCTGCCCGAGCTGGCCAAAGGCAAGGGCAATAAGATTATTAATGTGCCCTCGACCCGAGCGGCACTGCGCGAGGAGTTGATGATCGGTGCCGTGGTGCTGGGCGCGAGCGACACCTTGGTGATCTATGCCGGCAAGCGCAAATTGAAACTGCGCAGTGGCGATCTTGAACATTATCTGGGTGAACGCGGCCGTCGGGGCAATAAGCTGCCGCGTGGCTTCCAAAACGTCACCGCGATCGAAATCGAATAGCACAGCGCGAACGGGTCCGCCTGCCTGAGGTGGCACGGGCTTTTCTCATACGGCTCATGTCAATGCCTTAGCGGTTGGGTTCTATGCCATCTATCGGCCTGCTGAACGCTTCGCTACAGTCAATCATGCCGTTCCAGGTGCCGAGCTGAGCGGCCCTTTACCAATTAGGCGCAAAGCTCGTCGGCAACCGCCCTTGAGCGATGTTACACTGGCGGCAAAATCAACCCAAAGACCGAAACATGACCGAAACGCTGAGAATTGCTACCCGAAAAAGTCCCTTGGCCTTGTGGCAGGCCGAATTCGTCAAAGCTGAACTGCTCAAATACCATCCCGATCTGGTGGTGGAGTTGGTACTGATCAGCACCAAGGGCGACAAGATATTGGATGTCGCCCTGTCCAAGGTCGGCGGTAAAGGCCTCTTCGTGAAAGAATTGGAAGTTGCCATCACCGAAGGGCGGGCCGATATTGCCGTGCACTCCATGAAAGACGTGACCATGCATCTGCCGGACGGCTTCGAGCTGCCGATTATCTGCGCGCGGGAACAGCCTTTCGATGCCTTTGTCAGTAACGACTTTAAACATCTCGATGACCTGCCATTGGGGGCCGTTGTCGGCACTTCGAGCCTGCGTCGTCAGGCACAATTATTGGCTCGACGGCCGGACCTGCAGATCAATTTTTTACGCGGTAACGTTGGTACCCGATTGGCCAAGCTCGATGCCGGTGAGTACCAGGCGATTCTATTGGCCAGTGCCGGTCTTATTCGCTTGGACCTAATGCAGCGCATTCGCCACCATATCGATGCCGATTGGCTGCTACCGGCCGTCGGCCAGGGCGCCGTCGGCATCGAAACGCGCGCGCAAGATCATCGCGTGATAAAGCTGCTAGCGCCCCTGCACCATGCCCCGACGGCCTTGAGAGTGCGCGCCGAACGCGCCATGAACCGTAAACTCAATGGCGGCTGTGAGGTGCCAATCGCCGGCTACGCGACCTTGGGCAAGCACAGCATGCACCTAGAAGGTCGGGTCGGCTCGGTCGATGGCGTGACCCTGTTAAAAGCCTCGGCAGAGATCCCTTTGGTGGGCAGCGACGAGGAACAAATGCTGGCGGGCGAGCAGCTCGGTGTCGATATTGCCGACCAGTTGCTGGCCCAGGGCGCGGCGACGATTCTGGCCGCGCTCTAACATGCGGTTGTTGGTGCCCAAGGCAACGGCCGACCAGGCGCGCTGGCAGTCCATTGTCGAGCAGGCACCCGGATCGCTCCAGTTTGTCGATCCGTGGCGTCTGACGCCCTTGCCTGAGACGCCGAGCCAGAAGCATACTTGGTTGAATCTCGACCGCTATCAGGCCGTGCTTTGTGTCAGTGCCCAGGCGGCTCAGGCTCTGGTGCAGGCCATAGATACCTATTGGCCTCAGGCGCCGGCCGAAGTTAGCTGGTTGTGTAATGGTCCCCAGACGGCATCTGTGCTGCGCTCGGCCGGTTTAACGGCGACCCATCCGGAACGAGGCTATACTGCCGAAGACGTGCTCAGGCTGGACGTTTGCCAAGTGAAAAACGATGACAATTGGCTTATTGTCAAGGGTGTGGGCGGTCGGTTAATCTACGCCGATACCTTGACCCAACGCGGCGCTCGAGTCGACAGTATCGACGTGTATCAACGCGGGCTAATTCCGGAAGCATTGACAAAATTGGTTCAACTGGCCCCGCAGCACGATGCGATCTGGGTCAGCTCAGAGTATTTTGGCCAGCAATTATTGGCCTCTGCACCGACCTTCTGGCACGCATGGCCCGGCCAATGGTGGCTGTCATCGCCGCGTTTGGTGCAGTGGGCCCAGCGCGAAGGCTTGCAAACGATAGTGCCAGGCCAGGGTGCTACACCGGAAGCGCTTTATCAGTTAATGATGTCCGTTGCGCAGCGCAACGCCGTTCCTAAACACAGGTGAGTTATGACTGAGCACGAACAGGATAAATTGCAGACGCCGAGCCCCGCAAAGGCTGCAGATACAACCAGGGCGCCAACGCAGGACTCTTCAGGCGAGAAGGCGAGCGTCGGTGGCGCAAAAAATACCGGCCAAAGCGCTCAGCCGGCTGGGGCTGAAAAAGCGAGTAATGCAGGCGGCTCCGTAGCCGGCAAGGCCGAGCATCCGGCCCGCAGACCCGCACTGCGCCGGCTAGCGTGGTTGCTGCTCGTGACGGCGGTTGTTGCTGCCGTGGCCGCCGCCGGCTTCAGCTTTTGGCAAATAAATCAGCGTGCCATAGCGGCCTTTGGGCTGCAACAGCAGTCCCTGGAAACCCGCCTCGAAGAAAGCCAGCGGCAGATCGCACAACTGCAGGTCGGCAACCAGGAATCCAGTGCGGCTTGGCAGCAGGCCGTGAGTAAGTTGGAAACCCTGGTGATCGATTCGGCTCAGCGCCTGAATCGGGTTGCCAATCGCAATGAAAATCGCTGGCCGTTGGAGGAAGCCCTGACTCTAACCCGCTTGGCCCAGCAGCGCTTGCAGCTGGATGCATCGGCCCTGGTCGCAACCGGTCTATTGCGTTCGGCGGACGAGATTCTATCGACCCTAGACCAGGCGGCGGTGTTGCCATTACGTCGTCAATTGGCGATCGATCTGCTGGCCCTGGACTCGGTTGCGTCGGCCGATGTGAATGGTCTCTACTTTGCGCTCGATGCCCTTGCGGGCCAAATTAAAGCACTCAGTTGGGTGCCCAAACCCAGTCTGCCAAAGGCTTTACCTGTCAATGACACACCCCTGACCGGTTTCTGGCACAGTCTCAAACAGATTGTGGTGATCCAGCGGCTTGATGTTCCGATGCAAGCCCCAGCCCTGATGAACGACTTTGAACGCTGGCGTCAGCATCAGCTGCTGCTCATCGATCAGAGTCAGTTAGCGCTGCTGGCCCGGAATCAGGATCTGTTCGATGTTGCCCTGAGTCAAACGCGGGACGTCTTGGCGCAAATGGCCAGCCAATTCCCGACCGAGGTTTGGCAGCAGCAATTGACCGCTATGCAAACGGCGGTGTTGAATCCGCAATGGCCTGATCTCCAGGGCAGTCGCGCGGCCATCGAAATGTATCTGTCGGAACAGACTGCACCCGTTGTGGAGGTCACCCAATGACTCGACTGATGGGGTGGGTTGTGGTCTTGGCCATACTGCTGTTGCTGGGCGGTGCGCTGGCGCAGATGATGATCGCAGACGCCGGGGTGATTATGGTCGCTTGGCACGGTTGGTTGATCGAAACCACCTTTTGGAGCGGTCTGGCGTTGATCATCAGTCTGCTGATTGCGCTCCTTGGACTGGTGGCCCTATGGCGCAAACTGGGGCCCACGCGAATGCTCAGTCGCTATCGATTGCGGCGCGATCAGAAGGCCGCTAAGAAGGAAACCGCCATTGCCATCACCAGCTGGCTCGATGGCGACGATGATCGCGCCTTGACCGCCTTGCAACGCGTCGCCAATGCCGGCGGCTCCGACCGGTTGCCGCAGGCCATCGCCTTGGCCATTGGCCTGACACAGGGCGAGTGGCCCGAGCGCTATGCCGCCTTTGTCGCCAATGACCCGGAATTAAAGCTTTTTGCCCAGACCTTGCAGGCCGAACGCTGCTGGCAGGCCAAGGACTACGGAGCCTTTGTTACCTTATTACAGGCGCATTCGGATCTGGCTCAGGTATCTTGGTTGCGGGAACGTTTTTGGCAAGCCCTCTACGAGCAGGCGCACTATGCCGCGCTGCTGACCGGTGTCAATGAGGCGGCGCACATCCAACCACAACTTCGCGAACACTGGTTGATCAAGACGGTAACCGCGGCGCTGCAGCAAGCCCAGGGCGATGAAACCGCACTGGTGACAATTTTAAAGCCGTTGGCCAAAGCCCAGCGAAACCTGCCGGATATCTTGGTCGCCGAGATCCGCTATTTGGTCTCGATTGGTCAGCATGCCAATGCTTTTAAACGGGCGAAAAACCTGTTGGAACGACCCGGCCAGAGTGAGCACAGCGCCCTGCTGATCGACTTGCAGATTGCCAATCTGGACAAGCTGAGCTGGCTCGAGAATCATACCCCAGTGACCTGCGGACCGATTTTTTGCCGTACCCTAGGCCTGGTAAACTTGCAGCAACAGCTCTGGGGTAGTGCACAAAGTTGGTTGGAGCAGGGTTGGCAACAACAGGATCGCCAGTCTGGTTTGAAATTGGCCGAGCTCTTTGAGCAGCGCAATATGACCGACCAGGCCCAACGCATCTATAAACAGCTGGCCCAGCGCCCGCACACCAATCCCTAGGCGGACCGATGGCTGAAGAACTGCTCACCAACACCGGCGCCGATCGGCGCAGCCGTTATCAGCAATTGCTGGCGCAGCTGCAAGCCTTGACGGCGGGCGAGCCCAATAGGGTCGCTAATCTGGCCAATGTTGCGGCCGCGTTACGCCAGACCTTTGGTTTTTTCTGGGTCGGCTTCTATCTGGTCGATGGCGATGAATTGGTCTTGGGGCCGTTCCAAGGCGACATCGCTTGTACCCGAATTGGCCTTGGTCGGGGGGTCTGCGGCGTTGCCTGGCAAACCGGCGAGGCCCAGTGGGTACCGGATGTCGATGCCTTTCCCGGCCATATTGCCTGCAGCAGTGCGTCGCGCTCCGAAGTGGTCGTGCCGCTGATTAAAGATCGGGTTGTGATCGGCGTATTGGATGTCGACAGCGACCGCTTGGACGACTTTAGCCAGAGCGATGTGGAGGGTTTGACCGCGCTCTGTGCTTGGCTGGTGACTTTGTTGTAACACCGATGTTACATATGGTGTTGAGATCCTGCCGCCCCGTCCTTGAACAATAATAGTCCATTTTCCGGCCCCTTAAGCGCCTAACCCTTGGCTTTTTTGACCCAGTTAACACTCTCCCAGTTCACCCCTTTGTAATATGGTCAGGCTAATGTTGAGCTTTGTTACATTAGGTTGCTCTTGGAGACGTTACTCCATAGACGCTTCGGACTAGAGTAACGCTGTCTGAATCATCCAGACTGCACATCAAACCGGCGGTGCGTGTCACCGGCTCGATAGGGTAAGTAGCAGCGCGGGATAGACCAAGCAATTCTAAAATCAGATTTTAATCTGTTGACAACAACAACAAAGAAGGGCGTAAAAGATGTTTAAAAAGACACTACTAGCGTTAGCCTTAGGTGGCACTATCGTATCGGCAGCTCAGGCTGGCGAAGTTGAAGTTCTGCATTGGTGGACTTCCGGTGGCGAAGCAAAATCAATAGCCGTTTTGAAAGAAATGGTCCAAGACGCAGGTCATACCTGGGTTGACTCCGCCATCGCCGGTGGCGGTGGTGATAGCGCAATGACCGTATTGCGTTCGCGTGCCGTGTCGGGCAATCCTCCGGGTTCCGCTCAAATCAAGGGTCCTGCCATTCAAGAATGGGGCGATCTGGGCTTTCTGGCCGATTTGACTGACGTTGCCAAAGCCAACAACTGGGATGGTGTGTTGCCGCCAGTCGTTTCTGACGTTATGAAGCACAACGGTGTTTACGTTGCCGCGCCTGTGAACGTTCACCGTGTGAACTGGATGTGGGCCAACAAAAAAGTCTTTGATGACAATGGCCTGACACCGCCAACCAGCATGAAAGAATTATGGGCTGTATCCGCCAAGCTTGAAAAAGCCGGCATTATCCCAATCGCTCATGGTGGTCAGCCATGGCAGGATTTAACGACCTTTGAAGACATTGTCTTATCTGTTGGTGGTGCTGATTTCTTTAACAAAGCATTCGTAAACTTGGATATGGCCGCCATTCAAAGCAAGA
The DNA here is from genome assembly GCF_002795845.1 of Reinekea forsetii. Classification (GTDB taxonomy): domain Bacteria; phylum Pseudomonadota; class Gammaproteobacteria; order Pseudomonadales; family Natronospirillaceae; genus Reinekea; species Reinekea forsetii. Next base: position 539,294 of record NZ_CP011797.1, read on the forward strand.
CCATGATTGAGTCGTTTGAAGAGTTCCGTAAGGTTAAAGCCTATACCGACAAAGGCGCGCCAGGACGTGATTGGAACGTGGCCACCAGTATGGTAATCAAGGGCGAGGCCGCCATGCAGTTTATGGGCGACTGGGCTAAGGGTGAATTCTCTGCAGCCGGCAAGGTCCCAGGCAAAGATTACTACTGCTTGCCATTCCCAGGTACTGAGGGTGAATACACCTTCAACATCGACTCGTTGGTGATGTTTGAGCAACGTGATGCCGAAAACCAAAAAGCGCAAATGAAAATGGCTGAATTGGTTCTGTCACCTAAGTTCCAAGACGTTTTCAACATGAACAAGGGTTCTATCCCAGTTCGTCTTGATCAAGACATGAGCGGATTCGACAGCTGTGCGCAGGCATCTATGGATACCTTCAAAGCAACGTCTAAATCTGGCAAAGGTCTGGTCCCGTCTATGGCCCACGGTATGGCAACCTACCCAGCGGTTTCCGGTGCAATGGGTGACGTCGTGACTAACTTCTTCAACTCAGACATGAGCGCTGATGACGCAGTTGTTAAGTTGGCTAATGCCATCAAAGCAAGCATGTAAGCTGCTACCGAAGTGTCCCGGCTTTTAGGGACACTTTACTCTGGAACGAGGGTTCGCCTCGTTCCGTATTCAGAACTTTACCGACCCTCTGTCATGTCTAAACAATTCAGTTAGGCGTTTGGACGGTGGCCGTTCCTGATAAGCAGGCACTATACTGACGGCAGTTCACCGATGACAACGCACTGAGTGCTGATTCGGACCTTCAACGACAATCAACAAAACGGAAATCGCATGTCTCAATCCAAACGACCCAAAGGCATAGATTATTGGCTGCCCAAGCTGGTGCTCTCGCCCACCGTAGCGGTAACCATAGTCTTTATTTATGGCTTTATTATCTGGACAACCATACTGTCCTTCACCAAGTCGCGTATGTTACCGAGCTATGACTTTGCCGGTTTCTCACAATACGTCAAATTATTTCAAAACGAACGATGGATGGTTGCACTGACCAACCTAGCCTTGTTCGGAATTCTCTTTATCGCTATCTGTATGATAGTCGGTTTGGTCTTTGCCATCCTGCTCGATCAAAATATTCGTGCTGAGGGTGCCCTACGCACCATCTACCTATACCCCATGGCATTGTCCTTTATTGTCACCGGTACCATCTGGAAGTGGATTTTAAACCCTTCGGTGGGCATCGAAAAATTTATGCGCGATGCGGGGTGGGAAACGTTCAGCTTCGACTGGATAGTCGACTCAGATATGGCCATCTACACCGTGGTGATAGCCGGTGTCTGGCAGTCCAGTGGTTTCGTTATGGCGATTTTCTTGGCCGGCCTGCGCGGCATCGATACCTCTATTATCAAAGCCGCCCAACTCGACGGCGCGAACCTCTTTTCGGTCTATACCCGGATTATTATTCCGTCCATGCGGCCGGTATTTTTCTCAGCTTTTATTATGTTGTCCCATATCGCGATAAAGAGTTTTGACCTGGTAATGGCCCTAACGGGCGGTGGACCCGGTACCGCGACGGATGTGCCGGCGATCTTTATGTACCAAATATCCTTTCAACGCTCCCAGCTCGGGGTGGGTGCCGCATCGGCGGTCATTATGTTGATGGGCGTGGCGGCCATACTGATTCCGTACCTGTACTCTGAGTTAAGGACGAAAGAACAATGAATAAAGTAAAAGACGCCCGTTATAAAGATATTACCGCACGCAGTATTCTCTATGCCGTGCTGGTTATCGTCGCCCTTTATTATTTGGCCCCGCTGTTCTTGATGATCCTAACGTCGTTTCGCAGCATGGACGAAATCCGGGTCGGCCAACTGATCGAATGGCCCAAGAGTTTCTCCTTTGACGCCTGGCATGCGGCTTGGAATCAGGTGCAGATCGGTGCGCGCGATGAATTGGGTTTGCAGCCCTATTTTATGAATTCGATCCGCATGGTGATCCCATCGGTGTTGTTGTCGACGCTCTTTGGTGCCCTAAACGGCTATGTGATCAGCTTCTGGAAATTTCGCGGCAGTGAATTGTTTTTTGCCCTGTTGCTGGCCGGGTGCTTCTTGCCGTTCCAGGCCATTCTGTTACCGCACTCGATTGTCCTGGGTAAAATGGGCTTAAGCGGCTCTACCACCGGCCTGGTGTTTACCCACGTTGTATACGGGGTCGCCTTTACAACCCTGTTTTTTCGCAACTACTACGTCAACTTACCGGGTGAGCTTATTAAGGCCGCCAAGCTTGATGGTGCCGGTTTTTGGATGATTTTTTATCGGATTATCTTGCCTATTTCAACACCCATCTTGGTGGTGTCGATTATTTGGCAATTCACCCAAATCTGGAACGACTTCCTCTTTGGCGTGGTTTTTTCCGATCCCAGTTCGCAACCCATTACCGTGGGCTTAAACAATATGGTCAACTCAACCACAGGTGACAAACGTTACAATATCGATATGGCGGGTGCCATCATCGCTGCCTTGCCGACCATCTTTGTCTATGTTGTTGCTGGTAAATATTTTGTTCGCGGCCTCACCGCCGGTTCAGTGAAAGGTTAATTAGGAGTTCGATTTATGGCTGGTTTAACGATTCAAAATGTCCAAAAAAGCTTTGGTCAGACTCACATTCTTAAAGGCATTAACCTTGTTATCCCGGATGGCGAGTTTGTCATCCTAGTAGGACCATCCGGTTGCGGTAAGTCGACCTTACTCAACTGTATCGCTGGACTGGAAGAAGTCAGCAGCGGTGAAATCTTGATGGGCGACATCGACATGACCTATGCCGCCCCGAAAGATCGTGATATTGCTATGGTGTTTCAAAGCTACGCGCTCTACCCGAATATGAACGTGCGCAAAAACATCTCCTTCGGTCTTGAAATTCGTAAGATGCCCAAAGTCGAGATTGAAGAGATCGTGCAGAAGGTTGCCAAGTTGTTGCAGATTACCGATTTGCTCGAACGGAAGCCGTCCCAGCTCTCCGGCGGTCAGCGCCAGCGTGTTGCGATGGGTCGGTCTTTGGCTCGTCAACCTCAGGTGTTCCTATTCGACGAACCGCTGTCGAACCTGGATGCCAAATTGCGCGTCGAGATGCGCACCGAGATTAAGAAGCTGCACCACCGTTTAGGTACCACCATTGTGTACGTGACCCACGATCAGATTGAGGCGATGACACTGGCCGACCGTATCGCCATTATGAAAGGTGGCGAGGTGCAACAGTTCGGTACGCCGCAAGAAGTGTATGACGAACCGGCCAATATCTTTGTCGCCGGCTTTATGGGTTCGCCCTCCATGAACTTTATCCGCTGTGAAGTGGGTCAAGAGGGCGAGCAGTGTCATGTTGTGGTCACTTCCGAAGGTCACCGCTACAAGTTGCCATCGCCACCGTCGCAGGCCAACTTGGCCAAGTACGTCGGCAAAGAAGTTATCCTGGGTATTCGCCCAGAGCAGCTGACCCATGTTATGCCGCACGTTGAGAGCAATGCCTTCGTCACCAAGGTGGCGATAAAGGTCGAGGTAACCGAACCCACCGGCGCCGATACCCTAGTGCTCACTCGAATCAATGACGAAGAATGCGAATGCCGTGTCCACCCAGCAGAGGCCAAGCGTCCCGGCGAAATGATGGATGTTTTGTTTAATATGGAGAAGGCGGTCTTCTTTGACTCGGTCACCGAAGCCCGAATTCTGTAATCCTGGGTTGTTGAGGGAATGCCGGCCTGTAGAGCGATGAGTCGGTCAGCGTAAGCTGAGCCCTAGTCCTGTTTACGTCTGTTGTAGGCTTTTATACGCGGCTTTGCCGCGTTTTTTTATGTCTGGATAAAAGCGCTTACGGACTCGGCAAAGGCGCTATTTATTAACTAGACTGATAGCAGCCTGGCCATCCGTTATACGCTCCAGCTCAACCCCGTGAATGAATGGTCAATTTGAATTATTTTGACAGTCTGGCGATACCTGCCGTATCGCATGACCCATTGGCAGGCAATGCATTATCTGACCAGTGGTACTGACCCGGTGGTGACCGTATGAACCAAGAGGGTATTCAACGCGAGCTCGAAGCGGCACTTCTGTGCGTAAGAGCCAACCCGGCCAAGGCGTATTCTCTGGGCCAAAAGGCCTTGGTGCGGGCGCAACGCAACGGCTGGATTGGTGCCCTGGCCTTGGCCAATCTGCTCTTGGGCTGGGCCTGTTGCCTACAAAACAGGAGCGACCCAGCGGTTGAGGCCTTTTATCGAGCCATCAGTCTCTTTGCGGATGCCAAGGATTCCGAGCACCTAGCCCATGGCTATTACGGTTTGGGCACGGTCTATGGCCGCATCGGGGAATACTCGCTGGCTATTGCGCAATATCATAAGGCCCTATCTTGGATCGTGCGTTATGAATTGCCCGCGCCCTGGTCGGTGGCTATCCGCATTGCGCTGACCCGCGCCCTTATGAACCTAGGTTATTGGTCTGACGCGGAACAGGAACTGCTCAAGCTGCAGAGCCTGTTTGATCTGGCGAACGACGACAGTGTTGAAATTCAACTGCTGGTGTTGCGCTTGGCATTTTATCGCGGTGAGCATAGCCAGGTGCGCTCTCAACTGCAGGGTTGCCGAGAAACGATTTTGGCGCTAGGCGGCCATTTCCCCGCCTTAACACTGGATTACTATCAAGCGCGCTATACCGCCAAATATAAGCGCTTTAAGACCGGCGAAAGCCAGCTTAGCGCCCTCTGGGAAGATGCTGACCGTGACAATGTCGACAGCTATTTTTTAGCCTTCGAGGCGAGCTTGGATTTTTTGCAGTCCGACCAACCCAAGCGCGGTATCCATTGGTTAAACCTATTGGTAGCGGAAGCCCCGGCACCCTTGTCGCTCAAACGTCAGATTCATTCCACCCTGGCCAATTTTTATGTTAGCCACCGTAGCCACGCTTTAGCGTCGAGCCATTTCCAAGCGGCCGAAAAAATGGCCAAACAGATGCGCGACAGTGAAGTTAACTTGCAGTGGGCACGCTTCCAGGCCGAAGCGATGCACCAGTCATTGCGCAGTCAGGTGGCGCAAACCACCAAAAATAATCAAATCTTGGCCGAAAGCAACGCCCTGCTGCAGGCGGTGAATCGTATTGCCATGGCGGTCAATGCCGCGCTCGACCCAAATGCCTTAGCGCGCCGTCTGCGCGAACAGTTGGTGGGTTGGATCGATGCCGAGGTGATCGGCATTGCCGAGGTTGAGCACGAGCAACTGGTATTCGACTGCTTACTGGACGCAGATCAATGTCTGCCCCCGAGCAGCTTATTGCTGACCGAGGACTGCTCTTGGTCGGTCCGGGCCGTGCAGCAAGGCCGGATCCTGTTTCACAATGACCGAGTCCAGGGCGAAGCACTAGTGCCCGCCGAGTCACCGGTCCCAGTTCGGTCGGCGTCCTTTACGCCGCTAAAATGCGAAAACCGGGTGATCGGCCTGCTCAGCCTACAATCTCGCCGAGCCAATGTCTTCGACGCCCGAGCGCTCAGCCTACTGGAGTATATTGCCCCGGTCATCGGTATCGCCTTGGCCAATCTGTTAAATGTGCGCGGTCGGCATGAGCTGCGCGGGGCCTTGACTAAGCAGCAGCAAGAGCTCGATGATGTTCGCAAGCTAATTGCGCATCTGGCCGACCACGATGATCTCACCGGGTTGCCTAATCGAACCAGCTTGCCGGAGCACTTTACGCGTTGGCGTCGCGCTGGCGCCTTCAGCTGCCTGCTGTTACGCATTACCAATCTCGACGCGGTGAACAACAGCACCGGCTATGGCATGGATGAGGAAATATTGAAGGTGATCGGTCAGCGCTTGCGCAATCGGGTTCGGCCCGACGATCTGCTTATGCGGGTCAGCCACGATCAGTTTCTGCTTTTCGTACAGCTGATGAATTCATTGTCGACGCTGCGCGATTTTGCCGGCCAATTGCGGCAAATGATCGAACAGCCCTTGCGTGCTCGGGATCAGACGGTAGCGGCGGAAGGGCAGATCGGTGTGGTGCAGTGCCCCGATCATGGCGAAACGCTCGAGGAGTTGATGTCGATGGCCGGCCTTGCCCTAGGTCATTCGGTACACGACGACACCGGTGTGTTCTGCGTGGAGTGACCGGCTCGGCTGCACGAAGTAAAAGCCGTACCGGTCAGTTCCAGGGCAAGACCCAGCGTGACTGCCCGGGCGCTTGAGTTCTATCTCTGGGCTAAAAAGACTTGCGCGCGCAGGCAGGCGGCGCGCACCTGATTGGGCGCAGTGCCGCCGAAATGATCGCGTGCCGCGACCGAACCTTCCACCGTGAGTACCTCAAAGACATCCGCCTCGATCAGGCTTGAGAACTGCTGTAGTTGCTCCAGGCTCAACTCCGATAAGTCCTTACGTTCGACGATGCCAAATGCTACCGACGCGCCGACCACCTCATGGGCGTCGCGAAACGGCAGGCCGCGCTTGACCAGATAATCGGCCAGATCGGTCGCGGTGGAATAGCCACCGGCCGCGGCGGTATGCATCTGCTCACGTTGGGCTTCGATATGCGGGATCATATCGGCGAAAGCGCGCAGGCAACCGGCTACTGTATCGATGGTATCGAAGATGGGTTCCTTATCTTCCTGGTTATCCTTGTTGTACGCCAGGGGTTGCGACTTCATCAAGGTCAGCAGGCTAAACAGGTTGCCATAGACGCGGCCGGTTTTGCCGCGCACCAATTCGGGTACATCCGGATTCTTCTTTTGCGGCATGATCGACGAGCCGGTACAGAAGCGATCGGGCAGATCGATAAAGTTGAACTGGGCCGAGGCCCAAAGCACCAGCTCTTCCGACATGCGTGACAGATGCATCATAATCAGCGCGCCATCATGGTTAAACTCGATCGCAAAGTCTCGATCCGAGACCGAATCGAGAGAGTTCTCGCTGGCGCGGTCGAAACCGAGCAGTTCGGCCGTGCGCGCACGATCGATTGGATAGGTGGTGCCGGCCAAGGCCGCGGCACCGAGCGGAAGGATATTGACGCGTTTGCGGCAATCGATCATCCGTTCATAGTCACGCTGCAACATCTCGTTCCAGGCCAGCAGATGATGCCCGAAGGTAACCGGTTGAGCCGTTTGCAAGTGAGTAAAGCCGGGCATAATGGTGTCGGCTTCGGCGCCCGCCAGGTCGATCAATGCATGCTGCAGACGGGTCAATTCGCCATTGAGGTGATCGATGGCATCACGCAGATACAGGCGGATATCGGTTGCGATCTGATCATTACGCGATCGACCGGTATGCAGCTTCTTGCCAACGGTACCGATCTTGTCAGTTAGGGCGGCTTCAATATTCATATGCACATCTTCCAGCGCGACCGACCAAACCAGGGTGCCGGCCTCTATATCGGCCTGCACGGCCAATAGGCCCTGAACAATGGTGTCCTTCTCGGCGACGGTGAGTACTGCGCATTCGGCCAGCATTGTGGCGTGCGCTATGGATCCCTGTATATCGTGCCGGTATAGGCGTTGGTCAAAACCGATGGACGCGGTAAATTCAGCGACAAAAGCATCGGTGGCTTCAGCAAAACGGCCACCCCAGGACGAGTTAGTTTGATTCATGAATTGGTCCAAGCGGTTTAGAAGAATGGTCTATTATAAAGAAATGGCGTTAAACATCACCCGAAAATGCTGCAAGACAGCATTTAGCCGCTGGCGCAGCCGTTTAGCCCGGCTCAAACACTCCAGGGACAGAGCATAATGCAGCGATATAGGCGCAACGCGTGACTAGGGCAGAGCAGGGCGCAGGCCATCAACGCTTGGTGTTTCCGGACATCTGTACCAGTTCGGCGCTGTTCTTCTTGGTCCTAGTGTCCGAACTCTGCGTCGTGGCGTGGGAATTGGCCGGGCAGTCCTTTCGCTGGGCCGAGCTGGGCTATCGAAGTTTGGCGGTGCAGTGGATTGTTCTGCTCAGCGCCGCCGCCCTGTGCCGGTTGCGGGCGTTGTTGCCCTATTGGTCCTTGCGCACCGGCTGGCTGGTTTGTTTTGCGACGGTGCAGTTGATTGGTTTGGCGGTGTTGCTGGTTAGTCAGCGGCAGGTCGATGCTGCCGCGTGGAACTGGGCCGGTGTCGCGCAACAGAGTCTGGCCATTGGTATCGTCTCGGCCATGGTCTTGCGGTTTTTTCAGTTGCAGCAGCGCGTGATCGATCAAAGCCAGGCCGAGATCAGCTCGCAGATGGATGCGCTGCAGGCGCGCATTAAGCCGCATTTTTTATTTAACAGTCTCAATACTATTGCCGAGCTGGTGGTGACTCGACCCGTTGCGGCGGAACAGGCGGTCGAAAATTTATCGGCGTTGTTCCGCGCCAACCTGAAAACCACCTCCAGCTTCAGCCCATTGGCGCAAGAGCTCGAGCTGGTGCGCGGTTACCTGCAACTGGAACAATGGCGTTTGACCGATCGGCTCAGCGTGCTTTGGCAGGAATCGGTGCACGATCCGGACTGGCCGGTGCCGGTCCTATGCCTGCAACCGCTGGTTGAAAATGCCGTAGTGCATGGCGTGGCGGCACAGGCGGCCGGTGGGCAGATTCACATCGCGGTGCTGCAAACGCCGCGAGTCACCACCCTGAGCGTGACCAATGCGATCGGCGCGGACGGCTCCGGTCATGTTGGGCATGGTGTTGGCTTGGACAATGTGCAACGTCGGCTCGGGGTGCTCTATGGCGATCGTGCGCGCTGTCGCATCGAACGCACGCAAGACCAATATCGGGTGACCCTGACCTTACCCAAACCCTGACGCGAACCCCGGAGGAAAGAGCCCATGCAGGTACTGGTAGTGGATGATGAACCGCTCGCGCGCGATCGGCTGATACGGTTTTTGCAGGACTTGGACCAGGTCACCGGAACGGCCGTGGCTCACAATGGCTTCGACGCGCTGCAAAAATTGCAGGCCCAAACCTTCGATGTGGTGCTCTTGGATATGCGCATGCCCGGCCAGAGTGGTTTGGAGGTGGCGGAACAGCTTAAGATTCTGCCCGAGCCGCCAGCCATTATCTTTTGCACCGCCTACGACGACTACGCCTTGGCGGCCTTTCAGGTTAAGGCGCAGGCCTACCTGCTTAAGCCGATACAACGGCAGATGTTGGTCGACGCCCTAGACGATTGCCGCCAACTCAATCGAGCCCACCTGCTCGCCTTGACGGACCAGGAGCAGGTGCCCAGTATTGCCGTCCAGACCGGACGAGAAATGGAACGTCTGCCTTTGACCGAGGTCTATTATTTTCGCGCCGAGCAGAAGTATGTCTCGCTCTTTAGTCGTCGAGGCGAGCGGATTGTGGATGAGAGTTTAAATTCCCTTGAACAACGTTTTCCCGATCAATTGATTCGGGTGCATCGTAATACCCTGGTGTATCGACCGCGCGTCGTAAAATTAACCCGGGATATAAAGGGTGGATTTTGGCTGACGGTCGAATCTGTATGCGATCCGCTCCGGGTCAGCCGCCGCCATGCTATGGTGCTTAGACGGTTGCTCGAGGGTCACAGCCGCGTCGCTCCTGATAAATAGTGTGTGGCACTACTGGAGAATTGCCCAAGCCCGGCTATAGTTTTGGTTCGAATTCAGAAACAGTCGTACCGAAACCGTTTGACGCATTAGGGAGTTAGAAATATGACCGCACAGAAAAAAACCACCGATGGACCGATCACCACCGAAGAGTTGGCCCGCACCCCAGAATACAACGATATGATCCGTCAGCAAATGGCCGATGAAATAAGCGCCTATTTGCAACTCGGCGGCGCCGTCACCGAAGTCAAACAAGGTCATCGTGCCGATCCACCGCGCAAGCCAGAAAACCGTTACGGATCTCGCCCGCTGTAGTCGAGCGGCTGTACTGTTATGTTTTATATTTTTATTTTTTACTAATTCGTAAAGCGCCAACTGGGCGCTTTTTTTTGCCTCGAACAATGGCCGTTTCTGGCAGAATATAAGGCCCGTTAGCTTAGGCCAAGGGTGTCAATCGATGTGCCTGTTGGTCGACCCAAGTTTGTACCGCAGTGCGGTTTATTTTCAAGCCAGTGCCGGTAAATTCCGGTCGATTAGGGAGCTGCCACCACTGTTGCGGCAATTTAAAGCGCGGTAAGTTGGCCGCCAACCATCGGTTTAATTCGCTGCTGGAAACGCGGCTGCCGCTGTGCAACTCGACCAGTGCGATCGGCCGACGACCAAATTTAACGTCGGCCACCGAACACACCAGTACCCGTTCGACCGCCGGATGGCGGAGCAGTTCAAGCTCAATTTCTTCCGGCTGAATATTTTCGCCGCCGCTGATAAAGAGGTTATCCAAACGGCCATGAATCGACAGTACAGCGTCGTGCCAAGTGCCGAGGTCTTTGGTGGCAAACCAGCCGCTAGGCAAAAAACAGCTTCGGTCCAAGCGGCCATTGCGCCAATAGCCGAGAAAGCTCGTGGCGCCACGCACTAGGATGGCACCGTCGGCATCGAGACGCAGTTCATTGCCGGGCAACACCTGCCAATAACCCGCGGGACTGCCGGTGGCGACCTGACTCGACATCTCGGTGAGACCATAGCTTTGCCAGCCTTCGATGCCGGCGCGCTGCGCCGATTCAAGCAGCGCCGGATCGATGGGTCCGCCGCCGACTAGGGCATAGGGTATGCGTAACCCCTGTGGTTTTTGCGCTATCAGGGCACGCAGTTGAGCGCTGACAAAGGACAGATGACTGATCTGCTGTTGGTGTAAAAAACTGGCGTCATCGGCGCGGCCCCCGAAGACCATTGTGCTGCCGGCCAATAGATTGCGAAACACCGGTGCCAGGCCGCCGATATGAAACAGTGGCAAACTCATCAGATTGCGATCACCGGGTCGAAGTGGCAGGCGTTGGCGGCTCGCCGCGGCGCTGGCCCGATGGGCCGAGTAGCTGTGTAACGCCAGTTTGGGCGTGCCGTTGCTGCCCGAGGTGAAGAATCCGGTGACCGGTTGGTCGGCGTCGAAGGTATGCTGGTTCGCTGCCCGGCCTAGGGCCGGACCCTGTTCCAGCGCCACAGGGTGGCAGAGCCGACAGCCAACCGCCAGCGGTCGCTCGCTCACCAGCAGAGCCGGGCGCAATGTGCGCACCAGCGTCTGCAATTGCCGGTCGGTATGGCGAAAGCTGGTCGGCACACAGATCCAACCGGCGCGGATAAGGGCCAAAATCACTACCAGATCGGATACGCGGGTGTGACACTCGAGTAGTACCAGGCGATTCTGAGCGGCGTGCGGATCGATCGCCTGATTCAAGCCCGGCCACGCGAGTCGATCGCAGAGCGCCTGCACACGTTCATCCAGGGCTCGAAAACTGAGTGAATGAGACGCGCCGGCATCGATCAGGGCCGGGGCCTCGGGCCAGAGTCGGGCTGCTTCACTGAGTAGGCACTGCACTGAGGTCAAAACAAATCCGCCACATGGGTGAGGCCCGGCGGTAACACTAAGGTGCCGAGCGGATCCGGCTCTGCGTCGGCAAAGAAACACGCCGTGGCCAAACCTTGGGCCGCGCTCAGACGGTATAGCCGGGCCAGTTGCCAGTAGTGGTTAAGCGCCACCGAGCTCTCAAAGGCCGAACTTAAAACAGCCTGTAACGGCCGCCGCGTGCACAGTTCGAGCAGCGCCTGGGTGGTCCTAAAGCCGGTTAACATGGGTTTAATTACCAGCGCGCGGACGCCGCAGGCGCACAATTGCTCGGGGCTGAGTCGGTCGAGTGCGCTGCCGGTTAGGTCACCCTTGGCCACCCGCAAACTCTCATCGAGCGCCAAGGGCAGGCCGGTGGCCCGGTGCAGCGCTCGGCATTGGCGCAGGCTCATCGCCTCTAAGGGCTCCTCCACATAGTCGATCTGGGCCACGGGCAGGGGCGACAGAGCCTGAATTGCTTGCGCCAAGGACCAGCTTCGATTGCAGTCGATACGCAGTCGCTGGCCGGGACTCAATTGGGCCACAGCGGTGATCAGGCGTTGGCAGTCCTGGTTAAAATCGACCCCGTCTATCTTCTGTTTGACCACCCGAAAGGCCGAGGTTTGTGCCGTGCCGGGTAAGGCCAAGCCACAGAGTTGGGGGCTGAACTCGAACTTGTCCTTGGGTTGGGTTGTGGGCGTGCTGAGCCAGGCCAGCCCGGTTTCGAGGCCATACCGTACCGAGGCCGGCAGACCCGTTGCATGGTCTGGGTAGCGCAGGGCCAGTTGGCCGACATCTAGGATGTCTGCGCTGCGCATCAGAGCTAATAGAGCAGCTTGAGCGTCGGCCAGCGACTCCTGGCTAAACAGTGGTAGCGGCGCGACCTCGGTCCAAAGCTGTCGATCTGCGACCCGCCATGCCAGGAGCAATCCGTCGCGTGCCGGCAAGAGCAGAGCCTGTCGGCGAGATCGCAGCGGCATCGGCGCCCGGAATGGACGCCGGTAGTGCCATAGGGCAAGTGACTGCATCGGTCGTGGCCTCTCTAGTATAGGGAGTATTGGGCGTTATGGACGGCGTTTAAATTTACTGAAATCCGGGTCCCGTTTTTGCAGATAGGCGTCCCGGCCTTCCTGGCCCTCTTCGGTCATATAGAACAGCATGGTGGCATTACCGGCCAGCTCTTGAATGCCGGCCTGACCATCGATACCGGCATTAAAGGCCGATTTTAGTGTGCGCAGCGCCATGGGCGAATGCTGCAGGATTTGGCGACACCAGCTGACCGACTCGCGTTCGAGCTCGACCAATGGTACGACCTTATTGACCAGGCCCATGGTCGCAGCTTCCTGAGCGTCGTACTGGCGACACAGGAGCCAAATTTCGCGTGCTTTTTTTTGCCCGACCACACTGGCCATATAGCTGGCGCCAAAGCCGCCATCGAACGAGCCGACCTTCGGCCCGGTCTGACCAAAGCGGGCGTTATCGGCGGCAATGGTCAGGTCGCATACTAGATGCAGGACATGGCCACCGCCGATGGCAAAGCCGGCCACCATGGCGATAACCGGCTTGGGGCACGAACGGATCATGCGTTGCAGGTCGAGCACATTGAGGTGAAAGACGCCGCTGTCATCGGCATAGCCGGCATCACCGCGCACCCGTTGATCGCCGCCGGAACAGAACGCCAGATCGCCCTGGCCGGTCAATAGAATTACCCCGACCGACTCATCATAGCGCGCCAGATGCAGGGCCTGGATCATCTCCTGAACAGTTTGGGGCCGAAAGGCATTGCGGACCTCGGGTCGGTTGATGGTGATCTTGGCGATGCCGTCGGTCCGATGAAAATAAATATCGTTAAAGTCGGCCGAACAATCCTGCCAGGCGGCGCCGGGCTTAATGGTGCTAAGAGACGAATCTGTTTTAGTCATGGAGTACCTGCGTTAAGAAAGAGCTGAGAAAGTCGGCATAGACCTGGGGCGATTGGTGATGGCAGTTATGACCACTATTGGGCATCTGCTGCCAGATTAAATTGGCGCGCCGGGCTGCCAGCTGTTGGGCCAGGGCGCCGTATTTGGCATCTTGGGCACCACTGATATAGAGCAGTGGCCGAGGCAGTTGCGCCGCCTGGGTCCAGTAATCGGGTTGGCCTGCCAAGCTGGCGGCGCTCAGCAGATCGGCCAACCGATCGGGCTGCTGTGCTGAGCGTAAATCGATTAGCTCAGCCCGCTCTGACTCACTGAGGTGGGCGAAAACCGCTTGCCGGTACCAGCGATCCAGCGTCTGGGCGAGCGGTTTGGTGCGCAAAGCGTCGGACCATTGGCGGTCGTGCTGCCGACGCTGGTGGCGGGCCGAAGCGGTACTGAGACCCGGATGGACGCTTTCCAGCACCAGGGCCTCCAACCGGGTTAGCCAGGTCTGGCTCAGCGCCAAAGCAATACGACCGCCGAGCGAATAGCCGATCAGGGTAAAGCGGTGCGGTAGCAGGGCGGTCCAGTGGTGCTCACAGGCCCGAAGCAGGCCTTGCCAATCGCCTAAGGGTTGACCCTGTTCGTCTCGATCGGGCACCGTCAGCAACAGACATTGATAGCGCTCCGACAGTTGCTCGACCACCCTATGCCAGTCAGCGGGGCGGCCGAGGAAGCCGTGAATAAAGACCAAGGTCGGCTTGGAAGTTGCACCCCGCACACTCATCTAAGCCCCCCCCGCCGTGAGTTGCGCGAAGTGCCGATTGATCTGACGAATCTGTTCCGTACTTTGCGCGGCCGGGACCGATATTTCGAGCAGGGTCGCGGTGCCCGGATGCATCGCCCGATCGATCTGTTCGTCCAATTCGCTTAAGTTCGTCGGGCGAGCATAGGCCAGATGAAACTGGGCCGCCGCCGCGGCAAAGTCGAGATCGTGTGGACATTGAAAAAAGTCTCGATGAAGCGCGCCCAATTGGGCCGCCGGCAGCAGGTTAAAGATGGCACCGCCATTGTTGTTTAACACCAACACCAGAATGGCCTGGCCGGTTCGGGCTGCAACTCGGTTCACCAGGGCCAGACTATTTAGGTCATAGAGCGTCGAGGTATCGCCGATTACCAAGACCAGCGGCTCGACCGCGGTCGCAGCGACGCCAGCGGCCGTGGCCACTAGACCGTCGATACCACTGGCCCCCCTGTTGCTGAACACCGGGTAGGCGAGCGCCGGCTCGGCATACATATCGAGCAAGCGGATACTCAGACTGTTGCCGGCGAACAGCCGACAAGTGGCGGGCAGTTGTTGCACCAGTCGGGTCACCGCGCTGATTTCGCTCAGCTCACTGCCGATCAGAGCCGGCAGCTGCGCCGCGGCACGTTTATTCCAGCTCTGCAGGGCCGCCACGACTTCTGCACACGGTGGCCAGCCGAGTGGCAGTGCGGCCAACTCGCGCAGGAAGTCGGGTAAGCTCTGCTGCCGCTGCTGGGCCCGGTGGTTGGGATCGAGATAGTCGCGCTGGCCATCGACTATGAGATGCTCGCCGTTAAAGGTTCCGAGCCAGGCCAATAGGCGCTTACTGATGAGCTGGCCGGAGAATTGAATGACCCGCTCGAATCGGTTTAGCGTTTGCACGAAATGCGCGTTATTCAATAGCAGATCGGCATAGTGAATAACCCACTCGGACGGGTGCAGGCGAAGCTGACTGTTTAGATCGGCCAGGATCGGTAGCCGATAATGTTGGCAATATTCCAGCAAGCGGGCCGCCTCACTTGGACTGAGCCGACCGGCGACAATCAGGGTTTGGTGGGGCGTCGCCAAGTCCACGTCGGCTTGGGCCCTGCGCGGCATGGATCTGCTGAGCGTAAAGGCCGGTAAGGCCGGTAAAGCCATGACGCAGTCTTGCGGTGCCTCGCTCGGATACAGCGGCGCACGAAACGGGCAGTTTAGATGCACCGGGCCCGCTTGATTCAACAACCGATCCAAGGCGGGTAGCCAATGCTCAAAAGCGCTATCGGCATCAGGGGTTGGCAGCGACAGTTGCTCGAGCACCTGGCTGCCAAACAGCTGGCGTTGGTCGATGGCCTGATTGGCGCCGCACCCGAGCAGCTCATCGGGGCGATCAGCACTGATCACAATCAGTGCTGTATGGCAGTGCCGGGCCTCGACCACGGCGGGCAGTAAATTGGCCACCGCCGTGCCTGAAGTGGTCAGGATGGCCACCGGTTGGGTAAGGGCTTTACTTAGACCGAGCGCGAAGAAGCCCAGGCCGCGTTCATCGAAATGCGAGTGCACAACCAGATCTGGATGCGCCTGAGTCAGTTCAACCAGGGCCAGCACCAGTGGTGCACTGCGCGAGCCCGGTGCCAGACACACCTGGCGTACGCCACGGGCATAGAGCCGACTCAGAATTAGCTGGCTCCAGACCTGGTTGAGCGTGCGCAGTGGTCGACTCATTGCTCGATTAGCTCCAGCAGCGTCTGCAGCTTGGACTCGAGTTCGTACCACTCCTGTTCGGCAACCGAGCCGTCGACGATGCCGACCCCGGAGTAGCAAAAGAGCCGATTGTCACGGCACAGGGCCGAGCGAATGGCGACAGCAAATTCTGCCCCAGCGTCCGATACAACCCCCACCGCGCCGCTATACCAGCCGCGTTCAACCGGTTCCAATCGATCGATCAGGTCTTTGGCTGCCTGACGTGGATAACCGCATACCGCCGGGGTTGGATGCAAGGCCTGCACCAGTTGGTGATTGGCCACGCCAGGCTGTAGGTTGGCCTGAATCGGCTGACAAAGGTGTTGAATCGCCGACAATTTAAGAACATGGGCTTTATGCTCGGTATCGATCTCGGTACAGAAGGGCGCCAGCTGCTGGCCGATAAAATCACTCACCAGCCGGTGCTCGCGACGCAGCTTTGGATCGGTCAATAATTGTCGACCGTAGAATAAGTCGTCGGCACGATTGCGCCCGCGCGGCAGGGTGCCGGCAATGGCCTCGGTATCGAGCCGTTGATGGCGGCGGACAAAAAGCCGTTCGGGTGAACAGCCCAAGAAGCGGGTGCCGGACTGACTCAGTAGGAAGCTGAAACTGGCGGGGTTGAGGTCGCGCCAGCGGCTTAAGAGGTCGGGTAAGTTGGCCGCATGGGCCAAGCGCAGGTCGACCCGGCGCGCCAACACGGCCTTTTGAATCTGGCCGTTCGCAATCGCGCTGAGGGTTTGCGCCACCCGATCACGCCAGGCCGCCAGACTCAGGCTGTCCTGACGATGGACAATGGCATTTTTTGCGACCGGTTTGGGTGGGGTATCGAAGCACAGACCGGCCAACAGTTGGGTCAGCCTTTTGGTCTGCTGGTGCCAACTGCTGCGCGTCGCGCTGTAGAGATTAAAGCCGAGCTCGAATTGACCGTGCCGTTGCTGCACAAAGCACAGTGGTGCTTGAAAGCTGACGGCCTTAAAAGCCTGCCAAGGCCCTGTCATGCCGCTGTCAAAGCCTATCCCGCCTAAAAAAACGGCACCCGTTCCGATGCTACTGGCCTGCTCAAGTGCCGTCTTGATGTCGGCCATAACTCGGTCGACCTGGCTGAACTCGGTGGCCTCAATCACCAATGCCCGATCCAAGCCGGCCAGAGCAAACTGACTGTCCCGATTTTGCCAATAGGATTGCTCCGGGTGCGGGTTGTCGGCCAACCATCCGAGCAGATCGATAGCGGGTATGTCGATCGAGATATGAATCAGTTGATTTAGACTGGGGGTTAATTGGGCTAGGCGACTTGTCAATTGGTGCACTGCCCGTTGAAAGGCGTTCTTTGGCCCGTTGGTCAGTGCAGGCTTGGGCCGGAGCTGAGGCCGACCCGACTCTAAATATTGTTCAGACATATATCCCTTGCCCTATTTCAATAAGTCAATAAGCGTTACAGCCTAACCACTCGCTCAGATGATTGCCCTGATCACAGTCAAACCAAGGCTAATCGGTTCTAGCCAGCGCGGTTGTCTTGGTTGCCGCAGCGCTCGGAGGTCAAAACGAATTAAATTTTGCAGGAGGCCGCAGACAATTCGCACAGCGCAGGTCTAATAGGGCGCATCCGCCGCCCCTATTTTATAAGTATAGTGATTATTTCGAAAAAAAATGAGTCTGTAATTAAGTTACTGAATTGGGGTTAAACCGGTACTTTATTTCGTAATATCACCACATGGATTTATACCAAGTGGAAATTTTTTTATGACAAGTTGAACTCTATAGTGGGTTCATGCAAGGGAACTATTATTAAGGAATAACTGTCAATAAGTTTATAAACAAAGGTGCTCAAGACTGTATCGGCATCTGATCCTAGTCAATTAGTGCCAGTCTTTTAGGCTCATAAACGGTCTATAATTAAAGCACTGTCAGGATGCAAGCGAGCATCTGTGGCTGTTAGAGGGTATCGGCTAATGTAGTTTTGTTTCAGCGAGGTGGACTGCCAGGCGGTTTGTCAGTAATTAATTGACGATTTTTGGTTATGAGGGATGGCCGCCACCCTATAGACTGCGCCTACTGAATTCGTGTTAAAAATCAACGAACAATAGCTGTGGAAACCCAATGCCTGGCTCAGTAATAGTTTACTCAATCATGGAGAATCATTATGAATGCCAACACACAATTTGTTCACGTTGACTTACCGACCACCAAGTTGCTTGAAATTGCCGTGCGCAAAGAAGAGGGTCAATTTGCCGCCAATGGCGCCTTTGTTGCCGTAACCGGTGAGCGAACCGGTCGTTCGCCTAAAGATCGCTTTATCGTTGACGATGCTGAGATCCGTGACCAGGTGCAATGGGGTCCCATCAACCAGCCCTTTGCGGTCAACAAATTTGATGCCCTATGGCACCGAGTGACGCAATACCTGGCAGACAAAGAGCAGTTTGTCGGTCACCTGGAAGTGGGTTCCGCCGCTGAACACATGCTGCCGTTGCGCGTTACCACCGAGCGGGCTTGGCATCAAATTTTTGCTCGCAATCTCTTTATTGTCCCAGAGCAGTGGAACAGCAACGACAAGCCGGCTTGGGAAGTACTCAATGTCCCGGGTTTTGTCTGCGATCCGGAACGCGATGGTACGCACAGCGATGGCGTCGTAATTGTCTGTTTCGCCCAGCGCAAAGTGTTGGTCGCGGGCCTGCAGTACGCCGGTGAAATGAAGAAGTCGTTGTTTTCGGTACAAAACTTTCTCTTACCCGCCAAAGATGTATTACCCATGCATTGTTCGGCCAACGTCGGCGAAGATGGCAAAACCTCGCTGTTCTTTGGCCTGTCGGGCACCGGCAAGACCACGCTTAGCGCGGACCCAGAACGCTTTTTGATTGGCGATGACGAGCACGGCTGGGGTCCGGGTATCGTGTTTAATATCGAAGGCGGCTGCTATGCCAAGACCATCGATCTGAGTCAAAAGAACGAACCGATGATCTGGGACGCCATTCACTTCGGCACTATCCTGGAAAACGTCGTTTTGGACGAGCAGCGGGTACCGGACTACACCGATGTATCCTTGAGCCAGAACGGCCGTGCGGCCTATCCGCTCAGCCATATCGGCAAGCGTCAGCTGTCCAACCAGGGGGCTGAGCCGAACGCGGTGGTGTTTTTAACCTGCGATCTCAATGGCGTCTTGCCACCGGTTTCCAAGCTGACCAAAGAAGCGGCGGCCTATTACTTCCTCAGCGGCTACACCGCGCTGGTGGGTTCAACCGAAGTGGGCATGGGCACAGGGATCAAGTCGACCTTTTCGACCTGTTTCGGCGCACCGTTCTTTCCGCGTCCGGCCGGCGTATATGCCGAGCTGCTGATGAAGCGCATCGTCGCTAGCGGCGCGGCCGTCTATATGGTCAATACCGGCTGGACCGGCGGACCGTTCGGTGTCGGCAAACGCTTCGATATCCCGACCACTCGGGCGCTGATTTCGGCGATCACCAGCGGTGCGCTTCAAGACGCCCCAACCGAGCATGTGGCGGAATTGAATCTGGATATTCCACTTTCCGTTCCGGGCGTTGACAGCGGACTGCTCAATCCGAGACTCACTTGGTCCGATCCAGCGGCCTTCGATGAGCGAGCCAAACTGCTGGCCCAGGAGTTTCACGCGAACTTCGCCAAATACCAAGTCAGCGATGCCATTGTGCAGGCCGGGCCGAAAGTTTAGCCGCTCGCAGCCAGCAAAAGTCCGCCTCGTGCGGGCTTTTTTGGCTCTAGGATTCGCTATCGGTCAAGGCGCTGCTAAGATTGCGGACTATTGCTAAAAACAGTTTCTGAGTGGTGCTTGGATGCCAGTCTTTACGGGTGGTAATGCCAATCGGCCGATCGGTGTTAGCCAAATCGAAATCGATGACCGTCATTAACCCAAATTCCTCCTCTTGCTTAATTTGGTGGCGGGAAATAAAGGTTAATCGATTGCTGTCTAGCAGCAGTTGGCGAATCACAATTTGCGAGCTGCATTCGATCAGCCCCTTGTACACAGCTGGTTGTTGGGCGGCAATGAGTTGATCGAACATGGCGCGTGCCGGCGTACCCTGGCGCGGTACGACCCAGCCATACTGGCCTAACTCGGCCAGGCTCGGTTGAGTACTTTGCGTCAAGGGGTGTTGGGCTCGGCCAACAATCGACAGGGGCGTTAAAAATAGCGTTTCCTGCTCGATGTCGGTACTCGGTAGGGGTATGCGCAGCGCGCCGATTAATAGATCGAGTTCACCGCGTAACAGTCGCTGAAGTTGATCGTCATAGTGGCCTTCGACAATCTCAATGCGGATTTCGGGCTTCAGTTGTGCCAGTCGGTTGATCGCCGCAGGCAATATATAGGTGCGTGCCAGCGGCATGGATCCGACGGTGATCTTGGTGGTGTCGGTACCGTTCAATTCACCTAGCTCATATTGAGCCAAATCCAGCTCACGCAGTGCTAACTGGGCAAAACGGGTGAGGCGCCGCGCCGCCTTGGTCAGTGAGATGCCAATACTGGTTTTTTCAAACAGCCTGAGGTTGAGTAGATCTTCCAGGTCGCCGGCGGCGCGATACACTGACGGCTGTGACACGCCTAGGTGGCGCGCCGCGGTGCTGTAGCTGGTGGTCTGCAGTAAGGCGAGCAGGGTCCGTACTTGGACGTGTGAGAGCTGGTCTTCGATGGCGATTTTCGAGCGCGCCTGCGGATGGATCCGTTCGCCACTGCGTAACGCTTCGCGCACGCCCTGTTTTAAATAGTTCAGCGCGCGGGTCACGCGGATTAGATACAGGTCACCGGCGTCGGTCAGAAACATACCGTTATGGCGGCGTAAAAAAAGTGGCATGCCGAGGTAGGTCTCCAGCCGGGCGATGGCCTGAGTCACGGCCGACTGGGTGAGGAAGATGTTTTCTGCAGCCGCCTTGACGCTATGCAATTGGGCGGTTTCTTTGAAAGCCCGTAAGTGCCTGAAATTCAAAGAAATTATTTTCATGACGCCCCTGTTTGAAGTCTGCAATAAAATAAACTTATAACATAAACTAATACCTTGTAAAGAAAATATGAATGGTATTGCGGTCTGGGAGCACAGATACTTAATAGGTGAATAAAGGCCGGGTTTAAACCGGCCATTCGAGGAGTTCACTTAAATCGAGATCCTAGCCGCCCCACACGGCGTCCAGAGTTCTGGCGCGTAAGGTCTATCGGTCTGGAAAGCCTAAAATCACTCTTATATTAGGGTGCTATAACAAAAATTATGAGGTACTCACGATGAAGAAGCTGTTTTCAACCACCCTATTAGTTTGCGCTCTGAGCGGCGCTAGTATCGCCGTCCAGGCCGCTGATGTGACCTTGCGTGTCGGACATTTGTGGCCCGCAGTCGCCGGTCCCCATACTCAATTGATGGATGTTTGGGCGAAAACTATCGAGCTGGAATCCAAAGGCCGCATCAAGGTTGAGGTTTATCCGAGCGGCACGTTGGCCGCGCCACCGGCTCAATACGATGCGGTTAAGAATCGCATCATGGACGTGACTGCAACGGTACTGGGCTACACCGCAAACCGTTTTCCGCTGACCCAGGTCGTTGAATTGCCGGGCGTCGTTGAAAATGGCAAGCAGGGTTCTTGTGTGGTCCAGAAGCTATTTGACGAGGGCACCTTGGCCAGTGAATTTACCGATACCCATCCCGTCTTTATGTTCACCCACGGTGCCGGTCTGTTCCATGTTAAGGGCGCTTCAATCAAGGAACCAAGCGATCTGAAAGGTCTACGCATTCGCCGTCCGACCACCGTGGTCGCCGGTATCCTCGAAGAACTGGGTGCTCAGCCAGTTGGTATGGCCGCGCCGGAAAGTTACACCGCTATGCAACGCGGTGTGATCGATGGTGTCGCCTTGCCGTGGGAAGGCGCCTTGTCGTTCCGCTTGAATGAACTGTCTGATAGCCATACCGAAGTTGGCGGTATGTACACGCTCACCTTTATCGTCACCATGAACAATAGCGTCTACGATAGCCTGTCTGCTGAAAACAAAGCAGTGATTGATGCCAATAGCGGCATGGATTGGGCCGTCAAGGCCGGTATGGTATTTGATGATCTTGATGTGAAGGGTCGTGCTCAAGCCGTAGCGGCCGGTCACGAAATCATTCAGATCGAAGGCGGCACCAATAACCCGGCCTGGAAAGGTCCAGTTGAACGCGCCAGCAAAGCCTACTTAGACGATCTTGAATCCCGTGGCATCCCCGGTCGTGAGGTCTACGACCGCGCCATCGAACTGAGCGGTGAATGTAAGGCCTAAGGCCAGCCAGCTGAACGATCGCTAGATCGTTCTCAAATACCCTGTCAGCGCAGTGCTTTAATTTAGCCGCTGACAGGTTTTCAGTATCACAGGAGTCTTACTGTGCGTCAGTTGATCGCTACTGTTCGTCTATTATCCTTCTATTTAAACGTGCTGGGTGGTATCTGCCTGGTTTCAATGATGGTGTCGGTGTTAGCCGATATCAGCACTCGGACCCTCTTTGGTATGACCGATGGGGCTGTCGATCTGACCTTTACCGGCAGTTTTGAATTGGTGCGCTATGGTCTGTTATTCGCCATGGTGTTCAGCATGCCCTATTGCCTCGACCGCGGCCAGGTAGTCGTGGAGCTCTTTACCGAAGGCTTATCGGTGGCCACCAAGGCCCGAATAGCAGCCTTTTTTACCCTGTTTTTTGGCATCTTTGGTGCTCTGATGTGTTATCGATTGTTGCACTCAGCCAGTGCCGCACGGCTGACCGGCGAAACTACCCAGGATTTGCTGGTGCCGATGAGCTCGATCTACACCGTGGCCGCCGTTGGCATGGCCATGCTCGCCCTGCGCGGTCTATCTCTGGCCTATTCGCTGTGGTACCAACGTGATGGAGATGTGGTATGAGTTCCCAATTGATAGGCCTGCTCTGTATGGCCGGTATGCTCGGAGCGATCGCGCTGCGTATGCCCATTGCCCTGGCCATGGCACTAACCGGTTTTATCGGGTTTGGCTGGGTGGTGGCCTTTGGTCCGGCCGTTTCGATTCTTGAAAGCGGTGCTATGGATA
Source organism: Reinekea forsetii (assembly GCF_002795845.1). Classification (GTDB taxonomy): domain Bacteria; phylum Pseudomonadota; class Gammaproteobacteria; order Pseudomonadales; family Natronospirillaceae; genus Reinekea; species Reinekea forsetii. The sequence continues at coordinate 562,178 of NZ_CP011797.1, forward strand.
CCTTAACCAACTACAGCTTTAGTCCGATCCCGATGTTTATTTTGATGGGGGTGTTCGCCTCTAAAGCGCGCATGTCGAGCGAGTTGTTTAATGGCGCAAAAACGCTCTTTGGTGCCTGGCGCGGTGGCATGGCTTTAGCCGCTGTAACCTCTTGTGGCATCTTTTCTGCCATCTCCGGGTCCAGTTTGGCCACCGCCGCCAGCATGGCCAAGGTGGCACTGCCGGAAATGAAAAAGAATGGCTACGCCTCGTCATTGGCCACGGGCACCTTGGCCGCCGGCGGCACCCTAGGCATTATGATTCCGCCCTCGATCGCGTTGCTGCTCTATGCCCTGCTGACCGAGCAGTCGGTCGGCGATATGTTTATCGCCGGGGTGATGCCGGGTCTCTTGGGTTTGCTGCTCTATATGGTGGCCATTGCGGTCACCGTGTGGCTTAAGCCTGAACTGGCGCAGCCAGGTGAAGCAACCACGCTGCGCCAAAAGATTATGGGCCTAAAGGGAGTCTTGCCTTTCGGTCTGGTCTTCGCGCTGATTATCGGTGGTATTTATGGTGGCATCTTTACGCCCACCGAAGCGGCCGCTGTGGGCGCCTTTGGTACGCTGTTGATTGCTTTGTACCGCGGTTTATCCTTTCAGGATTTCACTGACGCGGTACAGGAAACCCTGATTATGGCCACACTGATCTTCTTTATGGTGATCGGTGCCAATATCTTCGGCTACTTTCTGTCCGTGTCGCGGGTGTCCTTTGCCCTAGTCGAACTGGTCGGATCCATGGATCTCAGTCCGGCGCTGATTCTGCTCTGTATCCTGACCCTCTATATAGTGCTCGGTATGGTCATGGACAGCATTGCCATGTTGCTGCTTACCGTGCCGGTGGTCTTCCCCCTGGCGATGCAGGCTGGGTTCGACCCGATCTGGTTTGGTATTATTACGGTGATCACCGTAGAGCTGGGGCTGATTACGCCGCCGATTGGCATGAATGTGTTTGTGATTAAATCGGTCGCAGAGGATGTCAGTATCGTCGAAATTTTCAAGGGCGTCGTGCCCTTCGTTATATCAGACATAGTGCGCCTCGGACTGATTATCGGCTTTCCATTCCTGGCCCTGGGCCTAGTGAATTAACAACAGACGGGTTGCCGAGCGGCCACCCGAGGAGGCAATTATGCATAAAGTCGTACAGAATATTCTGCGTGCCGATCCGGCGGTCATCGCCGGCTTAGCCGAATGCGGCGTGGCCACCGTGCACGAGGCCCAGGGCCGGATTGGCCTATTGGCCGACTATATGAGGCCGATTTACCGCGGTGCCAAGCTGGCCGGTTCCGCCGTGACCATCTCGGCGCCGCCGGCAGACAACTGGATGGTGCACGTCGCCATCGAACAGGTGCAGCCCGGCGACTTGCTGGTGCTGGCGTCCACTTCGCCGTCCAATGCCGGTTACTTTGGTGACCTGCTGGCCACGTCGTTGATGGCCCACGGTGGCGTGGGCCTGATCATCGACGCCGGGGTACGCGATATTGCCGACCTGACCGAGATGGGTTTTCCGGTCTGGTCACGTTCGGTGTTTGCCCAAGGGACCGTTAAGGAGACCCTGGGTTCGGTCAACGTGCCGGTGGTCTGTGCCGGGGCACATATCTACCCAGGCGATGTGATCGTCGCCGATGATGATGGTGTTTGTGTGGTCCGCCGCGAAGATGCCGCAGCCGTCCTTGTCAAGGCGCAGCAGCGGGTGCGTGAGGAGACGGCCAAACGCGAACGGATGGCCAGCGGCGAGCTGGGGCTCGATATCTATTCGATGCGCGAGCGTCTAGCCGCAAAGGGTCTAATCTATGAGTAATGCGACCGCCTGCATGTGGATGCGCGGCGGGACTTCCAAAGGCGGTTACTTCTTAGCACAAGATCTGCCAGCCGATCCGGCACAGCGCGATGCGTTCTTGTTGCGCATTATGGGCTCGCCAGATCGTCGCCAGATCGATGGCATGGGCGGCGCAGACCCATTGACCTCGAAGGTTGCAGTCATTCAGCGCTCGAATCGGCCCGGTATCGACATCGACTATTTGTTTTTGCAAGTATATGTGGACCAGGCCTTGGTAAGCGATGCTCAGAACTGCGGTAATATATTAGCCGGCGTCGGGCCTTTCGCTATTGAACGTGGTCTGGTCACAGCGGGCGATGGCCTGACCCACTTGACCATCTACATGGAAAACACCGGGCAGATTGCCATCGCAGAGGTCCAAACCCCTGAAGGTCAGGTGAATTATCAGGGCAATACCCAACTCGATGGGGTGCCAGGTTCCAGTGCACCGGTCTTGATCAGTTTTTCCGACACCGCCGGGTCCAGCTGCGGGGCACTCTTGCCCACCGGTAATGCCTTCGATACGGTCGACGGTCATCGTGTGACCCTAATCGACAATGGCATGCCCTGTGTCCTGTTGCGCGCCAAAGATTTTGGCCTCACCGGGGCTGAAGGCCGGAGCGAACTGGATGCCAACAGTGGTCTAAAAGCGCGCTTGGAAGCCATTCGCCTGCAGGCTGGTTATCTGATGAATCTGGGCGATGTAACCGATAAGACGGTGCCAAAGATGACACTAATCAGCGCGGCCCAAGCTGGCGGGGCGGTGCGCACCCAAACCTTTATTCCCCATCGTGCCCACGCTTCAATTGGCGTGCTCGGGGCCGTCTCGGTTGCCACAGCCTGCGCCATCGTCGATTCGGTTGCCCATGAACTTGCCCAAGAGCAGGGTGATCAGATTGCCATCGAACATCCAAGTGGCAGCACCCAAGTGGTTTTAACCCGAGATGCCGAGCAGCAGGTCAGCCAGGTCGCCATGGTGTTGAGCGCCCGCAAGTTGATGGACGGCCAGGTATTTAGTTAAGGTGTAACCTTTTTTAAAGGGCCTCATGCTAAAAGTAAACACTTACTAACAAGCGAAAGCCTGCAACGCCTATCGCGTATCAGGGGCCACCCCAGGCTAATGATTTGGAGCACTGAATGAGTACCGATCTATTAAACTATCACCCCGCGCCGCGCACACCTGCCTTTGTTGCCCCGGTGGGCGCAGTCGATGCCCATTGCCATGTCTTTGGCCCCGCTGCCGAATTCCCATTCGCCGGGGAGCGTAAATACACTCCGAACGATGCCGGCAAGGCTGCGCTGTTTGCGCTACGGGATCATTTAGGCTTTAGCCGCAATGTGATCGTTCAGGCCTCATGCCATGGCAAGGATAACGCGGCCATGGTCGACGCCTTGGCGTCGGCCGGCGAACTAGCACGCGGAGTCGCGGTGGTCGATAAGTCGATCAGCGTGACAGAACTGCAGTCAATGGATCGAGCGGGTGTGCGCGCGGTGCGCTTTAACTTTGTCAAGCGCTTGGTCGACACCACGCCCTGGGCCGATTTTCTAGCCATTGCAGCCAAGATCGAACCGCTCGGCTGGCACATAGTGGTCTATTTTGAGGCGCCAGATCTGGCCGAGCTAACCCCGTTGCTACAACAATTTAACTGCCCGGTGGTGATCGACCACATGGGCCGACCCGATATAGCGGCCGGAGTCGACGCCGACGGTTTTCAGGCCTTTATTGCCTTGTTGCAAGACCACCCCAATATGTGGACCAAGGTCAGTTGCCCAGAACGCCTAAGTGACCTAGGACCCGCAGCCGACTACGCCGATGTGGTGCCCTTTGCCCGTACCCTGGTAGAGCGCTTCCCGGATCGGGTTTTGTGGGGTACTGATTGGCCGCACCCCAATATGACCAGCCATATGCCCGATGACGGTCAGCTGGTCGATGTCATTCCACAGATTGCGCCGACGGCCGATCTGCAGCAGCAGCTCTTGGTCGACAATCCGATGCGCCTCTATTGGTCCGATGGCGCAAGTCGATAACCGCAGCCTGAGGCCAAAAAGAGGTCAGGATCGAAACCACTCGAATGCAACCAATCGAATGCAACCAATCGAATGAAACATCGGTGAGCGGTAAGCTCACTTGTGTTAAAGCTTACTAGGAGAACTGATTATGAACGTCTGTATTGCCGGCGCCGCTGGTGCCTTTGGCATCAAACATCTGGACGCTGTGGCGCAAATCCTCGACGTCACCGTTACGTCCGTGGTCGGCGCCGATCGCGCCGAGATGCTCGCCTTCGCGGCCGAGCGGGGCATTGCTCACGCCACCGATGACCTGGCCGAAGCCCTCGCACGCACCGATGTCGATGCCGTGATCCTGGCAACGCCGACCCCTATGCATGCCGCCCAAGCGATGCAGTGTTTGCGTGCCGGCAAGCATGTGATGGTCGAAATTCCGATGGCTGACAATTTAGCCGATGCCCAGGCCCTGGTGCAGTTGCAGCAGGAGACCGGTCTAGTGGCCATGGCCGGGCACACCCGGCGTTTTAATCCGAGTCATCAATGGATGCACCAACGCATCGAGGCGGGCGAATTAACGCTGCAGCAATTGGACGTGCAGACCTATTTCTTCCGTCGCAGTAACACCAATGCCCTGGGCCAAGCGCGCAGCTGGACCGACCATCTGCTTTGGCACCACGCTTGCCACACCGTGGACCTATTTCAATATCAGACCGGTGCCGCGGCCAGCCAGGTGCAGGCCATGCAGGGCCCGATCCATCCAACATTGGGCATCGCCATGGATATGAGCATTGGCCTGAAAAGCCCAGGCGGCGCCCTGTGTACCCTGAGTTTGTCGTTCAATAACAACGGCCCGTTTGGCACCACTTTCCGTTATATCTGTGACCAAGGCACGTACGTGGCGCGCTACGATGACTTGTTTGATGGCAACGACCAGCCCATCGACCTGAGCGACGTGGCGGTATCGATGAATGGTATTGAATTGCAGGATCGGGAGTTTTTTGCTGCCATCCGTGAAGGGCGTGATGCCAACGCCAGTGTCGCTCAAAGTCTGCCCGCAATGGCGACATTGCATCGGTTGGAAGCGCTGTTGCAGGACTAGGGCAAGATGAGCTGAGCGCGCCCGAAGCAGGGTCAGCGCTCCATATTTATAGCCTCTAACCGGCACTGAGCGTTCAGACCGCCGTTCAACAAACCTACATGCCCCCTCGCGGGCATTTTTCTTGTGTCGTCACATCAACCAATCTGGCTCATTTAAGCCGTATTAGAGGCGAAAGACCAGTTGTTGCAGAGGCTGTGGGCCGATAACGCGGCAGGGCCGAATATGGCAATTGGCGGTATAATAGCCAAGCTGCAGTGTGAAAATGAACACTCGTTGTGCATGTTTTTGTGACACCAGCAGATGTAAAAACCACTTCGAAGAAGAAATCAGGCAATTAACAGCATTATTCCCGGTTTATTTGCCCTAAATAAGTCCTTTTATCTGTATAAATGTTAAAATCAGTGCCATGTCCTCTTGATTGTGAACCATTATTGACTCAAGGAGCGAATTGTATTGATGGTAACTTACGTAGGTGAATACTAATTCAAGTCATTGGAATCGTTCACCTGCTAATGGGTAGGCTTTTTTCAAGTCACCGAGCAAAAAGGATGATTCGGATTTAACTCATAACAATAATCAAAACTACAAAAATATTTGGAGATTAATCAATGATCAAAACAAAAGACTTCGCCACATTCAAGAGCGCAAAGATGCTTAAATCCGTTGCCGTCATCGTTGGCGCAGCGTCCTTAATGTTAACAACCGTCCATGCCGACCAGCTGGATACGGTAATTAAGCGTGGAACACTAAACTGTGGTGTTGTTCTGGATTTCCCTCCGATGGGTTACTTCGACCAAGATAATAACGCAGCCGGTTTCGACGTTGATTACTGTAATGATTTAGCAGCAGCCTTAGGTGTTAAATCCAACGTACTTAACCTGACTTGGGGCGATCGAATTCCTTCCCTAATTTCAGGTAAGACCGATGTTGTTGTGGGTTCCACATCTGATACCTTAGAGCGAGCTAAATCCGTAGGTTTCAGCAGCCCTTACTTCGTGTTCAAATTCCAAGTATTCTCTAAGTCTGGCTCCAACATAAACTCTTTTGATGACCTCAAAGACGTCAAGGTCGGTGCTGCACTCGGAACTACTTATGAGACTGAATACTTAGCCTATGCCAAAGCACAAGGTTGGGGTGACAGCAACTACACCGCCTTTAAATCTGAAAACGATGCTTTCTTAGGTTTATATCAGGGTAAAGTTGACGCAATCATCAGTACTAATACCAACATTGCGACAAAACTGCAGACTGCCGAGTTTAAAGACTATGCTGCGGGCCCATTCGTGCCAAACTATGACGATGTTGTTGGCCTGATTGCCAAGCGCAGTGAATTGGCTTGGATCAACTACCTAAACTTATTCCTGGTTCATCAGATCCGTGATGGCAAATTGAATGAGCATTACAACCAGCATTTTGGCTCTGACGCGCCTGCCGATCTTATTCAGTCGCTACGTGACAACAAGTAAAAACTTAAAAAACTGCTGGCCATATTTTTTATATGGTTAACCTAATACGCAGTTAGCTCAAACGAACCTCTGTGTATGCAGAGGTTCGCATTAACAAACCCTGCCCATATGCTAGTAAAGCACCGTATAGTTCGATACAACGCCATATTAAGAATCGTCAATAATATGCTGGCGACGTAACGTGAACAGTCAACCAATAGCACTCCGGTAATTAGATAGAGTTTTCAACTATGGATTATGAATTTCATTGGAATACCGTGCTGCAAAAATTGCCCGAGATGTTAAGCGGCGCTTTTGTTACCTTGCATGTGTCCGTACTATCGATGCTGATCGGTATCGTGTTTGCGGTGTTGTTGGCAATTGTCAAAATGAACAATATCAAGCCTTTTTCATACGTGGCCGTGGCCTGGGTTGAAGTTGCCCGTAATACGCCCGCTTTGTTTCAAATTTACATGGCCTATTTTGGTTTAGGCGCTTTCGGTATTCATCTAAGCCCCTATACCGCAGTATTGTCGGCACTGATATTTATCAATGCCGGTTATTTGGTTGAAACATTTCGAGGGGGGTTTGACTCCATTCCCAAAACCCAATACAGCGCCTCAAAATCATTGGGTATGACCGGTTTCCAAATTTATCGCTACATCCTATTGCCACAAATGTTCAGGCGAATTTATCACCCAATGACCAACCAATTTGTGTGGTCTATTCTTATGAGTTCGTTGGGCATATTAGTGGGCATGGGTGAGCTTTCGGGTGAAACACAGCGCCTACAATCGCTTTCTTTCCGTACCCTTGAGTTTTTCATGGTTGCAGCTTGCATGTACTACGTCATTACCAAATTAGTGTTGCTGGCGGCATCGCTAGCGGCCAGAAAGCTGTTTCGGGGAGAAATCTAATGGGGTCATTATTTACACCTTTATCCTGGAACGATACTGGCTTCATACTCATCGGTATCTGGAACACCATCATAATTTCCGTGGTGGCGATTGTTATTGGTACCTTGCTGGGCATAGTGATCGGTTTTATTCGCTCTGAAAGCAGTAAAGTGACCAATACCCTGTTGGGCGCACTGTTGGATATCCTGCGCAGTGTCCCATTAATTATACAACTTGTTTTGTTTTCAACCTTTGTCGGGGTGATGGGCCATCCAATGAATCCATTTATTACCGGCTCCATTATTCTATCGCTCTACACCATGGCGTTTATGAGTGAAGTATTTCGCGGTGGCTTCGACAGCGTACCTGCTTCGATGAAGACGGCGGGCCGATCATTAGGCATGACCTATTGGCAAACAGTCTTTTATGTGAGTTTCCCCATTGGCATACGCACCGTCTTCCCGTCGTGGTTGGGCGTGGCGCTCAGTGTCATCAAAGATTCGGCATTGGTGTCTGTTATTGGTTATATGGAATTGCTGCGCACATCCGACCAGCTCATATCACGTACACAACAACCGTTGGAAATTCTACTCGGTGTGGGTCTCTTTTATTTTGTTATTTCTTACCCTCTATCGTTTTACGGTAAGAAGATTGAAAGGAAAATGGCATTATGATTAATATCCAGAACGTTCATAAATCATTCGGTGATTTGGAGGTCCTTAAGGGCATTGATCTGGATGTCAAAAAAGGCGAAGTGCTGAGTATCATTGGCAGTTCCGGCAGTGGTAAGTCGACCTTGCTCTACTGCATTAATGCCATTGAGAAGATTCAAAAGGGCAAAATCATTGTTGATGATATTGATGTGCACCATCCCGATACCAATCAAGATCAGCTTCGACAGAGGCTGGGCATGGTATTTCAGCAATGGAATTCATTTCCGCATTTAACCGTGCTTGAAAATGCCGCTCTTGCGCCTAGGGTTGTAAAGAAAATGAGTAAAGACGAAGCTATGGCAATAGCTGAAAAAGAACTCATTCACGTTGGCTTAGGTGACAAGTTTGACGTCTACCCAACCAAATTGTCGGGCGGTCAACAGCAGCGGTTGGCCATTGCACGCGCCCTGGCCATGAAGCCAAACTATATGCTCTTCGATGAAATTACATCAGCGCTAGACCCGGAGCTGGTCGGCGAGGTGTTAGACACATTGCGAATTCTGCGTGAAGATGGCATGACCATGATTTGTGTCACCCATGAGATCGCATTCGCCCGTGATGTGTCCGACACGGTTGCCTACTTTCAACACGGCGTGATCGAAGAAATGGGACCGCCGGATCAAGTGATCTCAAACCCGCAAAAAGAAACGACTCAAAAATTCTTGAGTAAGGTTTTGAGTTAATAGAGTGGCAATTCGGGTCAGCGCCACCTGGCCCGAATTTTTGTTAGCTGGGTGAAGTAAATTACACCTTGCAAAAAAACTCCCCCACCGAAGGCCGTCAAAATATCAAAATAAAATTAATAAAGTGGAATTGGCAGCGCATGGGCTGTATCGGTTAGCCTTAATTTTGTATTTAGATGCTTCACCTCAGGAAGCGCCGCCAAAAAGAGCTATGTCGGGCCCTGTTCGGTAAACTACAACCAATCTACCTGCCAATCTATCTGCCAATCTATCTGCCAATCTACCTGGCAATCTATTAGTTACGTCTAATCGTCTAATCGTCTAATCGTCTTATAGTCTTATAGTCTTATAGCAGACCCCTCGTTAATAATCCACTCTGCCTCTAAACCCCACTACCCACCTGTGGACGTCAACTGTATAAGGTTATTAGTAACGGGCTTCACATCAGAGTCAGTGCGCTCAGTTGATGGCGCCGGATAAATCAAAGGAATGATGCAAATGGACATATTAAAGGGCTATCCGATCGGGTCATCCAAATTTTCATTCGGATTTTGGCTGGGGGTTTTGTTGTTTTATGTCCTGAAAACATATGGTAATTTCTGTGAAGATAGAGCCATAGAGATAAATCAGCTGGTAATGCTTTCTATTCCTGTCTTTATGTTGCTATCTCATAAGATAGTCTGGGAGCTTATGCCGAATGCTACTCTAAGAAGATCAGTGGCAGCCCTACGATATATTATATTATTTTTTTGCCTGATCGGATTTATCGAATTGTTTATATGGTAATTTATTAGGGTAACTAAAATATGGTGATTTTACCATTTAAAGTCAATGGCATTCCATGCGCCCAAACATCATGAGTGCTAGGCCTGCTAAACCTAAAAACTATCATCGAGACCAGTGCATAATAGTGATTTCAGCCTGCGTCCCGGTACCCATAATAATTGGACTGGAACTAAACTATCTAAATCCTATCGTATCGATTTTTATTCTTGCTGTGGCAACAGAATATTGGTTTAAGGATTATAATCAGCAACTCGCTATGTATGAAAAAGCGTTAATTGATGCCAGAGTAAAGGAAGCGCAAGTGGCCAGTAGGGTTAATGAGAATATTGAACGCTATCAGCGAAAACAGCGAGAACGGAAAATGCAGGCGAAATCATGGCAGTTTTGGATATAGTTTTTTAGGGTATCGATCCAGGCGTGACCGCCTCAGGCTGGGTTTGGTTTATACAGTTTATTTGCCGCTTCTAGATCAGTAGGCAGCTGCTGTTAAAAGCAAAGCATCAAAAAAAATTAAGCAGAATTTAGTGGTTTTAGTTCTGGCAATATTCATCGCCGAACTGGGTCTGATCATATTCGGAATTACTATTCCCTATGAGAGTCTTCTCTTGGGCGCTCCGCTCGTCGGTGGCACCCTTATAGCCGGTGAATTATTTGGTGTAACCAAGAATCAGCTGATTTCTGAGTTAGAGAAAGCCATACATAATAACTCTGAAGCCAGTCAATCGACAGAACCTGTAGAGCGATAGCGAATACTTCTATAAGCGCTATGTTTTTTGCACCACGATATGACCTTTACGGAGGAACTCGGCCGGCGACTCGTAGATTGTCGATTTAGCCAGCGCTCAGTCACCCAAAGGCCTCTTACCCTAGCACAACATCACGAAAATGGATTACACCTCTGCCAATAGTCGCTATAGTCGAGGCGCCGATGTTGCTTGAACATCGTCATGGCACGGTATAAGGCGATCAGCCTATTTCTGTGTTAGAATCTAACTATTCTCCCCCCGCTTCAATAAGGCCGTCAATTTGACCGCCATAGACTGCACTTCAGTCAACCCAGACCACTGGTTTCGCTTCGCTTGATTGCTGTAAGCGGAATCGACATTACTTAATTTTCTAGAGCTGAAAATCGATACTATGACGCGAGAAACATTACGTTTTAAAGTTAAACGAAAGACCGAGCCTAAACCAGACGATGCGCTAGCCAATGAGGTCTCCCATGACGACCCCAAAAAACGCTTTTTGAACGGCGTTGCCATCCATCCTTCCGAATGTATTCGCTTAGAAGCAGGCTCTGCGGAGTTCACCGCTAGAGCAATAGACCTCATCTCGCCCATCGGTATGGGCCAGCGCGGTTTAGTTGTTGCCTCGCCGGGCTGTGGTAAAACCACCATGCTAAAGCATATTTGCCAGGCGGTCGGGAACGCTTATCCGGAGATAAAGCTCTATGCATTGCTCATCGACGAGCGCCCGGAAGAAGTAACAGATTTCAAGCGCAGTGTGCCGGCAGAGGTCCATGCTTCATCCTCGGACGATAGCTACGATCAACACGCCCGCGTGGCCAATGACCTGCTTAATATTGCCATCCGCGAAGCGGGTGAAGGTCATAATGTGATGATTGTTATCGACTCGCTCACTCGTTTGGCACGGGTCCACAATGCCAAACGTAAGAGCAGCGGCCGGACCATGTCAGGCGGCCTGGACGCTAACGCGATGGAAATACCGCGCAAGATGTTCGGTGCAGCACGAAATATTGAGAACGGCGGCTCGCTTACCATACTCGCCACCATACTGGTTGATACCGGTAGCCAGATGGATCAGGTCATCTTCGAGGAGTTTAAAGGCACGGGCAATATGGAAATTGTGCTCTCGCGGGATGTTGCCAGTCTGCGGATCTTCCCCGCGCTGGATATAGCGAAAAGTAGCACGCGGCGCGAGGAACTGCTGATCAAGGCGAGCGATATCGGCAACGTGCGAATGTTACGCCGGTCTCTGAGCAATCTTAAGCCGGAAGAGAGCGCCAGCAAACTGGTAGACTTGCTGCAGATGCACCCAACCAATGCTGATCTATTAAAAGCTGTTCAGAGCGAGCAATCTTAAAAAATAAGGCAATAGGCATTGCTTCGCACGGGTGACTGAGTACTGCGGTTCGTTATTCAGGTTTTGTATACCCAAGCTCCCAGCGTCGTCTGCAGTAACATGCAGAATACCGGTTACCCGCTTGGGCTATTCACCTTACAGAGCCTAGGTGTCCCAAGCGGCGTAACGAGAAGCGGAATCATCCCGCCAGCCAATCCAGTAGGATCCGACTGACCGCGTTGGGCTGCTCCATCGTCGTCATATGGCCAGACTGTTCAATGGCTACCAATCGGCTACCCGATACCAGATCGGCCATTGCCTGATGCCGCGCCAATGGGCTCCAGCTGTCTTGTCGACCCGAGGCGAACAGGGTGGGGCAGGCTAAGGCCGCGAGCACCGGCGTGGCGTCGGGCCGTGTGATCAGCGCAGTCAATTGGGCTTCAAAGCGTTCAACCGAAAAACCTTCAATCATATCTAAGATGGCATTGCACAGGCGGGTATCGTCCAGTCGCTCTGGGTGGACCATGCCTTGCAACCAGTCCAGGCCCATCACACGCATACCGTGCTGGCGGGCGATGTTCAGCAGGCGCATGCGCCCGGCCACTTCCTTCTCGCCCGGAGCGCCGGCCGCGAGGCCCTGGTAACCGGTATCGAGCAGCGCCAGTCGGCTAACCCGCTGCGGTGCTTGGCGGACTAGTTCGAGCGCTACACGGCCGCCCATCGAATGGCCGGCCAGGGCGAACGGGCCGGTTACCTGGGCCAGCGCCATATGGGCCATCTTAGCGATCGAATCCGATGCCTCATAGTGCGCCACAATGCATTGAATACCGCGTTCAGCCAGGGCGGGTATCTGGTCTTGCCAGACGGTGCCATCACAGAGCAAGCCCGGTAGTAGCAGAACAGTGTCCGCCCGGTCGTGCAGATTGGCCTCGTTAGAGAGCTGTTCAGAACGTTCGACCCGGCTCATCGTACTAGCCCTTGTGGCGTGGCATTGAGTGCAAAGGCGGCTCGGCGCTCCTGCAACCACCAACGACCATCTTGCCAAATCAGTCGGTCGTGAAAGGCGCCGATCAGGCAGCGCTGTACCGTAGCACCAAAGATGGGGTCAGCCGACTCGGCTGCGTCACTCGAATAGAGGGTGACGTAAGCGCTGCTGGTGGCTTCGGTGGCGGACTGGCAGGCGATACGAAGATTAGAGATTAGATGGCGATTAATCCGCGTTGCCGGTGTGGCGCTATAGGATAGGGCGATAGCCGCCGGCCCCACCAAGGGCTCCGGGGTGGTCGGGCGGTACAGGGCGCCATCCGCGGTAAATAGGGCCGCAAAGGCAGTAAAATCGCGTTGATCGACCAGATGGCTGGCTTCAATAATCAGCTGGCTGATGGCACCGTGCTGGTGCCAGAATTCTGCTTCGGCGATGTTTTGCATAGGGCTCTCTCATTTTTTTATCAGCCCCTAGCATACGGTTATCAACGCGTTACGGGCCGGTGGAACACACCGTTCCAGTTTGTATCCTGCTGCGGCCCAACCCGGCACCTTAACCCAAGATCAGCGGATTCAACTGCCACATGGCAAAATTTAACGCGCTGGCAAAGCTCACCCAGAGGAAGTAGGGCACCAAGAGCAGACCGGCCCAGGCTGAGACGCGCCAAAACAGCACGATGTTGACGGCAATCAGCACCAACAATAGGACTATATCGACGAACGCCAGCGCACCCAGATACCAGGCGAAAAACAGCCAGCTCCACAGGGCATTAATGATCAGTTGGACCAGAAAGACTGCGAACGCAGGACGATTATTTTGCAGCCCACCCACGCGCCAAACCAGCCAGGCGGCAATGCCCATAAAGGTATAGAGCAAGGTCCAGACCGGTCCGAATAACCAGGCCGCCGGCGCCCAGGCCGGTTGGATCAGCTCGCCATAAAAGTCACTCGCTTGCACCGCGGCCGCGGCGCCAATGCCCGAGGCCAGGTAGCATAGAACCAACCAGCCCACTAAGGCCAGGATGGGTCGGTATTTTGATTGTGTAGTCATTTAGATTCCCTCTATGTAGACGCTTGGTTTACTGCTGGGGGTATGGTACGCCGGGCTTGGAATGAGCGCTATGGACTAGATTGCGCGCCAACGAAATTTTGTCGAGAAGTCTCTGGTACGCCCTAGCCAAACCAAAAAAGCTGACCCGCAGAGCCAGCTAGCCTGAGGTAGAAACGGAGCAATGGTTAAAAGGGCGGTAACGCTCCCTCAGGCTCCTGCGCGCTTAGGCTCGGCGTGGCCCGGGAGTAGCTGGCGGGGGTATTGTTGGTGCAGAGTTCTCGCAAAAAGTCGATAAACAGACGAGTACGGGCATTGAGCATGCGCTTGCTGGTGTACACCGCCGACGCCTTGGCGGTGGTCTGCAAGAGCACCTCGGGGGCCACCTGGACCAGAGACCCAGCCTGGATTTCACCGTAGCAATAGAGCGCCGGCAAGAGGGCAATGCCAAAGCCGTTGAGCACGGTGTCGCGCACCATGATAGGGTCGGTGGTCTCGAGCGCGGCATTTAGGGTCAGGCTGTGTAGGTCACCGCGAATACGCACCTTTAAGGGTGTGCGATTGTAACGTTGCTCGCAAATTTTCACCTGACTCACCAATCGGTCCAAGTCATCAAGCTGACTCAGATTGCGCGCCACCGCTGGGGTGGCGACCCAGAGCAGCGGCGACTCGACTAAGGGCACGCCAATCAGATCCGAGTCGGGCAGGTCGCCGACCTGCACCGCCACATCGATATTGTCACCAATCAGATCCACCGCTACCGGGCTGATGCTCACGCGCACGGTGATACCCGGATAGCGGCTGTGGAAGCGGTGCAGATGGCCGGCCACCACTAGGCGACTGAAGGCCATCGGCAAGGACACCATGAGCTCGCCGCTCGGTTCTTTGGTTAGACCATTCATATGGGCATCGGCCGATTGAATCTGCTCCATAATCAGCTGGCAATGCTTGTGGAAGATCTCGCCTTCCTGGGTCATGCGCATCTGGCGTGAGTTGCGTTCGAAGAGTCGAACCTGCAGCTCCTCTTCCAACCGATGAATAAACCGACTGACGCTCGACTTGGGCATGCGCAGCGCGCGCGCGGCGGCTGAGATGCCGCCGTGCTCAACCACGGCGACAAAGATGGGTAGATCGGCTATGTTCCACTGCATGAACGATTCGTCCTAAACACTTAACTTGTTCCAGATTCTGCCTTTAACTATGCTGCTTGTCATCCATTCTGGGGCTCTATCCAAAAAAAAATACAACACTGTAAGTCACAAGAGCGATAGACCCCGCCCGAATACCACCGCCATGGAGACACACATGCCGAAAGATTACGAAGACATACCCGGTACCTATGTAATGGACGGCCGTCATTGCCGTTTGGGTTACCAGCTCAATATGTTTTGCCTGTCATTAAACGAGGCCGCCAATCGCGAGGCCTTCCGTGCCGATGAAGGCGCCTACCTGGCACAGTATCCGGTGACCCCAGCCCAACGCACCGCGGTGTTAGAGCGCGACTGGCTCGGTATGCTGCAACTGGGCGGTAATATCTATTACACCTTTAAGTTGGCGATCTTCGATGGTCGCTCGATGCAATACGTTGGCGCGGCCATGTCTGGCGTCACCGAAGACAGTTTTCGCGAGATGATGATCGCTGGCGGCCGTTCGGTCGAAGGCAACCGCAGTAAGAAGGAGCAGGCCCGTGGCTAAACTGATTTGTGGTGTGGGCACATCCCATGTGCCGGCCATTGGCGCGGCGATTGATAACGGCAAGACCCAGGATGCCTACTGGAAGCCCTTGTTCGATGGCTATCAGCCGGCACGGGATTGGATCCAGGACAACAAGCCCGATGTGGTGATCGTGGTCTTTAACGATCACGCCTCGGCCTTTAGCCTCAAACTGATTCCGACCTTTATAATCGGCGTCGCGCCGGAGTTTAAGCCGGCCGATGAAGGCTATGGCCCGCGTAAGGTACCGTCCGCCGAAGGCGATCCGGATTTTGCCTGGCACCTGGCCGAACATCTGATCCTCAATGAATTTGATATGACCATCGCCAATGAGATGGATATCGACCACGGCTGTACCGTGCCGCTGTCCATTATGTTCGGTGAGCCCGAGCAATGGCCGTGCAAGATCGTGCCGCTGTGCGTTAATGTAATCCAGTATCCGGCGCCGACCGCGAAACGCTGTTACGATCTGGGTCGGGAAATCCGCGCCGCAGTCGAGGCCTATGGCCCCGATACCAAGGTGGCGATTTTCGGCACCGGCGGCATGTCGCATCAGTTGCAGGGCGAACGCGCCGGACTGGTCAACGCCGACTACGATCAGAACTTCCTGCGCATGCTCACCAGCGACCCGGAGCAGCTGAAGACCCTGAGCCATGTCGAGCTAATGCGCGAAGCCGGTACCGAGGGCATTGAACTGGTGATGTGGCTGATTATGCGCGGCACCATGAGCCTGGATGCAAAGGAAATCTATTCCTTCTACCATGTGCCGGCCTCAAACACCGGCGCGGGACTGATCATACTGGAAGATTGAACCGGAGCGCGCGGCCCCACTGCCTCGAGCAGGGCCGCGTATCCCTTACCCACTAATAAGTGTGGCGTTCAACCCGATTGCGCAGACAGCCGACGGGTGAACGCACTGGAGAGCATTATGATTATCGATTGCCACGGCCACTACACCACCGCACCGGACGAGTTGGGTCACTATCGCGACCAGCAGAAAGCCGACCTCAAGCAGAACGCCGATCACCTAGCCCAAAAGGGCACATTGGCGATCAGCGATGAGCAGATCCGCGCGACCATTGAAAATAACCAATTGAAGCTGCAGCAAGAACGCGGCACCGACCTGACCATCTTCTCGCCCCGCGCCAGCTGGATGGGTCACGACCTGGGCAATGAAAGCACCAGCGTGGCCTGGACCGAACACAGCAATGACCTGATTCGTCGCGTCTGCGATCTGTTCCCGAGCAACTTCGCACCGGTCGCCCAGCTGCCCCAGAGCCCGAATGTTGCGCCTAAGGCCGTGGTTCGCGAGCTGGAGCGTACCGTCAATGAGATGGGCTTTATCGGCTGTAACCTGAACCCGGACCCGTCCGGTGGTTTCTGGAAAGACAAGCCGCTGCACGACCGTTTCTGGTACCCGATCTACGAGAAGATGTCTGAACTGGATATCCCCGCCATGATCCACGTATCGGGCGCCTGTCACCCCAGCCTGCACACCACCACCTCCTATTACCTGGGTGCCGATACCACCGCCTTTGTGCAACTGATGATGTCGGATCTGTTCAAAGACTTTCCCCAGCTGAAGTTTATTATTCCGCACGGCGGTGGCGCAGTGCCCTACCATTGGGGCCGGTTCCGCGGTATCGCGCAGGATCAGGGCTTGGGGGATTTGGCTGAGCGAGTGCTCAACAATATCTACTTCGACACCTGTGTGTACCATCAGGAAGGCATCGACCTGTTACTGGATGTAATTCCAACCAAAAACATCCTCTTCGCCTCGGAAATGATCGGCGCAGTGCGCAGCATCGACCCGACCACCGGGCATTACTTTGATGACACCAAACGTTATATCGATGGCAATAAGAAGCTCTCGGCAGCGCAAAAGCAGGCCATCTTCGAAGACAATATCCGCACCGTCTTCCCGCGTCTGCAGGCCTGATCGGGGCATAAAAAAACCGGCGCTGCGGATACCCGAGCGCCGGTCTATATATTGAGTAATGTCCGGCTGCTAGCTAGTGGCCAGCCCGACGTTATTCTTCGCCAACACCTGCTCGGCACGATAGCTGGAACGTACCAGTACGCCCGACACCACTTCCAAGAAGCCCATATCCAGACCCCATTGACGATACTCCTCGAACTCGGCCGGCGTGACATAGCGGTCTATCGGGTAATGGTTCACCGTGGGCTGCAGATACTGACCAAAGGTCACAATATCGACATTAGCGGCGCGCAAGTCGGTCAGAGTTTCGCGAATCTCCGCCTCCGTCTCACCCAAACCGAGCATGACACTGGTTTTGGTCAGCACGTCTGGCCGGTAGGCCTTGGCATGGGCGAGCACGGTCAGGGTCTGATCATAGGACGCGCGTGGGTCGCGCACCGGATGGGTTAAGCGGCGTACCGTCTCAATATTCTGGGCAAAGACCACTACGCCGGAATCGACCACCGTTTCAATATCGGCCAAGACGCCGAGAAAATCGGGCGTGAGCGCCTCAACGGCGACATCCGGATTGAGTTCCTTGACCTTTTGGACACAGGCCGCATAGTGACCGGCACCGCCATCGGGCAGATCGTCCCGGTTGACCGAGGTCAGCACTATATACTTCAACTTCATCAACTGAACCGAGCGGGCGGTGTTTTCCGCCTCATCGGCGTCCAGCCAACCCTTGGGGTTGCCGGTGTTCACCGCACAGAAACGGCAGGCACGGGTACAGATATCGCCCATCAGCATGATGGTCGCGGTACCGGAGCTCCAGCACTCACCCATATTGGGGCACTTGGCCTCTTCGCACACGGTGGCCAGCTTGTGTTCGTGCACAATAGTCTTGGTACGCTCAAAGGCCGCACCGCCCTGCAACTTGACCCGCAACCACGAGGGCTTCGGCAAGCGCTCGGCCTGCTTGGGCGTGGCCTTAATGCCATCTTTGATGGCGGTAATGCCCTTGGCATTGACGAATTTAGCGCCACTGGGGATGTTGATGGCAGGTATAAGCTTGTTGTCAGACATAGTAGCGTTCCGCACCGCGGCCCTTGGTTGAGATATGGCCACTATGATAAACACTCGGGCCCGGTATTGCATTTTTCTTGGGCAAATTTTGGCAAGCTTGACAAAGTTCACCCGGAACATGGGCCCTGGGCGGGGTGGAGCGCCGCCGCCATGGTCGCTGAGCGCTTAGTTTAGGTGTATTCGAATTCCACCCGACCTGGTCAGGATTTAACTGAGATGCCATGCTGTATATTGTTATTTTTGGGGCATTGGGTTGAATCGGCGGATAGGGGGTAATGGGATGAACCTGCATGGAAGGCCTGCTCTGATAATCGGCTTTGTACTGGCCATCTCGGCCTGCGGCGGTGGCTTAGTCGGCATAAAAATAAAGGTCGTCGATGAAAATAATGTACCTATTGAGGATGCAGCAGTAGCCCTTGAATTTATGTTATCGGAAGGTAGCAACAGCTGTAGAGGGCACACCGACAAAAAAGGCAAAGATAGTGCGATTCGGTTCGGCACGTTTGGTACTTGGTATTTGGTTACAAAAGAAGGGTATTACGATACTAAAGGTGATTTCGGCTATGGCAATCACGATGCGACGGTAATTTTACGGGAAAAGAAAAACCCAATTCCAATGTATGCTAGGAAAACTCATCTACGTGCTGATAGGAAAGATCTTAAAGGCCATTGGGTTGGCTATGATTTTATGGCAGGGGACTATGTTCCGCCTCACGGGAATGGCTTGCATAAAGATTTTGAGTTTTTCTATACCTTTGACGAAGTGGATTTTTTAATAATCAATATAATTTAGCTATTCGATTTCCAAATGAGGGGAGCGGGCTTATTGGGTTTAAAGTGAAGGGTTCTACAAGTAAGTTAAAATCAGATTATTTGGCGCCTGAGGTCGGATACAAAAGTGAATCTAAATATTATGAATATAGGTCCAGTGATGATCCGATGGAATCTAATTTCAATAGGTTTAGAATGTACTACTTTCGAATAAGAAGTCAGGTGGATGAGGATGGCAAGGTGGTTTCAGCCCTATATGGAAAAATGTCCAGCGAATTTCCAAAGCTACATTATTACCTAAACCCAAACGACAACGACCGAAACGTAGAGTTTGACCCAAAGAAGAATCTATTCATGAACTTACCCAAAGAAGAGCGACAAATTGGATTAACAGTGCACAGCACTTTGAACGCTCATTTTAGTTATTTGCAGGAAAAGTGGCTTCAGTCAAAGCAGCTGGTGAGTCTTTAGGTTGCTGGCGCATTCCGACAGTCGGGGCCCTGCTGACTTAGGATGTGATTGAATATTTCAAATCTCAATTCAATTCGTCTGAATGAAAGCCTTGCCAATCAATCATCATTCCACTGTATCTAAATATTTTAATATTAGAACGGCGGCGTGACTGCGTCGCCTTTTCTTAGACGGACCGATATTCGCTATGAGTACTAAAGTGGATGTTCCTCTAAGGCTCGCGCTCAGGCTCCCTGTCAGGACAGAGTTCATCCGATATGACTATTAAAATATACATTAATATTAACTGGGCATGTCTATACATCCGAGTTTATCGCCATGCGTCTTGCCGCATTGGCGGGTCTTAAGGTTGCACCGGTAAAGATGATCCAGGCAGCCAATTAGAAACCTGTCTTGCAACAGCGAATAATTTCTCTGTCAAAAGATGATGCGCGTAACATTTTTGAAAAAAATATCCGTGACAAAGGGAAGCCGGCCCTCCGTCTGCGCTGAGGCCGATGTTAGCGAAGTTGATCGTAAACTACTTTTGGGGCGGTAGTTTTTAAATGCGTTTTCAATCGAGATGAACTGATAAGTCGGGCCATATTATTTAGAGAGGCTTAATGTGAGACCCACTTCAATACTGGTTATCTCCCTATGCCAGCAAGCGGTAGGTCCCACGATATTTTCGCAATGAGCCGATGTGTGATGCAAAATACATGAAATTACGGAAATGTGTGAACGATGTCCCTCGGTTAAATGTGCTGGGCCGCGCTGGGGCTTGGCGTAACCTATGTTGAATTTCAACAATTCAACAATCGGAGAGCAGGGGAGTCAAAGCCATTGATGTTTGGCGACATCCCCGGTCACCGGCGCGGCTGACTCAGAATGCTGCGCACATAGGCTGTGCCGTACTGGGCAAAATCACCCAATAGGTCGGCCACAACTGTTTCCATACGCTGATAGGCCTCTAGGCCAGATTCCTGCAAGACAATATCCGGTAATTGGCTTTTCACGCCAAGATCGGAGTATTCAATGGCCGAATCGTTAATGAACTTTGCCGGCATGGCTTGCTGCAGAACCCGATCGACTTGCTCAGCCTTATCGTAAGCGGTTTTTGCGATCAGCCCGATTACCTGTTCATTGGTAAATGGGACGCTGGTTTCCGGTGGCACCAAAGCGCTGATCAATGGGCTGGTTTGGTGCGCAATATAGGCACGGTCCATCACTTCCTGTTGGAAGTCTTCCAGTGCCGTATGGCGGTTCGAGGTCAATTGAGTCGCCTTTTGCTGCGCACTCGGTAGGCCGATCACGCCCAACACGCCGGGTATTAGAATATCTAAGGTGCTGGCCCCGGGTAAGGGGGTGACATGGTATGGGTTGGAGAAGTCGCCGACATAGTGCAAACCCCAGCCCATAAACCGCCAGCCCCAGTAATCATGGCCTTGGGCAAAAGCAAACTCGGCTAATTGCTTAAAGAGTAAGATGCGGTATTCCGGATAGGTGCGTTTGAGGAAGCCGCCGGCGGCATAGATAATCTTTGGCTCATGATAGAAGCCCATGTGAAACGGGGCCTGCGTGCCATAGGGCAGGGCCGGATTGCCAAAGGGTTGAGCACCAAAACCATACTCTAGGCCATAGTCGGTATTGCTGTCGGTGAACAGGCCAATGTCTAAGCCGTGGTCGGGTTCATCATTAGCCGTGGTGACCACGTCCAGTGGCGCCACACGGCGTCCTTCAGTCAACTGTATTAATTGGACCTCTTCCAGGTGAACTGGGTCGGTTAGGGTTCTGACATCGCTTGCCGCGATCGGCATGCCGTCTCTCGCCTCACCGGGTAATAACTGAACGTAAAGCGCGAGCTTCGAATTGGGGTTAATACGGATCGCTTGAGTGAAACGCTGGCGAACGCTTTGGGCATCGCCGTTGGCGATAAAACGCAGACTGTCTGGCCGGGGCGCGTAATGCCATAACGAATTCCGCAACTGCTGCTCCTGTTCATCCAGAAACACGGCCAGGTCTGATTCCGTGGCCATCAGGAAGGCCTCTATGCTTTCCACCTCGACCGGGGCGGCATCGCGTACCTCGGGTAAGGCCTGCAGTAGGTCGTGACTGATGAGCGTGTGGTTGGACCAGCTGTATACCCAGGGGGCCTGGGCCGCCAGCAATAACAGTAGCAATAGGGATTTTAATTTCATATTATTGACCAATTAGGGCTTAAAAGCAGAGGCTAACGTAGCGCATTCGCCTTGATAAACCCAGTAGTCATTCTGCGCGGCGATGCCATGGTTCACGATGACGGAGCAGCCAATCTTGTTCGGCGTGCTGCGCTTAATAGAGGCTGGGTAAGTCTTCAAACCCTAGAGCGTCCGGCCTGGGGCCTTGGCAGTTCCGACACAGCGATTAACCAACCAAATTCTACCTTGTTCACCGTTGCACCTATTTGATAAGTAATTATCAAAAAGGCTTTGTGGTGAAAATAATAGTATGCCGCTCTGGTTCCCTTGAAGTGGGCTCTGGTTTCCTTGAAGTGGGCGCTGGCACAACACTAATAGAATTTTTGGCCGCTCATCCCCGAGTGGCTGTAACAACTGAGACATTAAATTGGAGACGTAATGCCCGATATCGTAGTGATGTTTTTTATGCTTGGATTGGTCGCCGGTATCGTCCGCTCGGATTTAGCCGTGCCAAAGGCGACTTACCAAACCTTGAGTTTGTTGCTGATGTTAACCATCGGCCTTAAGGGCGGGATGGCTCTATACGGCAATATGGGTTGGCAAGTCCTGCCGGAATTACTAACCGTGATGGCCTTGGGTGCTTTGATACCGGTACTCATTTTCCCCATCGTACGCAAAGTCATCGGTTTGAATTTGGCAGACAGCGCGAGTATTGCCGCTCATTATGGTTCCGTCAGTGCCGGCACCTTTGCCGTGGCGCTGGCTTATGTCGAAGCCCGCGGTTTGGTTCTGGCCCCAGAAGTGACCCTGTATCTTGTTGCAATGGAGCTGCCCGCTATTGTTGTCGGTCTGTTGATTTATCGTCGTTTTCAAAAGCGGACCGTTGGCGTGGTAAAGCCGACGATGGCCAAACTGTGGCATGAGGCCTTTACCAACCAGGGTGTCATATTGCTGTTAGGCGGCGTAGTAATTGGTCTAATGTATGGACCGATAAAAGGCGCTGCCGTAACCGATTTGTATACCGGTGCCTTCAAGGCGGTACTGGCGTTATTTTTACTGGACATGGGCTTAACCGCCGCATCAACATTGAGACCCTTTCCTCTGCATCATTGGCGCTTATTAACTTTTGCCTTGATCGCCCCGCCAATATTGGCGGTGATCGGCATCACCGCCGGTAAATTGCTCGGCATGTCCGAAGGCACCTTGATTATCGTTGCCAGCTTGACCGCCAGTGCATCTTATATTGCTGCGCCAGTAGCGATAAAAGGCGCGATACCCGAGGCTGATATCGGCCTGGCGATGTTAGCCGCTCTTGGGCTTACTTTTCCGCTCAACGTCCTAGTCGGAATTTCGTTTTATCATTACTTAATTTTGCTGTGATCGCTGCTTGAAAAGCTAATTTAAAAATCACCCAAAGCAGAACCCTGGCTCAAGCCTCGATAGTCAATTGACGCTCTATCGAGGTGTTTGTCTCGTAGGCGAGCGTGACGCCTAAGTCCGGTTATTCATCTCTCCTCGGCGCTGGTTAATTGCCAAGGTCGGTTTGACGAATAGCCAATACTAAACTAGGTTAAGCCGCACATGGAAATACGCTATGCGCGGGGGTATTGGATGTTCACAAAAAATGGCTGCGGGCCACAAACGCTGTTCAATGCCTTATGAAAATTCTCAATCTGCTTTTTTTTAACCTAATGTCTTTGCTCTGTGTAGCGGGTTATGCTGAGCCAAACCTTAGGTTGTCATCTTACGATCTACCACCTTACATCGGCCAAAACCTAAACAATCAGGGTGCCCTCTATGAGATCGTAACGGCGGCGTTTGTGCAGGCAGAGCGCCTTGTCGAGATTGATTTTTTCCCCACCACTCGGGCCATTAACTTCGCCTTGATCGGAGAGTATCAAGCCGTCTTCCCCGTGACCTATGATGCCGTGATGAGCGGAAAGTTTTTGGTGTCCGAGCCCATCGCCTCATACCAGCTGGGTTTGTTGGGTAAAAAAAGCATCGAGGCCTCAGGCGCTAAAATTTCAGAAGCGACCACTATCGCGGTGCTGCGCGGGTCCATATCGGAACAGGCGAAAATTGCCTTTGCGCCGGCCCAGTTTTTATATGTTAGCCGCAACGAACAAGCCATGAAGATGTTGTATGCCGGGCGTGTTAACTACGTACTCATAGACAAGTTCAACGCCGCCGACCTGATGGTCGATCAGTTCCCCTACATGATTGGGCAATTTACCTTTCCAAAGCAGTTTATTGAAAGCATCGATTTGTATGTGGCGTTTTCAAAAAAATCGGCCCAGGCTCAGGAGAATTTGGCATCCTTTAATAGTGCGCTTAAGCAACTCAAGGCCCAGGGCGTGATCGACTCGCTGATGAATCGCCACGGCCTGTTGTTGTTTGAGCAGTCTGCCGAGCACAAGGTATTGCGCATCGCCACGGTAGCGAATGGCGATATGGTACTGATGCAACGCCTGTCCAGGGAATACGAGCAACTGCATCCGGCTATCCGGCTTGATTGGCGCGTATTAGATGAGTCTATTTTACGGCGACGGTTGTTGAGCGACTTAGCCATCGGCGAAGGCCAATACGATGTGATGACCATTGGTTCCTATGAGGTGCCGGTGTGGGACAAACAAAATTGGCTGTCGCCGTTAACGGACTTGCCCGAGGACTATGATCAAGCCGATCTGATCGATGTGATCCGGGACAGTCTGTCATACAACGGCGAGCTCTACGCCTTGCCCTTTTATGGCGAGAGTTCGATGACCTATTATCGCCGCGATCTGTTTGACCGAGCCGGTCTCACCATGCCCGCGGAACCTACCTGGGAGCAGATCCGAACCTTTGCCGCAACACTGCATGCGCCCGATGAGGGTATCTATGGGTTGTGTTTGCGTGGCAAGGTCGGATGGGGTGAGAATATTACCAATATAGGCACTCTGGTAAATACCTTCGGCGGGCAGTGGTTTGATCTGCAATGGGTACCCCAATTGGATACGCCAGCCTGGCACCAGGCGGTGAATGTCTATGTTGATCTGGTTCAATCGTTCGGGCCACCCGATACCTATAAAAATGGCTTTTCTGAGAACCTTAGGCTGTTTGCCGAAGGGCATTGCGCACTGTGGGTCGACGCGACGGTCGCCGCCGGACTGCTGTTTGATGCCGGTCGCTCCACGGTGGCCGATACGGTATGGTTTGCGCCGGCGCCTGTGGCCCTTACGCCGAAGGGGTCGGCCTGGTTATGGGCTTGGTCATTGGCCATCCCCTCATCGTCTAAGCTACAGGCCGAGGCAAAAGACTTTATCGCCTGGGCCACGTCTAAGGACTATATCAATAGGGTGGCCGAGTACGAGGGTTGGCTAGCCGTGCCGCCCGGTACGCGCAAGTCGACCTATGCCAATAAAAACTATCGCCAGGCTGCGCCCTTTGCCGACTATGTATTTGACGCCATTAACAGTGCTAACCCTCGGGATGCCACCCTAACGGCCAATCCCTATACCGGCATACAATTTGTCGCGGTGCCGGAATTCACCGCAATCGGTAATTTTGTCTCGCAGAGCATTAATGCGGTGCTGCAAGGTAAGCTGACGGTCGACCAAGCGCTAGCCAAGTCTCAGGCATTTACGCTGGACGTTATGAAAAATGCCGGAACGGCTCAGTAGAACTGCCCGGCAGCAGAGACGCTGTTACAGCTCCAGTTCGGCCAAGCGCAGTTTGTTGTGCGCCACCCGGGTGAGGATGGTGGCCAGGTGTCCGGCCATCAAGGTCATCGGGCTGTCTTTGCGATGAATGATGTAGAGCGGATAGCTGGGGATACCCTGCGCGATGGGCACCTGAATTAGGTGGTCGGCATACTGCGGTACCTGGGTCAATTTGGCCGGTAGCAGGGCCACTGCATCGGCGGCAAACAGAAACCCCAGCGTGCTGGTCAACGAAAAGCATTCCATGGTCGGCGTGGGGGTCGATAGGCCGGCGGCCTCAAATACCTTGACCACGAGTGGACTCAGGCTGGCGCCGGCGCCAATGTGTATCCAGTTGGCCTGCTCCAACTCAGTCAGGGTGGTGCAGGCGGCAAACCGGCTTTGGGCGTTGGTGACCACGGCCATCGGCATGGTTTCAAGCACCTCAATGCTAAATTCACTGGCTGGTAGTGGCTCCCACAGCGGGCAAACCGCGAAATCGATCTGACCGCTGCGCAGTTGTTCGACCGCCACGGCCTGCAGTCCTTCATAGATCTCCAATCGGGTCGCCGGAAACTGGTGTTGAAATAGCCGCACGGTTTGCGGAATCAGATCCACCGTGGAGGCCGGTGCCACCGAGATGCGCACCACACTGTCGAGCGCCCCGCGCAGCTGGTCCATCTCCGCGCGCGCGCGTTCGGTCTCATTGACGATGGTGCGGGCGCGCACCAGAAAGTGCTCGCCATAGCGGGTCAGTTCAATGCCCTGTGCGCTGCGCACCATTAGGGGCACACCCAGTTCCGCTTCTAAGGCCCGGATCTTCTTCGATAGGCCGGGCTGGGAGCGGTTGAGCTGCTTGGCACCGGCGCGGATGCTGCCGCCGTCGACCACGGCAATAAAGGCCTCAATAAGTTCCAGCTTCACAATGCGTTCTCCCTAGGCTATATCAATTAGTTATCACTAAGCGTAAATGGGTATCTTTTGGAATAGTAATGCCAATGGTACGTTTTGGCTATGACTTGTGTGCAGCGATACTCGCTTGGGCCGATACGGTTCGATCACACAGGGATCACCTAACAATAATTGCCTAGCACAAAGTGGAGCGTATTCATGACACAGACCCATAAGACCCAGCCCCCGGTTCTGAAAACACAGGTGGCCATCATCGGCGGTGGCCCGTCGGGCATGCTCTTGTCGTTGTTGCTCAGCAAAGAAGGCATCGACAACGTGGTGCTGGAACGCTCCAGTCGTGACCATGTCTTAGCGCGTATCCGCGCCGGGGTCTTGGAGTGGGGCAGTGTTGAACTGTTGCGTCGGGCCGGCGTCGGCGCCCGCATGGACCGTGATGGCCATGTGCACAACGGTACACGCGTCGCCTGGCAGGGTGAACATACCATGCTGATCGATTCCAAAAAATGGACCGGTAAATCCTTTATGGCCTACGGCCAATCCTATGTGACCGAGGATCTCTATGCCGCGGTATCCGAGATCGAGACCCCGGTGTTGCACGATGTCAGTGATGTGCAGTTGCATGAGCTGACCGGTGCCAGTCACGTTACCTTTGTGCAAGACGGGGTCGCGCAACGACTCGATTGCGACTTTATTGCCGGCTGCGACGGTTTTCACGGCGTGTCGCGCCAAGCCATACCAGCCAGCGTGCAAAAGAACTATGAAAAGGTTTATCCCTTCGGTTGGTTGGGTGTCTTATCGGAAACCCCGCCCTTACCCGACCTCTGGTATGTGCAGCACGAACGCGGCTTTGCCCTCGCCTCGCAACGTAGTGCAATGCTCAGCCGCTATTATGTGCAATGCCCAATCACCGATCGGGTCGAAGACTGGTCCGATGAACGGTTCTGGAACGAACTGATCGCCCGTTTTCCGCCGGAGATTGGCAGTGCCATTATCACCGGCCCCTCGATCGAGAAGTCGATTGCTCCGTTGCGCAGCTTTGTCACCGAACCGATGCGCTATGGCGCCTTGTTTCTGTGCGGCGACGCGGCGCACATCGTGCCACCCACGGGCGCTAAGGGCCTGAACCTGGCCTTGTCGGATGTCTACTATCTGTGGCGCGGCCTGACTCAGCACTATCAGCAGGGCAGTGATACCTTGCTCGATCGTTATTCTGAGGTCGCGCTCGATCGTGTTTGGAAAACGGAACGTTTCAGCTGGTGGATGACGTCTTTATTACACGTCTTTCCCGAGCAATCGAGCTTCGACCATCGAACCCAAGCCGCCGAGCTCAATAGCATTCTGGCCTCAGAACACGCCCAAGCCTGGCTGGCCGAGCAGTACGCCGGCTTCCCGGTTGAAGATTGGGGTTGAATCCCTATAGCCCTTTAAGCAGTCGTTAGACTGTGACAATGGGCCGAAGCGGCAGATTGCTTGGTTAAAAACAGCAACCGGAGTGTTATGGTTATCCCGTGTCGGCGTATCCTGCCGTCTCTGTTAACTGGGAATATATGACCATGATGTCCGACCTTAGGCTGCGCAATGTCACCGAACGGGATCTGGAGCGCTGTTTCGCTATAGAACAGATTGCCTATGCCGGTGATGAGGCGGCCAGCAAAGAAAAAATCCTTAAACGCATTCGGCAATACCCCGAAGGTTTTATTGTCCTGGAAAATGATCACGAGGTGATCGGTTTTATCAATTGCGGGGCAACCGACAGGGTAGAGATGGCCGATGATGAATTTAAATCGTTGGTCGGGCATGATCCCAAGGGGAAGAAGATAGTGATTATGTCGGTCGTGGTGCATCCGGACTACCAGCAGCAGGGCATGGCCGGCCGGCTGCTGGTGCACTTTATTGACGCCATGCGAACGCTGGGTAAAACCGACCTATACCTGATGTGCCAAACTGAATTGATCGATCTCTATGCCCGCTATGGATTCGTTTATCTGACCGAATCGGCCTCCGATCACGGCGGTCTGAGCTGGCACGAGATGCGCTTAACGCTCTTACCCTAAGGCGGCGCCAAAAAGGCGCAGCCACCCTGATCCAACTGGGATCGGGTCGAGTATCTATAGCCGAACCCGTCTTTGGAGTCCCGATGAACCAACTCAATCCCAAAAAACTGCTCAACAGCAAATGGACGGCCGTGCAGCCACGCGAAAAAGAAAAGCACTTCCGGATCAGTGAAGTCGAGTTTGACGAGGAAGGCGTGGTAATCGATTGCTTTATCGAGGCGGTCGTGTCGAATAACTTCTACGCCATTCAATGGCAAGACCTTAAAGACAGCACGCGCTGGCTGCAAGGCTGGAAGTAGCACTATTGGCATAGGCACTGTTGGGTTCAATCTATTCGACTGCGCTCGGGCCGTTTGCCACTAAAGCGTCTATTACGCAAAAAACTCTAATGCCTGTTGTATAAAAAATGCATAACCGCCCACGCCCGGCCAACCCTGTTGGCCCATTCAGTAGCTTTGGGTCAAAACTACACACCCCTCAGCTATGCCCTCAATATGACAGCTGTGTGACAACCCCATTACAGCCAGCCCAATCCCCACCGGCCCAATCCCCCCGCAACCCCCGATCTTCCTAGACCAGTCAAATTTCGCCCTGCTTTGGGGTAGGTCATGCCGACGAGGCGATTCATCAGAATGTACTCTTAGGTGCATAAAAGTTTCATCCTTTGGTCACTGGAACGTCAAATACACTCGCTACTGTTGTCTAGACAAATTAACAACAACAGGCAAACGCCATGAGTACTCAAAGTGTCTACCGCAGCCCATCGGCCTCAGAAACTGTTCCTGCTATTGGTTCGGTTAATCGGGCAGCCTTGGTCGGCGCATCACAATCAAATCAGGGTGCAAAGCGCCCGGCTATAGAAATTCGTGGTGTCAGTAAGACCTTTATTCGCGGCACTCGGGCGATCGATGACCTTAGCCTGACGGTGCACCGTGGTGACATGGTGGCCTTAATTGGTCCTTCGGGCTCGGGTAAATCGACGCTGTTACGGCACATCAATGGCCTAACCTACGGTGATCGAGCTGAGACGTCGGACGACATCAGCAGCATCGCCGTCATGTCGAACTATACCCAGCAAGGTGGCAAACGCACCACCCATACCCAGCCAAGCCGTAAGAAAATTGGTTACATCTTTCAGCAGTTTAACTTGGTCAATCGACTGTCGGTTTTAACCAATGTTCTGGTCGGTGGCCTCGGCCATATGCCGGTCTGGCGGGCGACGCTGGGTTGGTTTTCCGCTGCCGAGAAGAGTCAAGCATTGACTGCTCTGGCGCGGGTGGGGATGGCTGAATTTTGTCACCAACGGGCCAGTACCTTATCCGGTGGCCAGCAACAACGTGTTGCCATTGCTCGAGCATTGATGCAAAAGGCTGACATTATCTTGGCCGATGAACCGATCGCTTCGCTCGATCCGGTGGCAGCCAGAGTGGTTATGCAAATTCTCAAAGACATAAACGAACACGATGGTAAGACGGTGGTCGTGACCCTGCATCAAGTGAACTATGCCACCAGCTATTGTCAGCGTGTGGTTGCCTTAAAAAAAGGCAAACTCTATTTCGATGGACCGGCCGCAGAATTGACCACAAATCGTCTCGGCTCGCTCTATGAGGCCAATGAAATAGAAGAGCTGTTGGCCGGCGGATAATCACAGTTTTCCTGCGGTGTTGACGGCGGTCGAATGTGCGGTGTCATCGTGCGATCGATCGAAGTCAGGACCAAGCATGATCTTAAAACGTTTTATAAACCTACCAACCATACTTAGGAGCACCGATGTTAAAAAATGTCTTCAAAACCACAGCGGCCAGACTGCTGGCGGCAACAGCTCTGCTGAGCCCCATCGTCCAGGCGGAAACCGCTGAATTGAACTTTGGCATTATTGCCACCGAATCGACCCAGGGTTTGAAAGACCAATGGATGCCGTTTCTCAACGATATGAGCGAAAAATTGGGGGTTAAAATTAATCCTTTCTTCGCCTCTGATTATGCGGGTGTCATTCAAGCGATGCGTTTTGATAAGGTCGACCTGGCCTGGTACGGCAACAAGTCGGCAATGGAAGCGGTTGATCGGGCGGGCGGCGAAATTTTCGCGCAGACCGTCGACGTCATGGGCAATCCGGGTTACTGGTCGTTATTGATTACCCACCAAGACAACACCGAAATAAACAACGTGGCCGATATGTTGGCCAACGCAGGCAGTCTCACTTTCGGTAATGGTGATCCAAATTCCACCTCGGGTTACCTGGTGCCGTCTTACTATGTTTGGGCCAAAAATGGCGTTGAGCCGAACAAGATATTTAAACGCACGATGAACTCGAATCATGAAACCAATGCGCTGTCAGTGGCGACCAAGAAAGTCGATATCGCTACCAATAACACTGAAAACATGGCCCGAATCCAAGAAAATTTCCCGGATCGTTTTAACGATATAAAGGTCATTTGGAAGTCACCGTTGATTCCATCGGATCCCATTGTTTGGCGTAAAAATCTGGATGAAGCCACCAAATCTGCAATCTATGACTTCATTATGAACTACGGCAAGACTGGCGACGCGCAAGAATTAACCAATCTCAATAATATTGGATGGGCGCCCTTTAAAGCGTCGAGCGATTTGCAATTGTTGCCGATCCGCCAATTGGTCTTATACAAAGAACTGATCCGATTAACGGCCAGCGATATTAAGACCAAAGAGACTGATATAGCGGCCATCAATGCCCAGTTAGGCGAATTGAACCGCATGATGGCGGCGTTGGAAGCACAGCAGTAAGGTTGCCCGCAGGGCGGACCCGCTCTGGCAATCAAACCCCAACCTGAGCAGCAGCGACCTTTTAGGGTCGCTGTTATTCGGCACAAAATCTGGACAACCTATGACCGCTCATCAAGCCATACCCACCCAACCGTCCAACACCGCTGCTACGCAAATGCATTACAGCTCGATCAATCGCTGGCGCGCCCTACGTTCATTGGTGCTTTGGCCCATGGCCGCACTGGTTTTAATCTGGGCCTGGCAGGGTGCTGAAATGGACTTTGGCATGCTGATTCGGGATCGCGCCAATATAGCGATACTGGCCGGTGATTTTTTTCCGCCCAATTTTCAAAACTGGAAGTTCTATGTCGCCGAGATGCTAGTGACTATACAGGTCGCCATCTGGGGCACTCTGCTGGCGGTTATTTTGGCGGTACCCTTTAGTATTCTTAGTGCCGAAAATCTGGTGCCAGTCTGGGTCTATCAGCCGATTCGACGTCTTATGGATGCTGCGCGCGCTATTAATGAGTTGGTGTTTGCCATGTTGTTCGTGGTCGCCGTGGGCCTCGGTCCGTTCGCTGGCGTGATGGCACTTTTTATTCACACTACCGGCGTGCTTGCTAAGTTATTTTCCGAAGCCATTGAGGCTATCGAGCCGGGTCCGGTTGAAGGCGTTCGTGCCGTCGGTGCCAATGGCTTGCAGGAAATTATTTTCGGGGTGATTCCCCAGGTTTTACCGCTGTGGATCTCCTACACCCTGTATCGATTTGAATCGAACCTTCGCTCGGCCACGGTCATTGGCATGGTGGGTGCCGGCGGTATCGGTGTGGTGTTATGGGAATCGATGCGCGGTTTTCAGTTCGCCAATACCTGCGCCATTATTCTGATCATCATTCTCGCCGTGTCGCTGCTCGATATTCTTTCCCAATTCATTCGCAAGTCGTTTATCTAAGGGCACCCGATGCAGGCTCAGGCGCTTAATATAGAAACCTGTCTAGACAAGCCAGATGGTATGGCCGCTGACCCGATATATCGGCAGGTAGCCCTGTTGCTGGAACAGGATATTAGAAGCCATTTAAAACCGGGCGATTTGTTAGCGTCCGAGATGAAACTGGCGAGCCGTTTTAAAGTCAACCGCCATACGGTACGGCGTTCGATCGATCAATTGGTACGTGCCGGTCTGGTCGTAAAACAACAGGGACGGGGCACCCAGGTGGTCTCCAATCAGATCGAATACCTGCTCAACCCAGCCGGTAAGTTTACTAAAAATTTGACCGAGAAAGGCAAGTCGAGTCAAGCACTGTTGCTCGCTACGCGTTCCTACACGGTCGCCACTGTGCCAGCCGGGATAGGGCGTATCTTTGCGCTCCAGTATCCGGCCGGTGGCACCCTGATGGAATTGCAAACGCTGCGCTTTATGGAACAGGTGCCGGTCTGTTTGATTCACCATTACGTGTGGGCGCAGGCGCTGCCCGGTATCGCGACCAGCTATAGCGGGGGGTCGCTGCACCGCCACATCGAAAATCATTATCAACGCACATTGCAGCGCAGTCAGATTCAGTTTTCGGCCGTCCTCGCCACCAACCGGCAGGCGATTCACTTGAAGTGCGCGGTCGACAGTCCGCTGGCGATAGTGCAATCGGTCAATCACGATCAACAGAGTCGGACGTTGGTGGAAGTATCGGTGAGCTACTCCCGCCCCGACCGGCTGCAATATCAAATCGATTTCAATACCACGGAGGTCAGCTGATATGAGCCGACAAGAGTACACCCGCAGTCAATGGCAACGTCTGTTTGCCCTGGCCAATGAACACGACTTACAGGATCTGTATCAGCACGCCGACTGGGCCGCGCCTTATGAACTCAGCCAAGGGCCCGAGACCGGACTGGTGACAGTGCGTGGTCGGGTTAGTGGCGACGGCGCGGCCTTTAATTTGGGCGATGCCAGTGTCACCAAAACGCAGGTGGTGCTGCACGATGGCACCCGCGGTTTTGCCATGACCCTGGGCGCGAATGCCACTCATTCATTGCTGGCCGCGTTACTCGATGCCGCCATGCAGGTACCGCAAGCGGTGCGTCTGGCCGTGCCGATGCGCCAGTTGGCCGCCACTTTGGCGCAGCGTCATGCCGCGCGCCAGCAGCAAATAAGTAGCACCAAGGTTGATTTTTTCACTCTGGTGCGAGGAGATTGATATGACGACTCAAGCACCTACTTCCGCCCAAGCACCTACGCCCGCCCAAGCGCCGAGCGCGGCCGAACAATCGGCGCGCCAATTTCGCCAGATTCTCGATGCCCAATCCTACCCTGGTCGTGCGCTAAGCCTAATGCAAGAAACAGGACCCTTAGATCCAGGCGGCTTATCACCGGCCTGCCAGATATTAGTGGAAAACCTGGGTAATCGAGACGTCCAGGTGGCCTTTGCTGCCAGCCTACCGTCTGCTGAGTTGGCTCGCTGGGTGCGCCTGACCCTGAACAGTGAAGTGGTCGCGGTGGCCGAGGCTGACTTTATAGTCTGCCGCCAGGCCGATCTGGCGCACCTTGATTTGACCCAGCTGGGCCTGGGCACCATGGCCTCGCCTGAGTTGGGCGCTACCCTGGTGATCGACTATCAGGGGCCGGATCTAACTGCCGTGAGCGCTGAAGCGACAGCCGGCTGTGTGCGCTTAACGGGCCCTGGCATCAATCCACAGGGACCGGTGAAGCGTCTGAATCTGACCGAGATCGATGCAGCCTTTTGGCACCAACGGGCCGACTGCAACGGCTCGTTCCCGATGGGTTTTGATATCTTTATCTGCCGCGACTCAGAGCTCATTGCTCTGCCGCGTACCACCCGTATTCAGCTCGAAGGAGACGCCGCATGTATGTAGCCGTTAAGGGTGGCGAACAGGCCATCGACAATGCCCATCGCTTGCTCGCGGCCTACTGTCGCGGCGACGCGCAGGCGGCCGAGGTCTCGGTCGCGCAATTGAGCCAACAGTGTCCGTTTGCCATCAGCCGAATCATGACCGAGGGCAGCCTCTACGATCGTGACCTGGCCGGTCTTGCTCTGAAGCAGGCTGGGGGTGATTTGGTCGAGGCGATCTTTTTAATCCGCGCCTTCCGCACCACCTTGTCGCGCTTCGGCTACAGTGCCCCGGTCGATACTCGCGCGATGCGCATCGAACGACGCATCTCGGCGGTCTATAAGGATTTACCCGGTGGCCAGGTATTGGGGCCGACCTTCGACTACACCCATCGGCTGCTGAATTTCCAACTGCTGGAAAATCGTGCGCCGGTTCAAACCGACATTGCAACCGCAGCGGCTGTGGACCCGAGCACGGCGACTGACTCGCTCAGCGCTCATCGGGTGAGCGATTTGCTGCGTCAGGAAGGGTTGCTGTCATCGCCCACTGCGAGCGCGGGCGAACCGGTCGACCTGTCGCTTGAGCCATTGACCTTTCCAGCGCAGCGCACTACCCGGTTGCAAGCCTTAGCACGTGGCGATGAAGGCTTTCTAATGTCCATGGCCTACTCGACTCAGCGCGGGTATGCGCGCAATCATCCCTTTGCCGGCGAAATCCGCATGGGCTGGGTTGAAGTCGAGTTCTACTGCGCCGAGATGGACGACACCCTGTGTTTGGGTGAAATCGAAATCAGCGAATGTGACATGGTCAATCAGTTCGTCGGCAGCAAGGACGCCTTGCCACAGTTTACCCAAGGCTATGGCCTCAGCTTCGGCTACAACGAACGAAAAATTATGGCCATGGCGTTGGTCGATCGCGCGTTGCGCGGCGACGAATTTAATGAGCCGGAGGACGCCCCGGCCCAGCAACAGGAATTTGTTCTGGCCCATTGCGATGCCCTCGATGCCTCCGGCTTTGTGTCGCATCTTAAACTGCCCCATTACGTCGATTTTCAATCGGAGTTGGAATTGATTCGCAGCTTACGCGCCAAGGCCAGTGCGCAACAGCCTACCGAAAACCCGAGCGATAAGCGCTCGCAACCGTCCGTCCGCCCATCCCACGCTGACGCTCTGGAGGTCACCGATGACAGTGCACGCTAAGGTCCAACCGATTCACTATAACTTCGGTTATCTCGATGAGACCACGAAAAAAATGATCCGCCGGGCCTTGCTCAAGGGCATTGCCATTCCCGGTTATCAGGTGCCGTTCGGTGGTCGCGAGATGCCCATGCCCTATGGTTGGGGTACCGGCGGCATTCAGATCACCGCCGCCATTATTGCACCGGATGAGGTCTTGAAGGTGATCGATCAGGGCGCCGATGACACCACCAATGCGGTCTCGATTCGTAAGTTTTTCCATCAGGTGAGCGGCGTGGCGACGACCACCGAAACGGCGCAGGCCTCATTGATCCAAACCCGGCATCGCATTCCCGAGCGGCCCTTGCAGGAACATCAGATACTGGTGTTCCAGGTGCCGATTCCGGAACCGCTGCGCTTTATCGAACCGAGTGAAAGTGAAACCAGCAAGATGCATGCTCTAGCGGAGTACGGCGTGATGCACGTAAAACTGTACGAAGACATTGCCCAATACGGCAAGATCGCTACCGCTTATGCCTACCCGGTCGAGGTCAATCAACGCTATATCATGGACCCGTCGCCGATCCCGAAATTCGACAACCCCAAGTTGCACCAGTCGGCAGCACTGCTGTTGTTTGGCGCCGGTCGTGAGAAACGCATTTATGCTGTGCCGCCCTATACCGATGTGAAGAGTTTGGAGTTTGACGACTACCCCTTTGAGATCGAGCAGTGGCCCGACAACTGCGCGGTGTGCGACGCCGGTGACAGTTTCCTCGATGAAATAGTGCTCGATAACGCCGGGCGACGAGAATTTATCTGCTCCGATTCCGATTACTGTCAGGCGCGGGTTGCCCAGGGCTTTCAGGGCAGTGCCAATCGCGTGAGCGAAACCGTGCAAGGAGA
The DNA here is from genome assembly GCF_002795845.1 of Reinekea forsetii. Classification (GTDB taxonomy): domain Bacteria; phylum Pseudomonadota; class Gammaproteobacteria; order Pseudomonadales; family Natronospirillaceae; genus Reinekea; species Reinekea forsetii. The sequence continues at coordinate 598,194 of NZ_CP011797.1, forward strand.
ACAGGATGTTTAACTACCAAGGCAAGGCACCGACCAGTCTGTTATCGGTTAAGAATTTGACCCGTCTTTATGCGCCGAACACCGGTGCTCAGGATGTGTCGTTTGAGCTCTATCCGGGTGAAGTCCTGGCCATTGTCGGGGAATCCGGCTCCGGCAAGAGCACCCTATTGCAGAGTTTGTGTGGCAGTGTGCCGCCCGACGCCGGCCAGGTCATCTATCAGGATACGGCCGGTCAAAGCCAGTCGCTCTATGAGCTGTCGGAAGCACGTCGGCGGCTGTTGATGCGCACCGATCTCGGCCTGGTGCATCAGAACCCGCGTGATGGCCTGCGCTTGCGCGTCAGTGCCGGGGGCAATATCAGCGAACGACTGATGGCCGTCGGCGCGCGCCACTATGGCCAACTGCGTGCCACCAGTACGGAGTGGATGCGCCAGGTCGAGCTGGACACCCAACGCATCGACGACATGCCGACGCAATTTTCCGGCGGCATGCAGCAACGCCTGCAAATTGCCCGCACCCTGGCCACGGCCCCGCGCCTAGTCTTTATGGACGAACCGACCGGTGGTCTCGATGTGTCGGTACAGGCGCGCATTCTCGATCTGTTGCGTTCCCTGGTGCGCGAATATCAACTCTCGGTGGTACTGGTCACGCACGATCTGGCGGTGGCACGGCTGCTCTCCGATCGGATGATCGTGATGAAAGACAGCCGCGTGATCGAGACCGGTTTAACCGATCAGGTGCTCGACGATCCACAACACGCCTACACCCAGTTATTGGTTAACTCTGTGCTGAGTTTTTAAGGAATCTGTATGCAAACGATGGCGATTGACGTTCGAAATTTATCCAAGACCTTTGTCCTGCATCACCACCAGGAAGTTCGCTACCAGGTGCTGCGCGATTTTAATTTGCAGGTTGCACGCGGCGAGTGTGTGGTGCTAAAAGGCGTCAGCGGCTCGGGTAAGAGTACGCTACTGAAGAGTCTGTTTGGCAACTACCTGTGCGAACAGGGCGAGATCATTTATCACTTCGATAACCAACAGATTGATCTGTTGAGTGCGCCGGATTTTCAAAAACTGAATTTGCGTGCGCATTATGTTAATTACGTCAGCCAGTTCCTGAGCGTTGTGCCGCGGGTGGCGACCTTGGATATTGTCAAGGAGCCACTGTTGGCTGCCGGGGTCGAGGTTGATGTTGCTATTGAAGCGGCACAACGGCTGTTAACCACCCTGAATATCCCCGAACATCTGTGGGCCTTATCGCCGCTGACCTTTTCCGGTGGTGAGCAGCAACGGGTCAATATCGCACGCGGCTTTATTCGCCCGTCGCCCTTTCTGCTACTCGATGAACCGACCGCGTCACTGGACAGCGTCAACCGCCGGGTGGTGATCGACCTGATCAATGCCGCCAAACAACAGGGTTCGGCGATTGTCGGCATTTTTCACGATGAAGAAGTACGCGACAGTGTGGCCGATCGGGTGGTGGACTTCGCCCCCGCGCTGGTCCAAACCGGGGAGTTAAGCGCATGAGTAGCAGTTCAGAACAGATCTTCAGTGGGGCTCAGTTAGTGCTCAATAATGAGGTGGTGCTCGGCACCCTGGTGGTGCAAGACGGCCTGATTCAGGAATGCCAGAGTGGCGCCTCAAGCCTGCCGCAGGCGATCGATTGTCGCGGTGATTACTTGCTACCCGGCCTCATCGAACTGCACACCGACAATATGGAAAAGCACTTTGTACCTCGGCCCGGTGTGCAATGGCCGGGTCGATCGGCGGTGCTGACCCACGATGCCCAGGTGATTGCCTCGGGCATCACCACCGTGTTCGATGCCGTCTCCATCGGTGATATCAAGGCCGATGGTTTTCGCCTCAAGAGTCTGCATTATATGTTGTCCTCGCTGGTGGAGACCTGCGCACTGGGTCTGACGCGCGCGGACCACCTGGTGCATTTGCGCTGTGAAGTCAGCCACAAAAGCTGCCTGGAGCTGTTTACCGAGTTGTCCGATAATCCCCTGGTGCGCCTGGTCAGTATTATGGATCATGCGCCCGGCCAACGTCAGTTTGCCCGGCTGGATAAGTACATTCAGTATTATCAAGGCAAGATGAACTTTAGCGATGCCCAGATGACCGCCTTTATCGCCAGCCATCAGCAAAGCAGTGAACTCTATAGCACCCCGTTCCGTCAGCAAATCGCCGCGCATTGCCAGGCGGCTAACATCCCGTTAGCCAGTCACGACGATGCCACGCTGGCGCACATCGAGGAATCGCTGTCCTTTGGTATGTCGATCGCGGAATTCCCGACCACCCTCGAAGCGGCCCAGGCAGCCCATCAGTCCGGTATGAAAGTGCTTATGGGCGCACCCAATATAGTGCGCGGCGGTTCGCACTCGGGCAATGTCGCCGCCGCCGAACTGGCCCAAGCCGGTGTGCTCGATATTTTGTCATCAGACTATTATCCAAACAGCCTGTTGGATGCGGCCTTTCAGTTGGCCGGTCTCGACAACCCCTATAGCCTGGCCGATGCGATTCGCACCGTGACCTCAACCCCGGCTGCGGCCGTTGGCCTGACCGATCGCGGCAGCCTGGTGGCCGGATTACGCGCCGACCTGGTGCGCGTGCGTTGGCAACATGATCATCCGCTGATTCAGCAGGTTTGGAACCAGGGCGAGCGGGTCTACTGATGAGCAGCGGCAAACTCTATTACCTGATCGGTCGTTCCGGCAGTGGCAAGGACGCCATTCTCGATCGGCTGCGTCATTACCCCGGGGTCGTCGTCGCGCATCGCTATATCACGCGGGCCGGCGATGCCGGATCGGAAAACCATATCGCGCTGACCGCGGCCGAGTTCAGTCAGCGTGAGCAGGCTGGGGCCCTGTTGTTTGCCTGGCAAGCGCACCAACTGCGTTACGGAGTGGGCGTCGAAGTGCGTCATTGGCTGGCCGCGGGTTTGGATGTCTTTGTCAACGGCAGCCGAGATTATCTGCCTGAGGCACGCGCGCGTTTGGGCGCGCAGTTGATCCCGGTGCTGGTGACCGTGGCCGACGAAACGTGCCGGCAACGGCTGCACCAACGGCGACGCGAATCACCGGCCCAGATCAGCGAACGGATGCAACGCCAGATCGAGGTACCCATTGAGGATGCCCTAGTGATCGACAATAACGGCTCACTCGACGCCAGCCTGGCACAGCTGCTGGCCCTAGGGCTGGTTGCGGAGGGTGTCCAATGATCGCGTCAAATTGGGGCACTTGGGCCGAGCCGTCAGTCCCCAAGGGGCTTGGGTATACAAGGGGAGGGCGGAACGCGAGTGCCTGTCACAGTAGTAAGAAAGATATCTCTAAGGGTGGGTGTCCTAATAAGAAGGATGGCTGTCCGACTAAGGGGTGGCATGTTCCGCGCTTTGGGTTGATGGTGGGTTTGGGTCTATGAAGCTGCGCTTTTTGGGTACCGGGGATGCGCGGCAGGTGCCGGTTTGGGGTTGTCACTGTCCGGCTTGTGAACGTGCCCTGTTGCTCAGTACCTATCAACGTACTGGCAGCTGTGTGGTCTTGACGTTAGCCGGCCGCAACTTTCTGATAGATGCCGGTAATACCCAACTGGCGGCGCGCTTTGCGCCCAATGAGTTGGCGGGTATCTTTCTCAGCCATTTTCACGCCGATCATCTGCTCGGCTTGTTTCATTTGCGTTGGGGGCAGGGTGAGGCGATTCCGGTGCACTGTCCGCGCGATCGAGTCGGTTGCGCCGACCTCTATAAAAACAATGGCTTGCTCGATTTCAGGCCGATCAAGAAAGCCTTTCAGGCCCAGTCGTTTGCGTTATCGCTGGACGCTGTAACCCAGCCTCAAACAGTGTTGCAGGTCACCGCCATACCGCTCAATCACAGTAAGGCCACCCTGGGTTATTGCTTCGAAGCAGAGGGGCAGAAATTTGCCTACCTGTGCGATACCAAGGGCCTGCCCGCAGCGAGCGAGGAATTTCTGTTGGCCTGGCAGCCGGACCTATTGATTATCGACTGCACCTTTCCACCTGGACTGGCCGATGCCCATGCGGCCAACCACAATGACTTAACGGACGTCCTAGACCTGTCCGCGCGTTTTGCCAGCGCCGGCCAAAGGCCCTCGATCTGCTTGACCCATCTGTCGCATCAGATGGATAGCTATCTGATGGCCCAGCAAGACTGCTTACCTGAGAATGTTTGGGTGGCGTACGACAATCAGGAAATTGCCCTTGAACAGGGTAATACGCATCAACCTCGGCCCCTGAACTAGAGGCTGTGGTTGGACATAATGGCCACCTTTTGGTGGATCACGATCGCAAGGTTTTTTAGCCAGTGGAGCCACATATGAACCAAACCCCAATCTCCAAACCGCAAACCCCAATCCCTAATGCAGAGCCTGAACTGCTTGGCGCTAGCCCCCGTATCGGTGCACAGACTGTGCTGCTAGACAGCCACTTTGGCTATGCCAACGAAGTAGGGCAGCGCTGTAAACTTAATAATGTGCGCATGGATGACTATTCCTATGTCTGTGACGACTCCGATTTGATCCATACCACCCTGGGCAAGTTTTGTTCGATCGCCGCCCATACCCGGATCAATCCCGGTACCCATCCGATGCACAAAGCGGCCTTGCACCATTTCACCTATCGCAGTCGGCAATTCGGCTTGGCAGAAGATGACGACGCAGACTTATTCGCGTGGCGACAAAACAGCCCTGTCAACATCGGTCACGATGTCTGGATCGGTCACGGTGCTGTGATTACCGCAGGCGTAAGCATCGGCAATGGTGCCGTGATTGGCGCCAATGCCGTGGTCACCAAGGATGTGCAGCCCTTCGAAGTGGTTGGTGGTGTGCCGGCCCGACGGATCCGATTTAGGTTTGCGTCCGAGGTTGTCGAGGGTTTGCAGGAGATAGCCTGGTGGCATTGGTCCCATGCGACCCTGGCGGCTGCGATGCCAGACTTTAGAAACTTTGCAGCTGCTGACTTTGTTGAGCGTTATCGTGCCCGGCCGCTGGACGGAGAGCTTTAATATCCAAAACTCGTTGTGCTGCTGGCAATAACGATGATCAAGGCCATTAAATCGATCCCTTTACGCCACAACACCAGTAAGATCGCTAGGGCCAAAACATAGCTGGCGACCAGAGTGATCAGCGTCAGCAGGCCGCCCCAATGCCAGCGCTTAAGGCCCCTAATTAAGGTCGACGGCATACTGTTTGAGCAAATCCAACGCGACCCGGTCGAGCGCTCGCAAATGGGTTCGGCGTAAAAACACGCGTGGCGCCTTGTCGTCTTTCATGGCCTCCAACCAACGTGCGGCACACATGCACCAGGTGTCGCCCGGCTTTAAGCCGGCAAAGTTGTATTGCGGTACCGGCGTGGATAAATCATTGCCCTTGAGTTGGGAATAGCGCAAAAACTCTTCGGTCGCTTCGATACATACGGTGTGCGATCCGCCGTCTTCATCACTGCTGTTGCAGCAGCCATCGCGATAGAAACCGGTTAAGGGGTTTTCGCCACACGGGTCGAGTGGTTCGCCGAAGACATTCAGGGATGGGTACATAGCCATAAAAAAACCTGTGTAATAGGTGCATCAATAACTCACACCGAGAAAAGACCAGTGTAACTTTTGGTTTCCTTATAAGCCAAGCATTAGGGGCAACGCAGTACCACTATTTTCGCACCGGCCGGACTCTGAGCCAGTAAACGCTGGGCGGCCGCGAGGTCGTCGAAGTTAAACACCCTAGCAACAGGCAGGCTCAGGCGGGCGGCGGCTGCCAGATCGAGATAGGTTTGCAGCTGTGAGCCATTTAGATCCGCCGCTTCGCCTTGATACGAGGTCAGTTCTACAGCGGTAGGAATATCGACACGAGGGTTGAAATTCTCCGGTGACGCAGGTCCGCCAAGGTTGCCCATCCTGCACACCAGCCCACTCGGGCCGACGCATGCCAATGAGTCCTCCAGCGTGCTATCGCCAACCAGTTCCAGTACTCGATCGTAGGGTTTGAAGATGGAGGCGGCGATCTGTGGCGCGACCTGACCATTGTCGATCCAGACTTCGTCGGCGCCGGCGTGAATCAAATTGGTAATCTGATCGCTGGTTCGGGTCGTGACGCCAACCCGTAAGCCTGCCGCCTTGGCCAAGGCCAAGACAGTCAAGCCAATGGTTGAGGTGCCACCTCGGATCAACAGGGACTCGGCATCCGCTATCGCCAAGCCAATGTGCAGGGCCCCGTGGGCGTTGCGCAGTAATGTCGGCAGCGCCGCGAGGACATCCCAGGGCAGCTGGCTGTTGAGCGGGAATAGATCAGCGTGGGGTACCAGGACGTATTCGGCGTAGGTGCCCTCGCTAGGCTGGGACACACCGACCTTTAATGCAGCAACTCGGGTCCCAACAGGCAACTGCAAGCCTCCGGGGTGCACAATTTCACCGACGCATTCTGAACGATCAAGAGCCACGGCTCGCACCCGAATCAGGGCCCAGCCGTCTCTTGGGGTTGGTCTGGGTTGTTCTTGACGCTGCCATTGCGCGCCGCCAGCCGCATCTGTGTTGACCCAGGCGATCATCGCGACGCCTCCGCTGTCTTGCGGTACAACTGTTTGTAAAGCGGAATGAGTGGACTCTTGGTAAGCATCATAAGGACAACTCTCAGTGAGAACGTAAAAGGTCGAGGCAGACTCGCTCTCGAACCAACAGCATCGGTGGCCTAAATAAACTCGCTCAGATGTTGATAACCGCTGACAATTGGAGGTTTTATCGGCCTTAGCAGAAGTTTAGTTCAAAAACGCACGCGTCGAAGACGAATATGAGGGCCGAATTCAGATCCAATACCGGGCCCCTTGGCGACTATGGGCACGCTGTGGGTTGCTTATGCCAAGGCACTTTATGACTCTATATTGGTGTTTATCCGAGTTTCGCTCGATTTCTGTAAATTGAGCCCTATAATCGGACCACTTCTCGTTTTTATCCGCTTTATCAGGAATCCCATGAAAAAGACCTTTAGTTTGACCCACCCCAAAATCAATCTGGCCCGTCGGGTGGAAGCGGTCAAACACGAAATTAAGAAATACCAGACGCGTGAGCGCAAGAAGGCCGTGCCGGCCGATACCGATTTTTGGGATTTTGAGTGCAAATTTGGGTCCAGTGAGCAAGACGCTCGCGTGATCCACGTTGCCGAAATCAACAAGGAAATCGACCAACTGGTGGCGGCGGAACAGGACACCTTCTATCTGGAGATTATGGCTGTCGGTCGTCAGCGACAGAAGCTTGCGTCGCTTACCCAGCCGGGTGATGACGATGATGATCTCGACGTCACCGGCGAGTAGATCAGTCTGAACGCGGCATAACGATCCCGCTTGCGTCTGCCGCCACTAACACCCGTTCAGCAAAGCTGAGCGGGTGGCTTCCAACAGCCTGCCAAAGCCTTTGCATACTGCTCGACGACGGTGCTGCGCTCGACCCGCTCAGAATTTCCAGTGAACCGGTGAATCAACCGATTGCGCTTCCGCGCGCGCGACTAATTCCGTATTATCCGGGCCTTGAGCCATTATTCTAAAGCCGGAGTTCCCTGTGTCTAAAATTATCGTTGCTGTTCTACTGTTGATCATCGCCTCAGTGTTGGTGAATCGTTATTTTACCAACCGTAAATCGGCCGAGGTCAACATTACTGTCGGCCAGGAATATCTGATCGAGAACCTAAAAAACGTTAATGTGCAAACAACCGACTCAGGCCTGCAATACGAGACGCTGGTGCAGGGCGATGGCAGCGTGCATCCCAAGGCGACCGACAGGGTAACAGTGCATTACCATGGCACCCTGATCGATGGCACCGTGTTCGACAGCTCGGTTGAGCGTGGCCAGACCATCAGCTTTGGCCTGAACCAGGTGATCAAGGGTTGGACCGAAGGCGTTCAGCTGATGGTCGTCGGCGACAAGACCCGCTTCTATATTCCCAGCAAGCTGGGCTATGGCACCCAGGCCGCGGGTAAGATTCCAGCCGGTTCGGTGTTGATATTTGAGGTTGAATTGTTCGGCATTAACGAATAATGCATCCCGATGCATGAATTTGAACTGATCCAACGCTGTTTCGCCGACTGGCCCGGGCGCCATGCCCAGGTCTTAACCGGCATTGGTGACGATGGACTGGTCTGGCAAGACCCCCGTCCGCTGGTGATCTCTACCGACACCGCCGTTGTCGGTCGGCACTTTCCGGTCGATGCCAGCCCCGAACAGGTCGCCGGTCGGGCCTTTCTGCCCGCGCTCAGCGATCTGGCCGCGATGGGCGCCAGCCCAGCCTTCTTTACCCTGGCGCTGACCTTACCGGCGCGCCTCAATAATGCTTCCGAGCCAAACATTGAGAGCTGGATTCAGGCGTTCGCGACTGAGTTGCGTCGCTTGGCCATCGCGCATAAATGCATGCTGGCCGGTGGCGATACCACCGCCGGTGAGCAACTGACCTTGACCCTCAGTGTGCACGGCACCTGTGCCCAGCCGGTGTTGCGCAGCGGCGCGCAGGTGGGCGATGCGGTGTGGGTGACTGGGCAACTCGGTCAGGCCGCCGCGGCCCTGCCGTTGATCCTGGCGGGCAATGCCGCGGCGGCGCCACCGGCCTGGTTAGCCGCCTACTGGCAGCCCAAACCGCAAATCGCACTGGCCGAGCAGTTAGCGGTTTTCCTGCACAGCGCCATCGATATATCCGACGGTCTGCTCGGTGATGCCGGCCATCTGGCGCGCAGCAGCCAAGTCGACCTGCACCTGAACCTTAACGCGCTGCCGCTCGATGCCGATCTAGTGGCCCTGGGTGATCGCGGCCTGCAATACGCCTTGGCCGGCGGCGACGACTATCAGCTGTGCTTTACCGCTGGCATGAATGCCGGCGAGCAGATCGAACGGATCGCCCAATCACTGGGTGTTCGGGTTAGCCGGATCGGCGAGGTAAGGCAAGGCACTGGCCAGTTGCACTGGTATGATGATGACCGAAAACGGGATCTGCCCTGGCAGAGTTTTGAACACTTTTAACAAGAACTTAACTCAACACAACAATTCTGGAGCCCAAACCCATGATAGAACCTATCGAACGCCGCTGGCACAATCACTGGGTGCACTTTTTTGCCTTCGGTTTTGGCAGCGGTGCGGCGCCCAAAGCGCCTGGGACCTTCGGCACCCTGGCGGCCATTCCGCTCTACCTGTTGCTGGCGCAATTGCCGCTCTATGGTTATCTCGCGGCGCTGGTTGCTACCTTTGCCTTTGGTGTCTATGTCTGTGACCGGGCCGCACAGGACATGCAGGTGCACGATCACGGCGGCATCGTCTGGGATGAGTTCGTCGGTTTCTGGATCACCATGGCGTTCTTGCCGGTGCATTGGGTTTGGATCGTTAGTGGCTTTGTGCTGTTCCGGCTGTTCGACATTCTCAAGCCGTTCCCAATCTCCTGGCTCGACAAGCGGGTCAAGGGCGGTTTTGGCATTATGATCGATGATGTCTTGGCGGGTCTGTTTGCCCTAGCGATTCTACAAGCGATCCGCTATAGCTGGTTTTGATTGGCTCGCTCCGCTTTGCGTCGCTCAGAAAGTACCTGTCGCCGATGTTGGCCGGCACGGCCTTGAACGACCGTTAGGGCCGATGAGACAGCGCAAATGCTGCTCGACCGAGCCTACTAAAGTCATTCAAACTGTTCGGTATAGCCGATTTCACTGAGTTTTTGGCTCAATAGCGCTTGGGTGTCCTTGTCGTTGTCCAGCGCAATGGCTTGCTGCAGCAGCGCTTGGCAGTCGGCCATACTGATATGACGGATCAGCCACTTCATCACGGGCAATTTGTAGGCCGACATACTCAGGGTGTGTACCCCCATGCCGAGCAACAGCAGAACAGCGCGCGGATCGGAGGCCATTTCACCGCAGACGCTGACCGGCAGGTCGAGACGTTTGCAGGTTCGGACCAGGTCGTGAATGGCTGCCAAGACGGCCGGATGAAAATGGGAATAGAGATGCGCCACGCGCGGGTTGTTGCGGTCGACGGCGAGCAAGTATTGGGTCAAGTCGTTTGAGCCGATCGACACAAAGTCGATATTGGCGCGTAAGGTGGGCAGCATCCAGATGATCACCGGAACTTCAGCCATAATGCCAACCGGTGGTTTGTGGACCGGGAAACCTTCTTCATTAAGCTGTTTCACAGCCTCATCGATCAGGGCATGCACGCGCACCAATTCGTCTTCTTGGCTCAGCATCGGAACCATGATCTGCAGGTTGTCATAGCCGATATTGGCCAACAACATGGCGCGGATCTGGTCTAACTGGATATTGCGATAATCCAATGTGAAGCGAATGCCGCGCCAACCCAAGAACGGGTTTTCTTCTTTAATTGGGAAATAGGGCAGAGCCTTATCGCCACCGACATCGAGTGTGCGCATCACCACCGGCATCGGCGCATAGGCTTCGAGCACACCGCGATAGATACGCGTCTGTTCCTCTTCGGTCGGGAAGGTGTTGTGCACCATAAAGGGTATTTCAGAGCGGTATAGGCCGACACCTTCGGAGCCCCGTTCCAGTCCGGGTCGTATATCGGCCAGCAGACCGGTGTTGGTATAGAGGCGTATTTTCGCGCCATCGGTCGACTCCGCGGGCAGATACCGCAAATGGGCCAAGTTGGCTTGGCTGGTTCTGTGGTGGGCCATCACCTTGAGGTATTCGTTGGTGACTTGGTCCGGTGCGTTGCCAATGACCAGGCCGCGATGGCCGTCGAGAATTAGATCCAGGCCATGCAACATGCGCAGATCGCCTTCACCCAAGCCGACCACGGCGGGAATGCCGAGGGCATTGGCCAGAACCGAGGTATGTGACAGTTTGGAGCCCTGGTTACTGACCACCCCGGCGATGAATTTCGAGTCAATCCGGGTTAGGTGTTCGATGGTGATGTTTTCACCAATCAAGATTATCGGCACATCGCTGGTGATGACTTCCGGTTCCAGGTTCTGTAATTGACGGTAGACGCGCACGCCGAGCACGCGCAGATCATCGGCACGTGCCTTGAGGTAGAGGTCTTCCATCACATCGAACACGGCGATTTGGGTCATCATGCCCAGTTTCAAGGCCGTGCTGGCACTGACGCCATTGGCCAAGTGGCCCTGGATGGCCGAATGCAATTCTGGGCTGGTCAGCAGCAGCTTGTAGACATTGATCAGCGACGTCAGGGTTTCGGTGATGCCGTGGGTGTGTTCATCGCTCTCGAGTTCTTCGAGGGTATTGTCAAAGGCTTCCTGGATGCGTTGTTGCTCAAATTCCACACTGGTGCCACTGCGTTCTTCTATATCTTCTAAGCGAATATCATTGCGCACCACCCAGCCGCGGGCCATGGCGGTACCCGGCGCGCCGACGATACCGGTGAGGCGGATGACGGTATCGGTACTAACCTTAACGTGGGCCACCTTCTTCAGGCTGGCACCCTGACTGGCGACTAGGTGAGCGCCCATCGTAATCAGAAAAGCCTCCTCCTCCTCGGTGAAGCGACGGGTCTCCTTGACCTGAACCACTAAAACACCGAGCACTGCGCCCAGATGGATCATTGGGATGCCGAGAAAACCTTGATACCGGTCTTCACCGGACTCGACAAAAAATTTGAACTTAGGGTGTTGCTCGGCAAAGGGCAAGTTGAGCAAATGCTGGCGACTGGCAATGGTGCCGACCAGCCCTTCTCCGAGCTCCATGCGAATGATGCCAATGGCCGACTTGGCCAGACCCTCGGTTGCGGTTAGCACCATTTGCTGCATGTCATTCATCAGATACAGACTGCAAACATCGACCTTGAGGGCCGTGCGAATGCGGCGCACGATCATCGATACCAGAGCTTTTTGGCTCTTAACCTGACCGGCGTCGAGCAGGATTTTTTTGGCAAGCAATAACGGGCTTCGCATGGCGGGTACTTTTCGAGGGTCTCCGCGCGATTATACCAGATTCGCGCGCAAGGCCATTCAGTCTGGGGCTATTTTTTTACGTCGGACCAATAAAAGCAGACCCAGCATCCAGGGCAGTCCGGCGCCACCCCGGCTTGTTGGGCTTTGCGCCCCGGCGGGCTGGGGGTTTGCCAAGGGCACCGCGGAGCTGGCAGCCTCATTATTGAGCGCCATGTTGTTCAAATCGGTGCCGGCAAAATCGAGCCGGCTGGTGGCGCTTTGGTTATTGGCGCTGATGATATCGGCTTGGCCACTGTCATCGACGTCGACCATGAGCACGGTATCGGCACCGTCCGTGTCGAGCACGGCAATGGTTATTAAACCACCCCCAGACTGGACTTGCATGACTTCCAAGGCACCGCCGGGGCGCAGTACGGCCAGGTCATCACGGCCATCGCCATCGTAATCGCCGACGCTGAGATCGGCCACCGAGCTACCCAAGGACTGCAGCTGCAGGCTGCTCTGTCCATCCGAGTCGACCGTGAATATCTGCAAACCGGCCGGCTGGGCGTTATCGGCGGCATTGATAAAGACAATATCGCTTGCTTCGCCGTCGCCATCGAGGTCAGCCAAACTCATGCTTTCGGTGAGGTCATCGGCCCCGCCCAGTTCGATGCGCTCGAATTCAAGCAGCTCGGTCGCTCCGACTCGCCCTAGGGCCCGAGCCCACCGGTCCAAGCCGCGATTAAACAACAGCTGATTTGCTTGGCCGTAGTTAGCAAAGAGAATGTCCGGGCGACCATCGCGGTTGAAATCGTGTATCAGCACGGCACGCGCGCGGGTCCGGCCCAGTTCGGCGTGGAAGCTGAAGGTGCCGTCACCATTATTCAGGTAGAGGGTATTGGGGTTATCCCAATTGGCGAAGACCAGGTCAATGTCGCTATCTCCGTCGATATCGCCAAAGGCCACACCTCGACTGTTGGCCAACCCGAGCCGGTCGATCAAGGCGAACTGGCCATTGCCATCGTTGCGATAGACGCTATTGGCCTCGCCGCCCCCATTGGCCAGGACCCAGTCGATATCGCCATCATCGTCGGCATCAAACAAGGCCATGCCATAGCTGTTGGCGGCATCGCCCAAATGGCTGTGTAACACCGGGCGAAACCAGGACCGGTCGAAGCGATAGCTGGTGCTGGCCTGACCTGGGCCATTGGCAAAGAGCAGCTCTGGCCAGCGCCCGCCCTGAATATTGGCGATGCCCAGTGCCCGCACCTGACCCTTGCCGAACGCCGGCACGCTGTATTGGGGAGTTGCTGGGGTGCTGGCGCTAAAGGTCAGGGTGACTCGAGCCTGGTTGTTGTCGGGCAGAACCTCAAAACCGGCGTGTTGGGCAGTGAATCTTAGATCGCTGCTGCCGACCGAGTCCTGGCGCACCGCGAGGGTGAGTTGGGTCGAGTCGGTCAGGCTGAGCACGCATGATTGACGCTCTGGGTCGGTGTCGGGCAGATTGCTCGCCACAGGGCAACGGCTGTCCTGGCTGGACCACTCGCCGTTGAAACTCAGGCTGAGCTCGGCCTCGAGCGAGCTTTTTGGCCCCAGATTGGTCAGCGTTAGGGTGACCGGCACCCAGCCGTTGGTGGACCAGAGGGTGCGTTCGACGGCCAGGCTGACGCTCAGATCGCTGGCACTGAGATCATCGAGAATGGGCAGCGTCCGACTCTCGTAGACCGTCGCACTGCCGTCGCTCACGCCGATCTCGAGGCTGTGCTCGCCGACCGCGCGATAGTCCGGTCGAATCTGCAACAGCCCAGTGGCCGACAGTTCGAGCCAGTCTGGCGCCTGGCGCAGACTAAAGCTCAGGGCGTCGCCATCGAGGTCGAATCCGGTCAACTGAACGTCCAGATCCCGATAAATTTGCCCAGTGGGCAGCGCCGGACCGGTCAATTCGGGCAGATCATTGACCGGAAGCACCGTCAGTAACAGTGGCAGACTGTTGCTACTCAGCTCGCCATCACTCAGCGTCAAGTTGATCGATAGGCTGCCAAACCAGTTGGCATCGGGAATGATCTGATCGGCGGCAATCTGATAATGGTCGCCGCGTTCGAGGCTTAGGCTGAAGTCACTGCTATCGGGGTCGTTCAGGTCGAGCAGAGCCTGGGTGACCAATAGGCTGCCGTCTTCATGAATAGTCTGCGGCGCGATGCTCAGTAACCGGGGGGCGTCATTAACCGCCAGCACATCGATAGTCACCAGGAAGGTAGCGCTGAGCAGTTGGCCATCGTTGATCTGCATGGCGACTGTGAGCGGCCCGGCATAGTCGAGCGCCGGTACCAGCCGATCGCCGTTCACCTGATAATGGTCACCGGGGCTGACCACCAGGCTGAAGACGCTCGAGTCGACATCGCTGAAGAGCAGCAGCTGCTCGTCCAGTAACCGATCTAACGGCAACTCGGTGTCTTCCTCGAACTCTATCAGGCGCTGCCCGGTCAGTTCCGGCGCATCGTTAACCGGCGTTACCACGATGTGAGCGATTACCACCTCGCTCAGGGCCAGGCCATCGCTGACTTGAACGGGGACCAGCAACTCACCCGACCAGTTCGCATCGGGCCGAATCTGCGTGCCCATCACCTGGTAATGGCTGCCGCTGCCGAGCATTAGGCTAAAGCTTTGGCTGTCGGGGTCGACGATGTTCAGGTCGGCGAGGCTCAGAGTCAGGCTGTTGTCTTCGAGTACGGTGAGGGCGCCAATGGCCCCAATGATCGGTGCATCGTTGACCGGGCTGACGGTGAGCACAAAGTTAAAGGGCGCACTGTTGTATTCCAGATCACTGACGCTAACCGGAATGGTCAGCGTGCCAGCGAAGTTTGGCGCCGGGATGATGGTCTGCTGGTCGATCGTGTAGGCGCTCCCCGATGAAATGTTCAGGCTGAGACTGGCCGGCGCTTCATCGATCAGTATCAGATCGGCCAGTGTCAGGGTATACCGCTCATCTTCGCGCACCGTCACTGGCCGCTGGCCAATGATTTGCGGCGGCTCATTGCGGGTCGTCGCCCAACCAAGGTCCTCCAGCATGGCCGCCGCTAGATCGGTTTCGGGTATGGCATCGTGCAGGTCGACCATCATCAGCTGCTTGGGCAGCGTGCCGTCGTGTAGGTGCAGGCCGGTCAGCTCGGGCGCGTCATAAGAGCGAGTAAAGAGCAGCAGGGCATCATCGGTGCGCCCGAAACTCAGGGCACTGGCCGCGGCCCAACTGTTGTTGCCAGCAAAGGCCAGGTCGGAACTTCGACGGGCCAGGGCGCGGATCTCGGCGCCGGTCATATCGACCACACTGCGGCCGGTGACCGAGGACTTGAGCCCAGTTAGATAGATATCGTCCTGACCGTTGAGCCGTTCACCAGTGGTAACATTGCCCAGCGCGATCAGGCCCAGGCCATGGGCCAGTTCCTGCAATGTCTCAAAATAGAGGCTGTACTGGCTGTAGTCGTAATTGGCGTCGTAGCCGAGATACCATTTTTGGCAGGCCGAACGATTGATCATCCGGGCATTGAAGGCAATATTAATATCGGCCGCTCCGGGCAGCAGGTCGGTGCCGGCCAGGCTATTAGCCAGGGCGATAGGGTAGTGCGTGTTGGCCAGCGGCGCTTGGGGAAAGTTGATCGCACTGGCCGGTGGCTGTGTCTGCACTTGGACATTGTAGGAAAAGCTACAGACCTTATCCACGGTTCCGACATAGACCTCGATTAGGACGTCGGAGCGCAGAGTGTCGGCCCAAAATTGCGCCGCCTCATTCATCACCGTCTGGTAGCTGGCGGTGTAGATCGGGTGGTAGGTCATCATGAAGTTGCTGCCCTGGCCTTGTACCAGAGTGCCCGCAGACACCATGGGTAGGCATAGGGTCAGCAGACCCGTAGCCAAAAACCGATTCATCGCCATCATCACTGCCCCCTATAGATGCAGCTAACCATAGGACCCTAACCCAATTCCTCAACGTAATTTGGCAATGGGATGGCGGAACTGTGAACCGAACGCTGTTATGGGTCCATTAGAACCACGATAGCGTCAATTTCCTGTGCTTTTGGCTGGGCGGGCTCTAAGGTGTCATCTGGGGCCCTATTGGAAATGTCATCGCATTGGCACCCAATAATTGAACTCAGTTTGCCAGCTTGAGCCAATCGGCATACCTGCCCAGGCTCCAATGCGGTCGACGATTTTCGGACTGGAGTTAAAAAACATAGATAAATCAACGATCTGGCTAGACTTGGCCGATGTGCGGGTTATAATGCGCAAGCTTTTTGAGGGCCTTTAGCTCAGTTGGTTAGAGCATACGACTCATAATCGTCAGGTCCCCGGTTCGAGTCCGGGAAGGCCCACCATTCAAAAAGACTCTAAGAACCCGCTTTTGGCGGGTTTTTGCGTTTCTGTGGTGCAGCTTTTGAGCCATTCACACTAAAACGTCAACTTGCGGCCAGTCTTATCCCGCTGCCAAAGACCCTTAATTCCCCGTCCTTCTTAAGCTGAAAGCGGCTTAGATTGCCATTAAGACTTTAGTCTCATTCACTAAAGTCTAATTAACAACAGGCTCTAACTCCTTAGACTAGACCTTACCCTAGAAGCACATCTGGATGTATTCGCTGGCAGTGCTGACTTTGGTTTAACAACAATAATAATATGGAGACTTCTATGACCGACAAGAAATCAGAGAACATCACCAAGCCCGCTTCTGGATGGTCCCGTCGCGATATACTCAAGGCCAGCTCCGTTGGCGCCATTGGTGCAGCAACGCCAATGTTTTATACTCCCAATGCATGGGCCGCCAAAACAAACAGTAACTATCCAGTAATGGGCAGTGAAGTCGTCTTCGGTTTTAACGTGCCGCAAACAGGCGCCTACGCCGACGAGGGCGCCGATGAATTGCGTGCCTACAAGCTGGCGGTTGAACACCTAAACAACGGTGGTGGCATGCTCGAAACCCTGAAGCCAAGCAAGTTAACCGGCAATGGCGTTTTGGGTAAAAAAGTTACCTACGTAACCGGTGATACTCAAACCAACGCAGACGCGTCGCGGACTTCTGCCCGCCGCATGATCGAGCGTGACAAGGTCATTATGGTTACCGGTGGTTCCTCTTCGGGTATCGCCATTGCACAGCAGTATTTGTGTAACGAATTAGGCGTTATTTTTATGTGTGGTTTGACGCACTCAAACGACACCACGGGTAAGGACAAGCAGCGTTACGGTTTCCGTCATTTCTTTAACGCTCACATGACCGGCAAAGCTTTGTCGCCAGTGTTGAGCAAAGAATACGGTAAAGACCGTCGCACTTTCCACCTAACCGCTGACTATTCTTGGGGCCATACCCAGCAAGAGTCTATGCAGGAATTCACCGAGAAAGAAGGTTGGTCAACTGCAGGTAACATCCTGACGCCGTTGAAGACGACCGACTTCTCTCAGTATCTGTCGCAAGTACTAAACTCCGATGCAGACGTGTTGATCCTCAACCACTACGGCGCAAACATGGTTAACTCGCTTACCAATGCGGTTAACTTCGGTATGCGTGACATGCAGAAGAACGGCAAAAACTTAGAAATCGTTGTGCCTTTGTATAGCCGTTTGATGGCCAAAGGTGCAGGTTCTGCCAACATCGACGGTGTATTAGGCACCTCGGGTTGGAACTGGGCGCTAGAAGACGAAGGTTCTAAGGTATTTGTCAAGGCCTTTACCGATGAGTATGGCTTCCCACCTTCCCAGGCAGCTCACACCTGTTATGTGCAGACTCTTCTGTATGCCAACGCGTGTGAAATGGCGGGAACTTTCTACCCACCAGAGGTGATTAAAGCCCTAGAAGACTTTCAATTCACCGGTGCCGGTAACGGTCCTACGCTTTATCGTGGCGAAGATCACCAGTGTATTAAAGACATCTTGGTTATGCAGGGTAAATCACCTTCTGCGCGAACCAGTGACTTTGACTATCTGAAGATCATCGATACGGTTTCTGCCAAGACTGTTGACTATGACCCAGCCATCTTTGGTGGTGATTTAGGTCCAGTCTAGTCTGTCCAATCTGTTAATACAGCTCTAACGCGCGCCAGTAAATGGCGCGCGCCTATATATCTAAAACAATAAAAATGAATTTGTCATAGCAACAAATGGGAGCAGCTCTAAAATGGATATGACCCTCAACGCCTTTACCCTCTCAATCTTAACCGGCCTGCAGCTGGGATCCATTTACGTGCTAATCGCTCTTGGACTAACACTGATTTTTGGCACCTTGGGTGTAGTAAATTTCGCCCACGGAGCTCTGTACCTTATCGCTATCTATTTAGCCGTAAGTATCAATAATTCACTGGGCTTTGGCTTTGCGCTTGTTTTGGTACCGCCAATTCTATTTATAATCGGGGTACTCTTGGAACGCGGTTTAATTAAACGTTTTTACGACCGACCGCACACCGATCAGATTTTGGTAACCTTTGGCTTGGCAATCGTGTTGCAAGAATTATTAAAGTGGGTATTTGGTGCCAACAATATTCCCTTTTCCATCCCCAGCTGGGGCAATGGAATTATAATGTTGCATGAATACCTACCCTTCCTAGACGGATTTGTTGTCTACCCTAAGTGGCGCATGATCTTAGTCGTGGTGGCCATCGTTACGGTAGCGGCCGTATTCGCTCTATTACATCTAACTCGTTTCGGACTGGTTATTCGGGCCGGCATGCGCGATGCAGAAATGCTTCAGTTCTTGGGGGTTAATATTAACCGCCGTTTTATGTTGGTGTTTGGCTTAGGTGCGATGATTGCCGGTATCGCGGGCGTGTTCGGCGGCCCCGTGACACAGGTATCGCCAGAGGTCGGCATGAGATTACTGGTGCCGTCCTTCTTGATTGTGGTTATCGGGGGCATGGGTTCCCTAGGTGGTGCGGTATTGGCTGGTATTTTGATCGGTATGGCTCAGAGCTTTACGGCCCCGTATATCTACCTCAATACCATTATTATCTACGTAATTACCGTTATCATCTTATTGGTCCGTCCGCGTGGTTTATTGGGTGCCAAAGGAGTATTTGAATAATGAATAATGAAAAAAGCTTTTGGCAATATAACAAGGCCGTTTTGGTGTTTTCCGCAGTAGCCCTCACGATGCCTTTCTGGTTCCCGTTCTTAGGTGGCTATTCTGGCTTAGATACAAAGATTATGATCTTTTGTATTTTTCTAGTCGGCTTCGATATCCTATTAGGCTTTACCGGCTATCTATCTTTTGGCCATGCAGCCTTCTTTGGCACATCTGCCTATATAACCGGCATCATGCTGAAGAATTATTCCGACAATATCATTCCAGCCATGATCGTAGCGGTAGCGGCAACAAGCGTTATTGCCTTAATCATCGGATTATTGACGCTCAAAAGAACCGGAATCTATTTTTCCATTCTCACTCTAGCCTTCGCCGAGATGTTTGATTCCATGGCGATGTCGATGTTGCAACGCTGGACCGGTGGTGAAAACGGGCTAACCGGTCTGCCGACACCAATGTTGTTTAGCATGGAAATGAAGGGCGATAATATATTCTACTTCTGTACCCTGATCGCCATTGTCCTGTTTTATGCTGCCAAGCGCATTGAACGCTCGCCTGTGGGCCTGATGATGAAAGCCATTAAGAGTAACCAAGTTCGTTTGGAATACACCGGCATCAGCGCCCTAAAGTATAAGCTCTTAGCCTTTGTGCTGAGCGCAGTGTATGCCGCGATCGCGGGATCACTGATGGTGGTTTACGAGCCATTTGTTGGTCACGAATTCCTCGGTTGGCATCAGTCGGGTGAAGTGGTCATTATGTCGGTTATCGGCGGTGTCGGTACGCTGATCGGACCCATGCTCGGTGCGGCCTTTATGCTGTACTTTGAAAACGTCTTATCGGTCAGCTTGGGTGAACAATGGTTATTGGTCCTAGGGGTCATCTTTATGGCCGTGGTTATCTTCATGCCCGGTGGTTTTATGGAAGCCGTTGCCCGCCTAAAGAAACGTTTTTTCACCAACGGCGACGCCGAATAGGAGACTGACCATGGCTATACTAGACATACATCAAGTGTCCTTAAGTTTTGGCGGTTTAAAAGCCTTACAAAACGTTAATTTAAAAATTCAACGCGGTACAACCCATGCTTTGATCGGACCGAATGGCGCCGGTAAGTCGACCTTACTTAATGTGTTGACGGGCATGTTGAAGCCCGATGATGGTTCGGTTATGTTCGACGGTAAGCCATTGCTTGATGTCAACGCGCACGATATTACTCAACTGGGTATCGCTAAGGTATTCCAAACACCGGCTATTTTTCCGGAAATGACGGTATTGCAAAATGTCACCATTCCAGTGTTTGCCGCCAGAGACGGTGTTTTTAACTTTAATCTGTTCGAGGGCCGTAAGAAGCAACGTCCGCTGATTGAATTTGCCGAGCAGCAACTGTGCGAGTTGGGTTTAGAAAATCATATGCATATGCTAGCGGGCAGCCTGTCACGCGGTGATAAGCGGCGGTTAGAAATGGCCATCTGTTTGGCCAATAAACCACGGCTGTTATTGCTCGATGAGCCGACTGCAGGCATGGCGCGCCATGAAACTGAAAAAACCATTGAGTTGCTGCAAAGTATGAACGACGGCATCACCAAAGTCATCGTTGAACATGATATGAACGTGGTTTTCTCGCTTGCCGATACGATTTCGGTCTTATCGCAAGGTCAAATAATTGCCGAAGGTGCACCCGCTGATATTAAGGGTAACCCTAAAGTCATCGAAGCCTACCTCGGCGAAGCACAGGTTTAAGGAAAAGACTATGTCATCAACTGATCAAGCTCCGAAGTCGTTCTTTTCTTGCCACGACCTCAAGGCCTATTATGGCGAAAGCTATGTGGTCCAGGGTCTCTCTTTTGATATTCCAGAAGGCGATATCGTTGCCTTATTAGGCCGTAACGGTGCGGGTAAAACCTCGACGCTGCGGACCATTGCCCGGGCCAAACAGCCTGCGCTGGCGACGGGCGATATCTGGCTGAATGGCCAAGCCATTCATTCGATGAAACCCTTTGAAGCCGCCCGCGCTGGGATCCAATTGGTCTGTGAGGACCGACGCATTATTCCCGGCGTTACCGTTGAAGAAAACATTATTTTGGCGCAGATTGCCGAACCATTGGGCTGGTCGATTGAGAAGATTTTCGGCCATTTCCCGAAACTGCAGGAGCGGCGTAAGCAAGAAGCGTCTACCCTGTCAGGCGGTGAGCAACAGATGCTTGCGCTCGCCCGAGCCTTAGCGCGGGACGTCAAGCTACTGCTGCTTGATGAGCCCTATGAAGGATTGGCGCCGGTGATTGTGCAAGAAATTGAGCGCATGCTGCTGGAAATTAAGAAAATGGGTATCACCACCATTATCGTCGAGCAGAATGCGGTGGCAGCCCTTAAACTGGCCGACCACGCCATTATTATGGATTCCGGTGTTATCGTCTTTACCGGTACGGCGCAAGAAGTGCTGGAGAACCAAGCATTGCGTGAAGAGTACCTCGCAATCTAACGGATAACCTAGAGTCAACATAAGAAACCCGCACCTGGTGCGGGTTTTTGCGTTTATAAAGGGGAAATTAATGTTGTTTAGTAGCGTGCGAATTGCAGCCCAAATATCTTATAACCAATCTCACCCGCAGGCACCTCTTGGTCGACAAAGAACTGGATCGCCTTAACTTCATGGAAATTAAAGCCCGGCGTATCGAAGACATAGGTTGGGATATAGTAAGACGCCATGTAGCGGGCATAGCGTAATCGATACGTCGAGGGGGCAACGGCCTTGGAGACATGGCCCCAGATATCGACCAAACGCACCTTCAGGCCAGGTTCGCCATGGACCTGGCCGCGGAAGGTCAAGTAGGTATTGAGGTTAGCCACCGACTTGCCGAAATCTCGATCAACAAAGCCGGTGGGTTCAACACCGGTATTTTCAACCGATGTGGTTAGGTTGGCCGCCGCGTAGCCCGAACCATTGTGGCTGAACTGCAGGTCTATCGCGGATACTTCATATTCACCATAGGGGCCGGTGAAGAACGAACCAATCACCACATCCTGCCATTGGTTAGCAACGTTTATGCGCGAGCCATCGGCCATCGCCGTGGTGCTGTAATTATATTCGCCGTTACCCAAGGTATCGCTCAGCCACCAATGACGTTTAGCCTCCATGGCCACCCCCTGTTCGACGACATTGATAAAGCCGATGTTATCGAGGTAAAACACCCCCGAGGATGGGCTGGCATTGTCGTTGAAGCGAATCCAGATCTCTTTAATGCGCCGCAGATCACTCGTCGCCGCCGTCAGGTCGGCCAGTGGAATCCGGACTTCGGTCCAGTCGTCTAGGGCCCAATCGAATAGGTAGTCCGACAACTTGACCGGATTGGCATTGCGGAACGGCGTTTCGATCAGATCGAGCGTGATATCGCCATTAAAATAGCCTTGGTCGCCAGTTTTGATAAAGAAACGCAAGGTGTTGTAAGCGGATAGATCCTTCGGTAAGTCTCGTTCATAAAAACTACTGGGTTCAACTCCTTGGCCATTGGGGTGGGTCGACAGATAGAGATCGATATAGCCGCCATGGAGATGCTCATAGCGAACTTCCAATGAACTCTGACCTTGGTAGGCCTCTGTTAGGCTGGTTTTTAGATCGTGCCAGTCATTGGCCGGGATATAGACGCTGCCCTCATCCCATCGGGACCAGCTGTAATTCCAGGCGCCGTTGAGGTTGAGGCTGGGTATGACGTTAGTTTCTTCGTACGCCCATTTGAATTCGGCAACCTCGGGGTAACGCAAAAAACTAATGTTATCAAGCGTGACCTCAAACGGCACATTGTTGTCGTTCTGATCGACCCGAAACACCACCTCGTTGACATTCCACAGTTGAAAACGATCAAAGTTATTAAAGGCTGGCATAAAGTCAGCCATGGGAACGACCACGCGCTGCCATGCATCGGAAATTTGGACGTAGTCTTTTAGCAGTGCATTCCTTGAACTATGGCCATTGGGTGAACTGATACTAACTGAGAGTGCGGATCGATTTGCGCCCGAACTGCCCTTTATAAAAAATTCTAAGGCGTCGATATACCTCAAGTCTTTGCCATCGAGATATTCTTGATCGTAGGTCGGCTCGGTACCGCTATTGGCATTTGCCGTGGGTATGGTGGCAAAGCCAAACGCCTGGGCAAAGTTATCGGTCTGATCGACATTCAGGTATCTTAAAAAGAGTGCGCTGTGGCCCTCATAGGCATCCGCGGTAAGGGGGATATTACCCCAGGGGTTGTACGATTGAAAATTGTCGTTGGTATGGCTGTAGTTCCAAACGTGATCACCATTATGGTCTTCCCATGCCCAGGGGATGCGTTCAAGGCCATTGGCGCAGGGCCCACCGGCAAACAATAAGGAGAGAGCGAAGAGTAGGGAGGTTTTCATAAAGACTCCTTAATTTTCAAATTGCAGTTATTAGTCAGGACGGGCTTGGTCCGATTGACTATCGACTGCCCAAGGCAAAGGCCTAAGGTTTTTCGGGAGAGTGGCCAAGGACAATGCCCAATCCACTTTACAACGATACGCTGGCCATGTTTAAAAACAATGGAATTGCCCATGAGCAAACTTTAATTAGAAACGTTTAGATTTCGCTCGCAAGTATTTTCAAGCTAAGACGGTTAATTGAACAGTTAGAAAATAATTTCATCGTTTAATCGCCCCTTATTCGGACTGCCTATGTCGACAGGTGAAAACTTGGATTTTGACCTCTGACCTCCAATTGCATATCGACCGCCATACAGCGGCGATTCAGGGGAGCATAGAAGTGCAAGTCAAATCGACCTGACGGCACAATAGTGCGGGAGGGTTGAAAGTGCACAAGCTTGGCGATCGGGAACAAACTGTGCTTCAATGCGCATCCGCATTTGGCGCGGTTAAGCCTTATATTGGGCACTCTGGGTTAACCAGACCATGGCGGCCAGCCTACTATAGTGCGGCGAGGCCACAGGTGCTCACAGGTTAGGGATGGTGCGGAGACTCCCTTACTTAGATCGAATTCCTCCGCGACACCACACAAAGGTATCTACATGTTTCTAGCACGTTGGATCTTAGGCGCGATCATCTTATTGGTAGAACGGCTATACAGCCCAAAGCCTGTGCAGCGCGATAACGACACCCAGGCCGCTGTTGATAACGAGACCGCCCAGCTGACTCTATACCAATACAAGGCTTGTCCTTTTTGCGTCAAGGTTCGTATGGCCATGAAGCGCCAGTCGCTGAGCATAGAGACTCGCGACGCCAAACGCAGTGACAGCGCCAAGGCCGAATTGCTGGCAGGTGGCGGTGTTCTGAAGGTCCCCTGTTTGAAAATTGTCGACCCGCAAGGCGCTACCAGCTGGCTGTACGAATCGTCCGATATTATTGTCTATCTTAATGACCGTTTTAGCCCCAACGTCGCCTAACATGAAGGCCGCCTAGGCGCATCACTTGGCGGTGCCCATTTTTTGGACGTGCCGATCGTCTAGATAATAGAACCCGCCTTGAGCGGGCTTTTTTGTGTTGGCGGGCTGTTAGCTAAGGCGACTCGCGGCTTTAATTGGTTGTGAGCAGCCGATACACCCTAACCAGTAATGTCAGTCAACGTCATTCACAGGATTAGCGGGATGTCGTGGCTAGTGAATAGCCATGCTAATAGGGTTAAACTTATACCTAATCACGTTGTTTTAACCTAAAAAACACAAAATGGCTAAAAAAGGAAACTGTATGCTCCATAGAACTTTGATAGTCGCTGGTGCCTTACTTTTAGCGGGCTGTGTGACAGCCCCCGTGACCCTAACCGGTGTTGAACCCGGTTACACAAGCGAGCAAATGCGCGCAGCGCAACAGGCCATGGCCCCCCAGCGGCTTGCGCTAAAGCGTAAAGTGGCGGTTGGTCGCCTGTCTAATGAAACCACCTACGGCAAGGGACTATTGTCGAACTCACCGGTTGATAAGATGGCCGAGAAAGTAGCCGATATGTTTGTTCAGGGCCTGGCCAATAGCGGCAATTATTTGGTCTTCGAGCGTCCCGACGTTGAACTTTTACAGGGCGAGTCCGATCTGTCCGGCACGGCGTTGGACCTAGTTGGGGTTGATACCCTGATTGTCGGTTCACTAACGGAGTTTGGCCGGGCCACCACGGGTAAGGCCGGTTTTTTTTCCTCTAGTAAAAAACAAGAGGCCAGTGCCACCATCGATCTGCGTCTGGTCGATGTGCGTACCGGGCAGGTGTTGCATTCTATTACCGGCAGCGGTGTAGCCTCCATTGAAGATCAAAACACCATGGGCTTTGGCGCGGTTGCCGGCTACGACGGCAGTATTAACGACCAGGCAATTGGCGCTGCGGTGAATGCCGCGGTTGGCAAATTGGACCTATGGATGCTGCAATCAGCCTGGACATCGGACATCTTAGCCGTTGAAGACGGGTTGATTTTTATCAGTGGTGGCCTGTCACAGGGCATTAAAGGCGGCCAACATTTCCACATTCTGACCAAGGGTAAAGAGGTTAAATCAACTACCACGGGCACTGTGATCACCTTGCCCGGCAAGCAGGTCGCGGAGATCGAGGTGATCTCGTCTTTCGGTGAGACCGAACTCGCGGAGGGCTCGATTACCCAGCTGGTATCAGGTTCCATTGAGGGCCTGGCCATTGACACGTTGCAAGTGAAGGAGATCCAGTGATGCGCTTTATTCTGATGGGATTGGCCGCACTGGTACTGTCCGCCTGTGCGATTAACAACCCGGTGACCATTCAGTCGGTTGTCGATGATCGGCCCTTGGTGACCTTTAGCGTTAGCGGCTATGACATCGATCAGCTGCAATTGAGTATCGATAATCTGGACTATGGTCCGGTGAGCCAGTATCTGAATATGCTAGACCTGTCGGAAGCCGCGCTGCGTATTATTCCCGGTCAACATCTGATCGTTGTCTTTAACGGTCGGCAGATTATTTATCAGCGAGATGTCTATCTCGGTGAATCATCGACCCTGATGATCAGACTGCAGCAATAGATGCGAGCGTTGCTGTCGATCCTAGTACTTGCCGGGTTGCTATCAGGTTGTGCGACCCAAGGGCTCTATGATTGGGGCGATTATGAGGCGGACCTGTTCGACTACTACCACCAACCCGGTGATAAAGAGCGGGTCATCGAAAACCTGGTACAGCATCTTGACCGTATGGCCGCGCAGGGTCGAAAGCCGGCGCCCGGTTTGCTGGCCGAGGCGGGCACCTACTATCTGTTGGCAGGCGATGCCGCAACGGCGGTAGATTTTTATCGTCAAGAAGCGGCGGCCTGGCCTGAAAGTCGGCCCATGATGGCGACCCTGATCACTAACTTGGAGGCCAAATAGGATGGATTATCGTGCTATGGCCGTTGTCGTCGGCTTCAGCCTTCTTGTGAGTGGCTGCGCGGTGACACAGGTGCAGGTCGATACCTTGGCCGACTTTCATCAGAGCCGGCCCAAATCGATACTCATTGTACCGGTGGTCAATAAATCCATTGATGTGATGGCCAGCACCTCGGTGTTAACGACCCTGCCGCGCCAATTGGCCGAAAAGGGCTACTACGTCTTTCCGGTGAACACCGTGAAGGCCCTGTTGGAATTTGAAGGGCTGACCGACCCGCAAGAGGTGCATAATATACCGCCGGCCGACTTGGCGGCCCTGTTCCACTCTGACGCCATGCTCTATGTCACGATTCACCGTTGGACCTCAAAATACGTGGTGTTGGCGACCAAGACCGAAGTCGATTTCGAATATCGATTGGTTGCGGCCGACGGCACGCTGTTGTGGGCCGAACGGGAGAATCTGAGTTACAGCCCGCGGAGTGACCGTAGCGGCAACCCACTCACCGATTTGCTGGTGATGGCTCTGGAGTCCGCGGTAGAGCGGGTCGCACCAAACTATTTGCCGTTAACCCGTGAAGCCAATACCAATGTCTTTTGGAATATGCATCGACCCTTTCCGCCGGGGCCCTACGCCCCTAATTACGTGACCTACTATCAGATGGTAGCGCCGGCAAAGCTGGATTAGGTGAGCGAGAGGACCGCACGGCACGGCCGTCAGATATTCATCGGTGTCAAGATCTCAAATGGAATGGTCTTGTAGAGCGGCGCATCCAGATTTCCGTTACCGATCACTTCAATCATGGTGTCAATTAGTAGCTCGGAGGTGGCGTCTACTGGGTGGCACAAGGATGCGGTGATCAGCTCCTCGCCCAGTCCTCGCCGGGTTTCCGGTCCGGTATCCCGGCAAATGAGCAGTATTTTCTTGCGCCGTTCCTCAGGCACTTCGCGCAGCGCGCGCAGTACGCCCGAGATACCCCCGCCGACAATAAGAATGCCCACCAATTCACTGCTGTTGGCCAGTTGATCGCGCACCATGCGATAGGCCTGGTCCGGCACTTCGTGGGTCGGACGACTTTCTTGCACTATTAGGTGCGGCGCGTGTTCGCGGACATAGGAGCGGAAACTGGCATCGGCTATATCCTGGCATTGGTAGCGATGATTGCCGATCAATACCGCAATGCTGCCTTCGCGGTGTGCCATGCGCGTCATCAGATACCCGGCCGTGCGGCCCAACATCCAATTATCGGTGCCGACATAGGCCGCCCGGTCCGTTGAGGACTGATCGGTGATATAGGTGACCACCGGTTTTCCCATGGCTTTGAGTTCACGAATGGCATTGCCGACCAGCGGATGATCGGCGGCGATCAGTGCGACAGCATCGCATTCCCGGCCCAGAGCAATCAGGCGGCGGGCGATATTTTCCGGCGTCAATTGATCAACAAAATCGATCAGCGGGTTCACAATGTCCGTTTGCCGCTGATGGCAGGCTTGAATTATTTTCGCATTAAGCAGCTGATATAGGGGCCGATGGGACTGTTGCAGCAGGAAGCCCAGTCGATAAGTCGGGGTCGCTTCGGTCAAACGGTATGCGATGGCGCCCAGACCATAATAGCCGATGCGCTCTGCGGCGCTCTGAACCTTCTGCATGGTGCTGTTCCGCACCTGGGCCTTGCCACCGAGAATGCGGTTGACCGTTGAAACGGAGACGCCAGCCTCTGCGGCGACATCGGCGATGGTCGCTCTTTCCATAGGCCCCTCCAGAGGGATGCAATGTCATCATGAATGACACAAAATGACACAATCATGTCTTTATGGCAATGGCTTTGTTCCATACGCTTTATCCTTAGTTAAGCTGTGGCGGAACGAAAATAATCCTGCGCAGAGACCGGGTGGCCAGACCAAGTGATGAACCTCATAACCCTGAGAAGCCTAACGCCGCCGTTTTTGAACGCCGCCGGCGTCCTGCCAGATGCGTGTCTAACCTCGGCCGCACAGGCCGTTGAGATTGTTATCGTCGATTACACAAACGACTGAAACCCTTAAAAATAACCCCTTGTATTTGGAGGCCGCAAATGAAAATTGCCCTTGATCCCTTTATGCACCGACACCTGAGCCTCGAACAGTTGCCATCGAAAGTCGCCGAACTGGGTTATGACTGGATGGAGCTGAGCCCGCGCGGCGATTTTTTGGAATGGTTTAAGGCCCCGAGGGTCTTTCCGGACCGGCTGCGGTCCTTTAAAAAGGCCTTGTCCTCGGCCAATGTCGGCGTTGCTTCACTGCTGCCGATGTACCGCTGGGCATCCAATGATGAGGTCGAGCGCAGTGCCGCAGTGCGGCATTGGAAGCGCGCGATCGAGATCGCCGTGGAACTGGGCGTGGACACCTTGAATTCGGAATTCGGTCGCGGTCCGCACCCGGATAAGGGCAGCTGTTACAGCTGCCACACCGGATCGTTGATGGAAACCTGTGAAGATGCTTGGTGGCGTTCGATGGAAGAGCTGGTGCCGGTGCTGGAGCGCGAGGGCATTAACCTGCACATCGAACCGCACCCGGAAGACTGGGTCGAAACTCTGCAGCCCTCGGTTGATCTGATTCGCACCGTCAACTCGGCCAATGTGAAGTTCCTTTACTGCACGCCGCATACCTTTTATTTCGGCGATGACACCGTTGCCATGCTGCGCGAGTGTGCCGATGTGTTGGCCCATGTGCACATTGCCGATACCTTTAACCATAAGGCCAGTTCCGGTTTGCGTTACATCATCAATCCGCCCGGTTCAACGGCACGGGTGCACCAGCATCTGAACATGGGTCAGGGCGAGGTGCCTTGGGACGACTTCTATCGCACGCTGGCCGAAATCGGCTTCGACGGCATTATGACCGCCTGCGTCTTTGCCTGGGAAGAAAAGGCCGATCAAAGCGGCCGTTTTATGCGCAGCGAAATGCAGCGTTACATCGATAAGTACGCCCAGTAGGTAGCCGTGAATAGGGTGCCTTCGGGCACGGCCTGAGCCATGCCTGCTAATGTCAGGTTCGTCCGGGTGAGACAGATTTATCAAATAAATTATTTTTTGGAGCACAGATTATGATTAACGGCGAAAAAACAACGGGCCAAGCCCTGCGTTGGGGCATGGTCGGAGGCGGTCGGACCGGGCAGGTGGGTTATAAACATCGCACCGGCGCCCAGCGCGATGGCACCTATCAGTTGCTGGCGGGCGCCTTTGATCTGGATGCGGAACAGGGGCGTGATTTTGGCCGCAACCTTGGCGTGGCAGAGGAGCGCTGTTATGCGACCTACCAGGAACTGATTGCATCCGAATCGCAACGCGCGGATGGCGTGGAGGTAGTCTCGGTAGCAACCCCGAATTTCAGCCATTATGAAATCACCCGGGCATTGCTGCAGGCCGGCATTCATGTGGTCTGCGAAAAGCCCCTGTTTTTTACCGTGGCCGAATGCGTGGAGATTAAAAAGTTGGCCGAGGAGAAAGGCCTGATCGTCGGCGTGACCTATGGCTTCACCGGTCATCCGCTGGTGCATCAGATGGCCGCTATGGTGGCCAAAGGCATGTTGGGTGATATCCGGTTGATCGATCTGCAATACACCCATGGCTTCAATGCCGGGGACGATAGCGATGCTTCCGAGGCCGTGAAATGGCGCACCAATCCAAAAACCTCCGGTCCGACCTTCGTCTTGGGCGATATTGGCACCCATCTGTATTACCTCAGCGAAGTGGTCTTGCCGGAACTCAAGATTGAAAAGCTGCTCTGCGACCGGAAGTCCTTTATTGCCAGTCGAGAACCGTTGGAAGATCACGCCACGGTGCTGATGCATTACCACAACGGTGCCCGCGGACGCCTATGGGTCACGTCGGTCAATGCCGGCAACATGGGCTCGCAGCGCTATCGGTTTGTGGGCTCGAAGGCGTCAGTGGAATGGTCCGATGCCCACCCCGATCAATTGTCTTATGAGATCCAGGGTGAACCCATTCGCATCTTGCATCACGGCATGCCCTACCTAGAAGCGGAAAGCCTCGCCCTCGATCGCATGGGTGCTTTGCACACCGAAGGCCTGGGTGACAGCTGGGCTAATATTTATCTGTGGATTGCCCAGGCCATTCGAGCGCAGCAACGCGCTGATCAGGTCTTTTTGGCTGGGCATCACTGTCCCGGTATCGACGCTGGAACCGAAGGGGTGCGTTGGTTGGAGAATTGCGTGCGCTCGGCCGATGCCGACGCCAGCTGGGTTGAATATACATAAGACTAACTTGGGAACACCACTATGAGATTATCAATTTGTACCGATGCGATGTCCGATTTGTCCTTTACCGATATGCTCGATAAATGCGTCAAGTTGGGTGTTGAAGGACTGGAAATGACTGGCGGAGGTTGGTCGCGCGCGCCGCACTTTCGCGCCGATGAACTGCTCAAAGACAAGGGTCTGTTAAATCGTAAGCTGAAGGAAATTGCGGCGCGCGGCTTGGAAATTGCGGCGCTGAACTGTTCTGCTAATGCGCTTGACCCCGGCCTAATGGGTCAACGTCATCGGCTCGAAATGGAACAAACCATTCGCCTGGCGGGTGACATTGGGGTGAAAAAAATTGTCACCATGTCCGGCCTGCCGGAGGCCGCGCCCGGCGACTCGGTGCCCAACTGGCTGGTTTACACCAAAAGCTGGCCGGACGAGATGCCCGAGCGGGACCGCTATCAATGGCAAGATCGAGCCTTTCCACTCTGGCATGAACTGGTCAAACTCGCGACCGAGGTGGGCGTGGAAAAAATCGCCCTGGAAAACTTCTCGGCCATGCTGGTCTGGAATCCAGAAACCCTGTTCAGGTTGCGCAACGAGGTGGGTCCGATGGTGGGTATGAACCTGGATCCGAGCCATCTGTTCTGGATGGGTGCGGACCCGATTGCCGGGGCCCGAGCCTTGGGTGATGCCATCCACCATGTGCACGGCAAGGATACCCGGATTGAGCGGGGTATGGCCGATGTCAATGGCTTGCTGGAGTTGCGCGACGTCACCGACGTGGCCAATCGAGCCTGGAATTATGTCGCTGTCGGGGCTGGACATGATCTGCAGTGGTGGAAGGAGTTTTTCTCTGTGGTCGGGATGCAGGGCTACAACGATTGGGTCTCGCTAGAAATGGAAGATTTCACAATGTCGACCAATGCCGGCATCCAGTCGTCTATCGACGCTTTGCAGGCGAGCATCCTCAGGTAACACTGTTGCCCGGCACAGCCGAAAGCCTGTGCCGGACTATTTATGTTTAAGGCTTGAAGTACCATGAAGCAATCACCAAGCAGCCCCATGACACTGACCTGTGCCCCCTGTTGCTGGGGCGTCGATGATGTCAACAATCCGCATCTGCCGGCCTGGCGTCAAGTCTTGACCGAGGCAGCGCAAGCCGGTTTTGGCGGATTGGAATTGGGACCCTATGGTTATATGCCCCGGGACGTCGATTTGCTCACCGCAGAGCTTCGGCACAGCGGTCTGTTTATTGTCGCGGGGACAATCTTCGATGATTTGGTCAGTCTCGGCAATCGACAGAATTTGCTCGAGCAAACGGATGCGATTTGCGCGCTCATCCGTCAATTGCCCACGCCGCCGGCCAGCCCGGGTCAGCGTTACGGCGGACCTTATTTGACCGTAATGGATTGGGGGCATGATGAACGTGACTTTAATGCCGGCCATAGCGCCCGAGCGCCGCGCTTAGCGCCGGAGCAGTGGCATAACATGGTCAGTAATATTCGCGCCATCGCTGCCTTGGCGCAAGACAAATACGCAATCCGCACCGTTATACATCCACATGCGGGTGGTTACATCGAATTTGCCGATGAGTTGCACCGCATTGTCAGTGATATCGACAATGACACGGCGGGATTGTGCCTGGACACCGGCCATCTGATGTACGCCGGGATGGATCCGGTTGCGACCTTGCAACGCTATTGGTCTCGGGTCGATTACATCCACTTCAAGGACATCAATCAGACTATTTTTCAACAGGTCCTGGGCAAATCTATACGTTTTTTCGATGCCTGCGCTGAAGGGGTGATGTGTCCAATCGGGCAAGGCAATATTGACTATCCGGCGATTCACACCTTGCTGCGGGAAAAGGCTTATGCGGGCTTTATCACCATTGAACAGGAGCGCGATCCGCGTAACACGGCCTCGGTGCTGGACGATCTCACTTGGTCAAAAAACTACCTGGCCAAGATAGGCTTTTAGTTAGCCCACAACAAAAAGGGCAAAGCCGTTGGCTTTACCCTTAGATTAATCGCGACCCTTAGGTCAACAATTAGATAGCAGTGATGTTTTCTGCTTGTGGGCCTTTCTGGCCTTGAGTTACTACGAACTCAACTTTCTGGCCTTCAGCCAAAGTCTTGAAACCTGAACCTTCAATAGCGCTGAAGTGTGCGAAAACGTCTGGGCCATTTTCTTGCTCGATGAAACCAAAACCTTTAGTTTCGTTGAACCATTTAACTGTGCCAGTAGTTTTGTTAGACATGATATGTGTATCCTGAAAAATATATTATTTGCGCCTGTAAAGGCTTCGATAGCTGAAAAATCGACTGGAACTTAAAAACTTCAGGACGATGACTTACAAAAGCAACGTATTGGAGCAGTTAAAATTTAGACTTTCTTTCTTGCTGAGCGGAATTATAGGCATTCTAGAACCGGTGTCAATGGCAGCTGCGGAATATATTGCCATTAGTTCGCTCCGGCCCACTTTTTTAACGAGTTTTTGACCTTTTGGGCAGCATAAGACAGATCACTGCTGGCCTTAGCCGGGTCGCGTTTAACACGCCGTTAAACCTCGAAGATTAAATAATTGGCTTATTTTTCAATGGCTTAGATGTTACTTATCGAGGCGACCGGGTAGCCGTCGGCAGGGCCCTGATGCGACTGAGACCCTGCCGGTGGCCAGAAATCAATGCTGGTTCGGTTGGCGATGCGCAAGAAAATATTTTTTCCGTGCTGCTTTTAAGCAGCCCAGAGCAGTAATATCACCGATGCCAGCGCACCAGGATGCCGATCCAGCTCATAGGTTGTTACCCCTAGTCGAACTCGGCGATAGTAGAGGTCAGCAGAAAATTGCGCCAATGAATAATCCGACCCCAGTAAAGTCCCAACTTTTATCGATATCGTCCTGAGACAGCTCGCCGAGCCAATGCTATTGTGTGTGCCGAGTCGGATTGTCCGGCCAACCCGACCCCCGGAAGTACTCTATGCTCCTGTCGCTCCGTCCTTATTTGTCGCCATTCCGGTTGATGTTTGCTCTGTGGGCCTCGGTCCACATAAGACACTTAGCATGAGCGTGGCCCAGTCTGCAGTCCAGGCCATCGTTATAGGCGCCGGTCCGGCGGGTTTGATGGCCGCCGAACAATTGGTCCAGGCTGGCATGTCGGTGGCCGTTTACGATGCGATGCCCTCGGTCGGCCGCAAGTTATTGCGGGCGGGCATCGGTGGGCTGAATCTTACCCATGCTGAAAATAAAGCCGATTTCATAAGTCGTTTCGGCCAGCAGACCGAAAAGGTCGAGGCCTGGTTGCAGGAATTCGACGCCGACGCGCTGCGTTCTTGGGCCGCCGACCTGGGCATAGAGACCTTTGTCGGCAGTTCTGGCCGAGTTTTCCCAACCGCTAAGAAGGCTGCACCGCTATTGCGTGCCTGGCTGCATCGACTGCGTGTTGGCGGGGCACAATTTCATGTGCGCCACCGCTGGACCGGCTGGGATGATCAGGGCCGACTGCTGTTTAGCCACGCGGATGGCCCATTAGCGGTCACGGCGCCGGTGATTATTTACGCCTTTGGTGGCGGCAGTTGGGCGCGCCTTGGCTCAGATGGCCAATGGCGCAGTCAGTTTACCCAACGGGGCATCCAATGTGCGCCGTTCCGGCCCAGTAACGGCGGCTTCCGTTACGACTGGAGCGACGGCTTTCGCGCCGATCAAGCGGGCCAGCCGTTGAAGTCGGTGGCCCTATCGGTCACCTCGGTCGAGGGCATCGGTTGGCGCAAAAAGGGCGATGCGGTTATTGCCGGGGAAGGTCTGGAGGGCAGTCTTATCTATGCGGCGTCCGCAGCCATCCGTGACCAGATTGAGCAGCAGGGCAGTTGTACTGTTTACTGGGATTTGTTTCCCGACCAGAGCGCGGCGCATTTGGCCCAGGTGCTCAGTCGTCGCCGAGCGGGTGACTCGCTGAGCAATGTTTTGCGTCGGCAACTCAAACTGACGGGTGTAAAGCTAGCGCTATTGAAAGAGCTCAGCAGTAAAGAGCAAATGGGCCGAATAGATGAGCTGCCGAGACTACTCAAGGCGCTCCCGCATCATTTAACCGCCTGTCGAGATATCGATGAGGCAATCAGTACCGCCGGCGGGGTTGAGTTCGCTGAACTCACTGAAGGTCTGATGTTGCGTCAGCTGCCGGGTCAGTTTTGCGTCGGTGAGATGCTTGATTGGGAAGCACCCACCGGCGGCTACCTGCTAACCGCCTGTTATGCCAGCGGGGTAGTCGCCGGCCGTGCTGCGCGCGACTATTTACGTCAACAGTCGCTGCCCTCAATTATCCCCTAACCCGCGGTCACCCAGCTCAGAGTGTCTTCGCCATGTTGAGGCCTGTAATATTGAATCCGACGGCTTGATACAAAGCCAAGGCCCGGGTGTTTTCGAAGGCTACTCTCAGCTTAAGTTGCGTCACGCCTTGGTGCTTTAATTTCCGTTCTAAGGCGTCAATAGCCGCTCGACCCAAACCTTTATTGCGCAGCTCCGAGAAGATAACGAAGTCATTAATAAATACGGTATGAGTTTTTTCAGTGTCGGTGAGCCAAAAATATCCGATCTGCTGTGCAGATCTATTCTGTTTGGTGTCGCCATCGATCTCGATGCTGAGTAAGTGATGGCCCGGCTGGGCCTTGCCGGCCGGAAAACTCTCTGCTAACGCGGTTTCGGCTTGCACCAATGCCTGAGCCAATGGCACTCTAAAGTTAAGCGAAATTTCTTGGCCATAGTCGGCAATAAAGTAACGTCGATAGTCGTCAAACTGCGCGGCGTTTAGCGGCTGAAACTTGATCATTATGCGCATATCCACCCTGGTCTATTTACACTCATTAGCCTTTAGGATTTTGTCGCCCATTCGTCGCAGCGACCAACCCGTAGCACTGGCAAGAAACATTTTCCTCGAAACAAACGGCACAAGAATCCTGACCGCTCTAAGCCATGAGTATTGGTTGCTCTTGCGCCGATGTTACGAATCAATTTGATAAAGATTCTAACCGAAATAACCTAGGTCGTTTGATATTTTCACTCCAAGCGAGCCAAGGTGGTTTACTTATTCCCAGGGGGTACTCGGTGGAATTGTAGCCGGGCGGGAACTGACGGTTGCCGCAAAGGTCACGTGCGAGTTCTGATGACAAGCACGCCCCAAAAATTCGATGATAATCCTCGCGCCTATGCGCTTATTGGCCTGCCAAAGGATTGGCTGTGCAATATGAATCCTTTACAGGGATTCCTGTGGCCTATCGAACGGAGGTTGGTTACATACTATTTTTTTGCCTTACCAATTTGTCATATCAGTTCTAGGCCGCAGCCTTATAATAGTAACTTGCTGAAATTTAGAGGGATGTTGCATTAGGGAATCCTCTAAAGAGAGTCGTTCATTAGCTCAATTTATTTATAGGTCTACCGAATAGGGTGGCCTATAAAAAGGAGGAAGGAGGTTATTATGTTAGTTAATAAATTATCTTTAGGGCATTTTCTTTTATCGGTTTTTGGTTTGCTTGCATCGGTCTCAATCGGCGCACAAACCACCATTGTGTCAGACCAGGGGGCGCTGACAAGCGACAATCTGGTCGCGCTGGATATCGCCGCACCCGATCGCTCGGCACAGTGGGAGGCTAACCAACTTATAGTAAAATTCAAGGGTAGCGCTCCTTTCGCCGCGGCAGCCAACCGCGCCGGTCCGGTCAGCCCAGCGTCCAGCCCATCCGTCGCGGGCGAACTATTGGCCCAACATCAAGCCCGAGTGCTGGACCAATTTAAGCTGAATTCGATCGACTCTGCGTTGCCCGACGGACTGCCGGTTGCCGTACGACTGGCCGCCTCGTCAATCGAAGAGCGAGTGTATTTATTGGAGGTCGACAGCGCCGATGTGAATCCTTTAGCTCAAGCGCTTCAAGCCAGCGGCGAGGTTGAATACGCTGAACCCAATTATCTCTACTATGTGACCATGACCCCCAATGACCCCCTTTACGATAACGGTAATAATCCAGCTTTATGGGGTTTAAACGCCATTCATGCCAATCAGGCTTGGGACCAAACCAGTGGTGCTGGCGCCATTGTGGCGGTGATCGATACGGGTTTGTATCTGGATCATCCCGACATTCGCGACAATGTTTGGCTCAATGTTGATGAAATCGCCAACAATGGTATTGATGACGATCGCAACGGTAAGGTCGATGACACCCACGGTTGGGATTTTGCCAACTCAGACAATTCGCCCAGCGATGGTTATGGTCATGGCACTCATGTGTCCGGCACCATTGCGGCAACCGGTAACAACGGCGTCGGTATTATCGGGGTCGCCCATGGCGCCAAAATCATGCCGTTAAAAGCGCTGCGTGACGATGGTGGCGGCTCGGCCTTCAATATTGCCCTAGCGATCAATTATGCAGCCGATAATCGAGCCGATGTTATCAATATGAGTCTTGCTGGCCAGGGGTTTTCCAGTACGCTCGAGCAGGCGGTCACACGCGCTCTGGTTATGGATGTGGTAGTGATTGCCGCCGCTGGCAACAACATGATCAACTCACAGTATCTCTACCCGGCTAATATACCCGGTCTGATCAGTGTGGGCTCGGTGGCCAATGTGACCGGCGCCTTGCCGACCCTATCCACCTTTTCGAACACTGGTCCCGACATCGATTTGGTGGCGCCGGGCAGTAATATCTTGTCATTAAAAAATGATGGTGGATATAAAACCTCGAGCGGAACCTCCATGGCGGCACCCCACGTCGCCGGACTCGCCGCGCTGATTCGCGCGAAATATCCTGATCTAACACCGGCTCAAGTACGCGCCTTATTGGTCAGCACCACCACCGACCTGACCAGTAGCGGCGGCCTGCCGGGTTGGGACGATATATACGGTCACGGACTGATTAACGCGCAGGCAGCCCTGCAGGCCAGCCCAGAGCGTATCACCGCAGCCCCCTTTATCTTCAGCCCCGCTATTAATCTGCCGGCCGGGGAGAGCATTCAATTGAATGGTCCGGTGGTTATACAGGGCTCAACGGTCGGCGTAATGGGCTCACATATCGGTCATTATGAAATAGCCGTGGCTAAAAAAGAGAGCGAAGCGCTGCAATTCGAGACCATCTTTACGGCCGAAGACAGCGTAATACGGGGCAATTTAGGCACTTGGGACACCACGGCCTTCAGTAACGGCACCTATCTAGTGCGCCTGCGCGTCGTCGATCAGGCCGGTCTGCAGGCCGATGTATATCAGCGCGTGTATCTGGACAATACCCTCGCCAATGGTTGGCCCGCTCTGGTGTCGGGCTGGTTAGGTCATCCGGCGGGCAGCACCGAGGGTAGAGTTCCAGCCAGAACACCGGCGCTGATCGATCTCGATGGCAATGGCGATTTAGAGATACTGACCGTTCAAAACGACCGAGGATGGCACCGAAATGTCTTTGCTTGGCACCACGACGGATCGCGCTTCGGATCCTATGCATTTGCCAGCCCGGAGGTCACTGAAATAGTCACCCCGATCACCCTAGCCGATGTCGATGGGGATACTCAGGACGACATAATCTTTGGCGCGCGTCAGGTGTCAGTCGGCGGTATGGATTCGATTTTTGCCTATAACCTAGAGGGGCAATTGTTACCCGGCTTCCCGGCGGGCTGGTCGGGTGATCGCTATCCGAACCTGACCACGGTAACTACCCTTTATGATCGCGTCGTCGCGGCCGACCTTAATGGCGATGGTAAGAGCGAGTTGATTGTGCAGAAGCTTGACTGGAACAATGGTGGTGCGACCCATTACACCTGGAAGGTAATGGTGATCGGTCCAGACGGCGCCATCACTCAGGGTTGGCCGAAAGAGGTGTTCTTTGCCAACCTTTCGCAATTGTATGCCAATGCGGGCGGAACCGGAGCCCTGCGCCAACTGGTGGTTGCCGACTGGAATTATGATGGCCTGCTCGATGTCATCGCAATTTGGCCCAATATAGACAGCGGTGTGCATGCCCGGGTGTTCAGTGCCAATGGTGTTGAATTAGGCCGAATCAACTTTGCGACTTCGGTACTGAACGATGTGCGGTCGCCGATTGTCGTCGATTTGGATCAGGATGGTGAAGTTGAGTATCTTGTCCATGTTGGCAATAATCTCTACGCCTACAGTATGGGTGGTGCAATCAAGTCGGGTTGGCCGGTCGCCATTGACTCCTCCACCTCGCCCTATGGCGGTGACTTCGGGATCCGGGCTACCGACTTGATTGTTTCCGACATCGACAACAGCGGTGACTTGGAATTGATCCTATCCTCTTCCGAAGAAACCATGATACTAAACAGCGATGGCTCGCTGCGTCAGCCGATCTTTATTCTAAAGCGCAATGGCGGCTTGGACTTTACGGCCCGCACCACCGATATGGATTCCATCGACGGTCAGGGCTTGTTCTATGGCGGCATGAACGCCGAGAATTCCTTGCAAGCTCGGTCGCTGGATGGCAGCTTGCTGGAGAACTGGCCCAAACAGGTTGTGCCCATCTCCGGTGGCGTGGCGATCGGCGATCTGGACCAAGACGGTCAGGCCGAAGCCGTTGCGCACTCAATGGATGGCTTTCTCTATGTCTGGCATCTTGACTCCCATAGCGCCAGCGCGCAAGCCTCCCAAAGCTGGCCGGTGTTGAACGGCAATGCCGCGCAAACCCGTGCCATCTACTCGGATTCGGTCAACTTGCCCGGCTGTGTCGCGCAATTTAACGGTTTAAATGTGCGCGGCAGTTTTAATGATTGGGGTAATACGGCCATGATATGGAACCCGAACAGCTGTGTTTGGCAGGCCAACGTGACGGCCGTTGCTGGCGCCAACTTGCGCTTTAAGTTCGACCGCTTCGGTGACTGGAGCGAGAACTATGGCGACACCAACGGCGACCGAATTGCCGAGCTGGGCGGCGGCGACATTCCGCTCGATGCCGGCGCGGGCAGCTACACCATTCGCCTCGATGACCAAAGCCTGGCCTACAGCCTGGAATCGGTTGAGTCGATGCCCAACTCAGCAGCCCTGTCATTGCGTTGCGATAACGGTTACACCGACTTTGGCACCAGCGTCTATATCGCCGGTAATCATCCGGCCTTGGGGAACTGGACGATCAAGAGCGAGCTAAAACTGGTGCCGGCCAACTACCCAAGCTGGAGCGCGACGGTAGAAAATCTGCCGGCGGGAACCGACTTCGAATGGAAGTGCGTTAAGGCCGATGAGCAGAGCCTGGCCGTGGTGCAATGGCAAGTCGGTGGCAACAATACCGCGACGACCGGCAGCGATGGCAGCGTGACCGAGACCAACGGGTCCTTTTAGCAGGCAATAGCGACCTGGGTGACATTGAAAAAAGCGCCATTCGGCGCTTTTTTTTATGCCGGATCGGCGTTTCGGATCACCTTAGCTTAACCACCTTTGGCGCTGCAGACCCGCGCTTACAGCTTGATCCAGGTGGCCTTTAGTTCGCTGTACTTATCGAAAGCATGGAGTGACTTATCCCGGCCATTGCCGCTCTGCTTATAGCCGCCGAAGGGTGCGGTCATATCACCACCATCGTATTGGTTGACCCAAACCGACCCGGCGCGCAAACCACGGGCAAAGCGATGGGCTCGGCCCAAGTTGCCGGTCCAGACGCTGGCCGCTAGGCCATAGATGGAATCATTAGCGATGCGCAGGGCCTCGGCTTCATCATGGAAACGGATCACGGCCAAGACCGGACCAAAAATTTCTTCTTGGGCAATTACCATACCGTTGGTGACGTCTTCGAAGACCGTTGGTTGCACAAACAGGCCGCCGCCGACTGGGCTTACTTGCTGGCCGCCCATCGTCAAACGAGCACCTTGCTTGCTGCCTTGTGCAATATACCGCATGACTCGCGCCAGTTGCGGTTGATCAACGATGGCGCCGACATTGGTAGATGGATCGAGCGGGTTGCCCGGTTGCCAGCCCGTAACGGCGGCACGTACCTTGGCCATAAAGGCAACGGCAATGCTCGCCTCGACCAGTAATCTCGAACCGGCGGTGCAGACTTCGCCGGCGTTGTAGCAGATCGCGGCGGCTGCGGCGATGGCTGCGGCATCGAGATCCGGCGCATCGGCAAAAACCACATTGGCTGACTTGCCACCGGCCTCAGTCCAGACCCGCTTAAGGTTGGATTCGCCAGCGTATATCATCAGTTGTTTGG
The DNA here is from genome assembly GCF_002795845.1 of Reinekea forsetii. Classification (GTDB taxonomy): domain Bacteria; phylum Pseudomonadota; class Gammaproteobacteria; order Pseudomonadales; family Natronospirillaceae; genus Reinekea; species Reinekea forsetii. The sequence goes on from NZ_CP011797.1 coordinate 638,894, forward strand.
CAATGGCGGTGGAGCCGGTAAACACCAACGTATCGACGTCCATATGCAGCGCCAAGGCCTTGCCAGCGGTATGGCCGTAACCGGGTAGGACGTTAAAGACGCCATCGGGAATGCCGGCTTGCTGAGCCAGGGCCGCGAGCCGAAGCGCGGTCAGGGGTGATTTTTCCGAGGGTTTCAGAATAAAGCTGTTGCCCATGGCCAGGGCCGGGGAGAATTTCCAAGCTGCCATGATCATGGGGAAGTTCCACGGCACGATTGCGGCGACGACACCGACAGCTTCTCGGGTGACCATGCCTACCTCACCGGGACCGGTGGGTGCAATTTCGTCATAAATCTTATCGACCGCTTCGGCGGTCCAACGCAGCGCGCGCACCGTGCCATTGATGTCGACGGTGCGGGAATCACCGATAGGCTTGCCCATGTCGAGCGTTTCGAGCAGAGCCAGTTCGTCGGCGTTAGCATCGATCAGGTCGGCGAACCGTAACAGGATTGTTTTTCGCGCGGCCGGTGCCAAGCCCGACCAGACGCCAGACTCAAAGGCAGCCCGTGCTGCGGCAACGGCTAAATCGGCATCAGCCTCTGTGCAAGAGGCCACCTGGCAAAGGATGCGTTGATCGATCGGTGAGACGCAGGCAAAGGTGCCCCCGTCGACGGCATCGACATACTGGCCATTAATAAAGGCGCGACCTTCCGCCACCAAGTTGTTGGCTGAAGCTTGCCAAAATTCGAGATTCTGGACATTTGCCATAAACGGGTGCTCCAATATTCGCAACGATTGAGTAGGCTGCAACATACTGCAAAAGGGTCATTAAATTCAATACAGTGCAGACAATAAAGTTTGCTCTTCGCAGCTGCTGGCATGGTTGATCGGGGATTGAGAGTCTGTCAGAGATATTTTACATAAAGGCCGACTTTTGGCTTGATGTTTTTTATTATTGACATAAAATCGGCCATATCTGTTCAATATATTAAACACTAAGGTTGCCCTTATGTCCCAGTCTCCCCGGTCCAGTCTCGATGCTTTTTGGATGCCCTTTAGCGCTAATCGTCAATTTAAAAGCAAGCCACGTATGATGGTCTCGGCCAAGGGCATGTATTACCAGTCCGATGATGGCCGACAGATTCTTGATGGTACGGCTGGCCTCTGGTGCAGCAACGCCGGGCACGGCCGCAGCGAGATCTCTGCCGCAGTGAGTCGACAGATTGACCAGCTCGACTTCGCACCCACCTTTCAGATGGGTCATCCGCTCGCCTTTGAGTTGGCCAATCGGCTGGTGGATATGAGTCCACCCGGGCTGGACCATGTGTTTTTTACCAATTCAGGCTCCGAAGCGGTCGATACGGCGCTGAAAATCGCCTTGGCCTATCACAAGGCAAAAGGGGACAGCGGTCGTACGCGCTTGATCGGACGAGAAAAGGGTTATCACGGCACCGGTTTTGGTGGTATCTCGGTCGGCGGACTAGTGAATAATAGACGTTCGTTCGGGCCCTTGTTGGCCGGTGTCGATCACCTTAAACACGCCTGGACCGCCGGCAGTGAATTCACTCAGGGTTTGCCCTTGCACGGTGCCGACCTAGCGGATGAATTAGAGGGTATGATCGCCTTACATGGCGGCGAAACGATCGCGGCGGTGATCGTCGAACCGATCGTCGGTTCCGGTGGGGTCTGGATGCCGCCGGTCGGCTATTTAGAGCGTCTGCGCGCGATCACCCAGCAGCACGGTATCGTGTTGATCTTTGACGAAGTGATTACCGGTTATGGCCGAATCGGCGATGCCTTTGCGGCAACCCGCTTTGGCGTTACCCCCGATATTATTACCTCAGCCAAGGGCTTAACCAACGGTGCCATCCCGATGGGTGCGGTCTTTGTTGCCGACTTTATGCACCAGGCCTTTATGCAGGGTCCGGAACAGATCATCGAACTGTTTCATGGCTATACCTATTCCGGTCACCCGGTCGCTGCGGCGGCGGGTCTAGCAACCCTCGATATCTACGCAGCAGAGGGTCTGTTTAATAAGGCCTATGAACTGGGCGATTATTTCCAGGCCCAGCTGCACAGTTTGGCCGAGTTTGATGTGTTGAAGGATATCCGCAACTTCGGCCTGGTGGGTGCGCTTGAATTTAAGCCCGGCGCGCAGTTCGGCGCGCGCGGTTACCAGGTATTTGAGCACTGCTTTTGGCAGGGCAATGCCTTGGTGCGCTGCACCGGCGATACCATTGCGGTGTCTCCGCCACTGATCCTCTCTAAGGAGCATATCGATGAGCTTATTGGTGCCTTACGCGCGGCCGTTAAAACGCTCTATTAAACCAGACTGGCGCAAGCTGGATGCTGTTATGCCTGCGTCGCAACGGCCTTATGGGTTAGGTGCAGAAAGATATATAGAATGTCTTTAGCCTGGCCGATGCTAAGATACCCGCCGATATTTATCACGGCCCAGCCGATCTAGGCCATGGGCCGTTCCAGCACATAACAGTCTATGTCACGACGAGGCCTAACGATGACCCAACGCACGCCCCATACCGGTTCCTATTACGCGGCTACCCGAAACGATACGCAGGAACGAGCGATTCTCAGTGACTCGATCGACGCGGATGTGTGTATCGTCGGTGCGGGCTTTACCGGTATCTCCAGTGCCCTGCATCTGGCAGAGGCCGGTTACAAGGTAGTCGTGCTAGAAGCGGCGCGCATCGGTTTCGGTGCCAGCGGGCGCAATGGTGGTCAGCTGGTCAACAGCTACAGCCGCGACCTCGACGTGATCGAAAAAAATTATGGTCCAGAATTGGCCCAAATGCTTGGCGCCATGGCCTTCGAAGGCGGTCGCATTATTCGTGAACGAATAAGCCAATACGATATTCAATGTGACTTTAAGCCGGGCGGTATCTATGCCGCCTTGAATCCCAAGCAGATGCACGCGCTGCAAGACCAAAAGGCGCTCTGGGAACGTCACGGACACAGCGGATTGACCTTGCTCGACCGGGCCGCAATCCGCGCCGAAATCGCTTCCGATGCCTATGTTGGCGGACTATTCGACCCGACCGGTGGCCATGTTCAACCGCTCAACCTGCTCTTGGGTGAGGTGGCCGCATTTGAAGGGCTGGGCGGGCAAGTCTTTGAGGACTCCAAGGTCATCGAGATCGAGCGCAGTACTCGGCCCGTGGTGAAAACCGCCCAGGGTCAGGTCACGGCCAACTATGTTTTGTTGGCTGGTAATGCCTACATGGATCAACTGGTGCCCGAATTGGCCGCCAAATCGATGCCCTGCGGTACGCAGATCGTCGCGACTGAGGTGCTCGATCCAGACGTCGCCCGATCCCTGCTGCCCAACCAATACTGTGTCGAAGACTGTAACTACAAGCTCGACTATTATCGGGTGACCGGTGACAACCGTCTGTTGTACGGCGGTGGCGTGACTTACGGCGGCGGCGACCCGGCCTCGATCGAAACCTTTATGCGCCGTCAGATGGAAACAACCTTCCCCCAGTTAAAAGGCGTTAAGTTTGATTACGCCTGGGGTGGCGACTTCCTCTTGACCATGAGTCGGCTGCCGCAGTTTGGCCGTCTGACCGACACCATCCTCTATGCGCAAGGCTACAGCGGTCACGGTGTGACGACGACGCACCTGGCCGGTCGATTGGTGTGCGAGGCGATCCAGGGGCATCCGCAACGCTTCGATGCCTTCGCCAAATTGAAACATTTTCCGTTCCCCGGGGGTCGCTTGCTGCGCACGCCCTATACTGCGCTCGGCGCGCTCTATTATGGCTTGCGCGATAAGTTCGGCCTCTAGGCTTAGGCTCTTTTTCGCGAGACGTTCTATCAGGCCTATCCAGCCTAGCCTAAGGTGGATTTTTGTCTATTTTATAACCAACCCCTATCGACATTGGGCGCACCTTTCTTTATAGTCGCCGCCCCTTGCGTCGGCTTAAGCCGACGCGGCCCAATTTGCCTCTTCCCAGGATAAATTCAGTGATATCTACCGCAAACATCACCATGCAGTTCGGCGCCGAGCCACTTTTTGAAAACATTTCCGCCAAATTTGGACACGGTCATCGGTATGGCTTAATTGGAGCGAACGGTTGCGGTAAGTCTACCTTTATGAAAATCCTCAGCGGCGAGCTGACGCCGACCTCGGGTAATGTGTCGATCACCCCAGGCGATCGCATCGGTAATTTGAGCCAGGATCAGTTTGCTTTCGAAGAGTACTCGGTTGTCGATGCGGTTATCATGGGCGACGTCGGCCTGTGGAAAGTGAAGCAGGCGCGCGATCGAATTTACGCCAAGCCCGATATGACCGAGGCCGATGGTATGGCTGTGGCCGAATTGGAAATTGAATTTGCCGAAATGGATGGCTACACCGCCGAGAGCCGTGCCGGCGAAATTCTGTTGCAGGCCGGTATCGATGAGTCGTTCCACTTTGGTTTGATGAAGCAGGTAGCACCGGGTTGGAAGCTCCGGGTGTTATTGGCTCAGGCCCTGTTTGCCAATCCGGATATCCTGTTGCTCGACGAACCGACCAACAACTTGGACATCCATACTATTAACTGGTTGGCCGATGTCCTCAATCAGCGCAAATGCACCATGATCATTATTTCGCACGATCGACACTTTTTGAACTCGGTCTGTACCCATATGGCCGATATCGATTATGGCGAATTGCGCGTCTATCCGGGTAACTACGAAGCCTACACCGCGGCATCGTCGCTGATTCAAGAGCAGCTGTTAACCGAAAATGCTAAGAAAAGCGCTGAGATCGACGAGTTACAAAGCTTTGTCAATCGCTTCTCGGCGAACGCCTCCAAGGCCAAACAGGCCAGTTCGCGCGCCAAGAAGATGGACAAGATCAAGCTCGACGAGGTGAAATCCTCCAGCCGTGCGACGCCGAGCATCAGCCTGAAGCAAGACAAGAAGCTCTATCGTCAGGCGCTGGTGCTGGAAGACTTGAGTCATGGCTTCGACCAGTCATCGCTGTTTGACAACGGCAACCTTATTTTGGAAGCCGGCGCTAAGCTGGCGGTGATCGGCGAAAACGGCGCCGGTAAGACGACCTTCTTGCGTTGCCTGATCGGCGATCTGCAGGCCAACGGCGGGGTGGTCAAATGGGCCGAAAACGCCACCATCGGTTATTGCCCGCAGGACAGCACCGAAGACTTCAACTGTGACCTAACCCTGTTTGACTGGATGTCGCAATGGCGTACGCCCAAGCACGATGATCTGATGATTCGCGGCATGCTCGGTCGTCTGCTGTTTACCGCCGATGACTTCAATAAAAAAGCCAAGGTCTGCTCCGGTGGTGAGAAAAACCGTCTGCTCTTTGGTAAATTGATGATGATGGACATCAACGTCCTGATCATGGATGAGCCAACCAACCACTTGGACATCGAAGCTATTGAAGCGCTCAACGTTGCCTTGAAGGAATTCGATGGCACCCTGATCTTCGTCAGCCATGACCGCGCGTTCGTCTCCTCTTTGGCGACTCGAGTGATTGAAATAACCGATCGGGAAGTGATTAACTTCCAGGGCACCTATGATGAATACTTGGCCAGCCAAGAAGCCAAACGGCGTGTTGCTTAACAGGGCACCGGAGCCCTAAAAGTTGGTCAAAAAAAAGGGCCCCGAGGGGCCCTTTTTTAATGGCTGACGATTGTGCGCGTCAATCGGCCGGGGCTTCCGGCTTCTTGAGGACATCGGCCAAGAGGCAGATCATATTGGTCGCCATGGTCGCCGCAGCCAGGGCGGTGATCTCGGCATGATCATAGGGCGGGGCCACCTCGACCACATCACAGCCAATCAGATTCAGGCCGGTGAGACCATGCAACAGTCGGATGCCGGTGATCGTGTCGAAGCCACCACAGACTGGCGTGCCGGTGCCGGGCGCACAGCTGGGGTCGAGAAAATCGACGTCGAAGGTTATGTAACAGGGCCGATCCCCGACCGTCTGTTTGATAATCGCTAAAGCCTTGTCGACGCCCTGTTCGTGCAGCCAAAGCGCATCCAGAACGGTGTAACCGAGGTTGGAATCATTGATCGTGCGCATGCCCAGTTGCACGGAACTGTGCGGGTCGACTATGCCTTCTTTGGCGGCGTGGTAGAACATGGTGCCGTGATCGATGCGCCCCTTGCGGTCCGGCCAGGTATCGCTGTGGGCATCGAAATGAATTAAGGAGATGGGACCATGCTTGTCCGCCAGCGCTTTTAAGATCGGGTAGGTGATGAAATGGTCACCGCCGATCGACAGCGGCGTAACCCCAGCCGCAATGATCGGCTGATACCATTGTGCGATCTGGTCGACCACCGTATGGGGCGAGCCGGGGTCGAACACACAGTCACCAAAGTCGATTACATTTAAGGTATTGAACGGGTCGGCGGTCCAGGGCCAAGGCCGGGCCCAGCTCAGCTGGGTCGAGGCTGCCCGCACCGCCCGAGGCCCGAGCCGGGCACCGGGTCGGTTCGAGGTGGCCAGGTCATAGGGCACGCCGATCACCGCGACATCGACATCGGTTAGGTCACGGGTGTACCGCCGGCGCAAAAAGCTGGTAGCGCCGGCATACATGGCTTCAATTTCTGTGCCGTAGGGCGACTGGCGGGTGAAGGCGAGGTCGCCGCTGGAGTATTGGTCGAAAGTATCCGTCATCGTTAAAATCCGAAAAAGGCAAAGTGGTTCGTACGCTGTGAAGAGCGGAACCGATGCCTAAGCATAACTGGCGAATCGGTGCCCCGTCTTCAATTATTTTGCGCTAATTGCAGGCTGAGGTGTGCGCCCAGGCAGTAGCGTTGCTTTCACCAGCTGCGACCTGCCGGCGAGCACCTAAGAGCAGATGCTTGCCGATGATCAAATTGATCGATGTGGATTGTTTAAAGGGGGCTGAGAGTCAGCCTCAGCTCCGTTTGGATTAGACCGTAGCGAGCAAGTACTGCCGTTCCCAAGAGCTGATCACGCGTTTGAAACCCTCGTATTCGGCCCATCGGGTGGCCACAAAACCGTCGACAAACTTCGTACCTAGGGCGTCGCGGATAACCTCTGAAGAGGCCATCTCATCGAGTGCGGCCTCCAGGTTCCAAGGCACGGTCTCATCGGCTTCACCGCCCATGCGGTACTGGACGGGCTTACGGGGTTTGAGATCTTGCGTCATACCCAGATACCCGCATAGCAGATTTCCGGCCAGGGTCAGGTAAGGGTTGGTGTCGGCACCGGGCAACCGGTTTTCAACGCGCCGCGCCGCAGGGCTCGCCTTGGGCACACGCAAGCCGACAGTGCGGTTGTCTTCACCCCATTCGATATTGACCGGTGCATTGCCATTGGCGCCAGGCAAATACCGACGATAGCTGTTCACGTTGGGGGCGAAAATCGGCATCATCTGCGGAATATAGGTTTGCAGGCCGCCAATGTAGTTATAAAACAGATTCGACGCTGAGCCATCCTTATTAGAAAACAGATTGGCGCCGGATTTCGCATCGGTCAACGATTGGTGAATATGCATTGAACTGCCCGGTTCACCGGAAATTGGCTTGGCCATAAAGGTCGCGCCGATGCCGTGTTTCAGCGCGGCTTCGCGCACCGTGCGTTTGAAAATAAACACTTGGTCGGCCAGCCTGAGCGCCTCGCCATGGCGGAAGTTGAACTCCAACTGAGCCGCCCCCTCTTCGTGAATCAGGGTGTCGATGTCCAAATGCATGTCTTCACACCAATCATAGATATCCTCAATGATTGGATCGAATTCATTGGCCGCATCGATGCTGAAGCTTTGCCGACCGCTTTCCTGACGACCGGATCGACCGATCGGTGGCTCCAGGGGAATATCCGGATCGGTGCAGCGCTTGGTGAGATAAAACTCAACCTCGGGCGCAACGATGGCCAACCAGCCTTTGTCTTCATAGAGTTTCAATACATTTTTCAGAACGGCACGCGACGACAGCGGCATCAGGTTGCCCATGCTGTCGTAACAGTCGTGAATAATTTGGGCAGACGGCTCTTGGGCCCAGGGTACGGTAAAGGCGGCCTTCTCATCGGGCCGTAATTCCATATCGATATCTTGCGGATCGAGCAGCCGATAGTAGATTTCGTTATCGGGATAATCCCCAGTGGTGGTTTGCATCAGCACACTTTCGGGCAAGCGAATGCCTTTTTCGGCAATAAACTTATCGGTCGGCATGATTTTACCGCGTGCAATGCCGGTCTGGTCGGGTGTGATGCATTCTATTTCAGTGATCTTATTGGTTTCTAACCACTTGGTAAGCTCTTTCATCTGTTTTCGATTGACTGACGCGTACGACACGCTTCGCCAAAGGCCTCGAATAGTTGTTTTTGAGTGGGGTTTTCCGTGACTTGCCATTCTGGATGCCATTGTACAGCAAAACCAAATGACATGGCTTCGATCCGCACGGCCTCGACGAGGCCGTCTGGTGCCGTGGCTTCTGCGACTAGCCCATCTGCCAGCCGATTAATACCCTGGGAATGCACCGAGTTAATCTGCATCGTTTCACAGCCATAGATGTCTTTCAGCCGACCTTGGCTACTCAGTTGTACTGAATGGCGCGGCGCAAACTGCTGCTCGAGCGTATCTGCCTTGTTTTCACGATGGTCGGCTTTGCCAGCAACCTCTTGCACCGCCTGGTGTAACGAACCGCCGAGGGCCACATTGATGTCCTGCAAGCCTCGGCACACTCCTAAAAGCGGGATATTGTTGCGCATCACCGCGCGCACAATTTGAAAGGCGCTGTCATCGCGCGCGGCGTCATAGTCGTAGGGCTTGTCGATCTTGCTTTCCTGATAGTGTGCCGGATCGATCATCGAATAGGCGCCGGTTAGAAAGATGCCATCGAGCCGGGCCAGCCACTGATCGATGGCTTGGTCGTCGAGTACCGCGGGAATGATGACCGGGATAACGTTGGCGGCGAGCGTTAAGGCTCGTAAGTACTTATCGCCGGCGGTATGGAATAGGTGGGGCCCGATTTGTTGTACGTCGGAAATTACCCCGACCAGCGGTTTGAGCTGTTCACTAGTCATCAAGTTCACTCTTATTTTCGATATTCCCAGTCTACACGAGCATAAAATATTTTAAACACTGCTCAGGATATATTTGGAGCGTCAGAAGGTCTCGATTGAAGGGCGTTGGAAGGCCTTCATTACGGGCTTTGCAACCTATTGGTCGGCGCGGTCTGGCGAATAAAAAAGCCACCGAATAGATTTGAATTGGCTCGAGAAACCGGCTACATTGTGTTCAATATATCAATCACTCGCCCTTAATACCCTGCTCTTGATTGACGTGCCCTCATCCTCTACTGAATGTGATCGCGACCTGTCGACTCAGGTGATCCATGGCTCAGTATTATCGGAGTCCGACGCAAAAATTCCTATCCCTCTGTCCAGTGTAGACCAAGACTACAATGTTCAAGTATGGCCATGGGATAGGCTGCTCGGGCAACCAAAGCGGATGGGACCAGAATAGTTTTTTTGCTTAGAAGGTTAGTCGTTAACCTTAAATAAAAGGATTGTGCGCCAAGCGCAGTCCACAACGCCCCAACCAGTATGCAAGGCATGACTCTACATGACAGTTAAAGAAGCGACCGATTTCCTTGAAGCTTTTCCCGATGTAACCACGATCGAACTCCTAATATGCGACCTGAACGGTGTCTTACGCGGCAAGCGCGTTGAAAGAGAGTTACTCGAGCGGGTCTTTACCGTGGGGTTTTATCTACCCGGATCGGTAATGTCGCTTGATGCCAGCGGATCAACGGTCGAGGACGCCGGCTTGGGGATGGAGCAAGGCGATCGGGATCGACTCTGTTTCCCCATTGCGGGCACGCTGAGCATCGTACCCTGGCATGAGCTCGGTGATCGCGCTCAGGTGCTCTGTACCATGTTCGAAGACGATACCGACACCCCCTTCTTTGCCGACCCACGCCAAGTTCTGGTGCAGGCGGTCGAGCGGTTCAGTCAGATGGGTTTTGAGGTGGGGATTGCCATGGAGCTGGAATTCTATCTGCTCGATGCCATTCGCGATGACGATGGTCATCTGCAGCCGCCCAAACCACCGGGCAGTTCTCGGCGCATGCGCTCCAACCAGGTGTATTCGATGGACGACCTGGACGAGTATGACTTCTTTATCCGCGATGTTATCGATACGGCCCGGCAGCAGAACATTCCGGCCGATACGGTGATTGCCGAATATGCGCCCGGCCAATTTGAAGTGAACCTGAATTACGGCAGCGACATCTTACAGGCGGTCGATCATTCGGTGCTGCTCAAACGGCTGATCGCCAGCGTCGCAACCAAATATAAGATGGAAGCCACCTTTATGGCCAAACCCTATATTCAGGAAGCCGGCAGCGGTCTGCACCTGCACTTGAGCCTACTGAAAGATGGGGTCAATATTTTCGCCGCCGATGACCCAACCACCAATCCTTATATGCGCCATGCGATTGGCGGCCTATTGGATATGGCCGACAGCACCCAGGGCTTCCTGGCGCCGACCATCAACAGTTTTCGCCGTCTGGCTCCAGATGCCTTTGCCCCGACCACCAAGACCTGGGGTTATGATAATCGCACCGTGGCGCTGCGGATTCCGTCAGGCAGTATCGAGTCTACTCGTATTGAACATCGGATGTGCGGTGCCGACACCAATCCCTACCTGGCCACAGCGGTGCTGTTGGCTGGGGTGACCGAAGGCATTATGAATAAGATTGAGCCGCCGATGCCGATTGATGGTAATGCCTATGAGCAGGACCAGCCCTCGGTGGCCGATAACCAGCGCGATGCCTTACGCAATATGGAAAAGGATCCGCGCGTGAACAAGTGGTTTGGCAAAGACTTTGTCGATGTTTATCAGTCGTGTAAATGGTCGGAGTTGCGGATGTTTGAACAGCAGGTCACACCCATGGAATATGAGCTGCTGTTACCCTATATTTGAGTGACCAGACGGGGGTGCCTGGCGAACTAATCGGCGCGTTGGTAGTTGCTGTAAACCGTCGAAGACTCAACTTCGAGTTTCTTGATACCGCCGATCTTGCCCTTCATATTGAAAGCATATTGGGCCGGAACCGTTTGGTCGTCGACACTCATAAACTGAAACGACATAACCATCATCGAAATTTTGATCGAGAACGCGGGCGAAAAGGTCTCGACGTTCTCGATATGCAATTCTAACAGCCGTTGATCCAGAGAGGACATGATCGCATAGCCGGTCAGGGCATCGGCATTGTCATCGGCCAGTTCCCCGACGTGCGGCACAAAACTCAACCAGACCTTGCCGTCTTCCTGTTTCATGAGCTCAACCGAATTGACTGCGACTATGTCGCGAAACTTTACCGGGTCCTCCTCATCCTGTTGGCGGTCCCTTCGTTTGAGGAATTTTTTGTTTTGCTCTGCGCTGGCAGGCTCATTGTCGACTTCCAATAATTGCCACTGTGGGTCCTGTTGAGGCTCAAATTGGGCGAAATTGCGCGCCTTTGAGCTTTGCGAGACTTGCTGAAAACTAAAGCGTTGGTGCTCTAAGGTCGCGGCTTCATCCAGTTGAGTCAGGAGCCGATTTTCCCATTCCGAATTGGCCAGACTCAGGCTTGCTAGGCAGGATAGCAGCAAGCCGATACCCCATTTTTTGACGATTTGGTGCATGGGGTGTTCGTTCCTTTTAGGGCGCGTTCGGACCGCTCTTAGCGGCCCAGCAGTTGGAGTATGTTGCCGGCTGATTGATTGGCCTGAGCCTGAAGGGCAATGCCGACCCGTTCTTGTATCTGATTTTGAACCATGTTCGTGCTCTCTTTCGCCACATCGGCATCGGTGATGCGTGATCCACTGGCGGTGGAGGCTTCAATCTGTTGACTCAGGGTGTCGATGCGCGCTGAAAATCGGTTCTGCACGGCACCCAGATCGGCGGCTGTTGCGCTAAAGCGATCGAGCAGGTCATCGGCCAATGCGATGGTATTTTGTGCCTGATCGGCGCTATTGACCGAGACATCAGCCAAGCCCAGTTGGGCGGCCTCATCTTGCAGGTTATTGGCGGCGATGACTAGGGTGTCGCCACTATCAGGACCAATTTGGTAAACCGAGTCACTGCCGCCGCGAAACAACGGTTTGCCATTAAAGTTGGACTGCTCCAAAACCGAGTTCATCTGTGCTTTGATTGAGTCGACTTCTTTATTGATCAGCTCGCGATCGGCATCGTTGTAAATGCCATTGGCCGACTGGACCGCCAGCTCGCGAATCCGCTGTGTGCCTTCTACCAAGCTGCTGAGGTCACTGCTGGCGGTTTGCGCCTGAGACATACCGTCCCCGGCATTGCGAATGGCCTGATATTGCCCGCGAGTCTGGGCACTGAAGGTTTCACTGATGGCCAACCCGGCGGCATCGTCTGCGGCACCATTCAGGCGTTGTCCCGAGCTGATCCGATTGAGCGATTGATCCACCGAAACTCGAGCTTGTTGCAGCGGCTGGGTCGAGGGGGCGGAATGAATGGGACCTACCATGGCAGTATCCTGGTTCAACAGTGATGTGACCCTCAAGAATAGCCCTTGTCTTGATGGGCGTCACCTGAGTGCGGGTAATAATTTGTAGTGGGGTTATAACCGTCCGTGCCAATTATTTGGCGTTTTTTGGAGCCGGTTTAGCCGGCCTGATCGGGGTGCTCGGCCTGCCACGCCTCGATTGCGTCCTTGGCGGCTCGAAAGGCCTCGATGCCAGACGGAACACCGCAATAAACGGTCGATTGGAGCAAGACTTCCTGAATCTCAGCTTCCGAACAGCCATTGCGTAATGCGCCCCGGACGTGGACCTTGAGTTCGGTCGAGGCCTTCAGCGCCGCTAAGGTCGCAATGGTGATCAGGCTGCGCGTCTGCGGCGATAAGGCCGGTCGCGTCCATACCTCACCCCAGCAGTTCTCAGTCACCATATCCTGCAACGGCCGGTTAAAATCGGTCGCAGCGTCAATCGCCCGATCGACATATTCATCACCTAAGACGTTACGGCGCATAACCATGCCCTGCTGGTATTTTTCACTCTTCATCGGTATCAGATTCCTAGTTCGGGCGGGAAAGGTGGGCTCGTCGCATCGACCCCAGCGCATCCTGCGATGTTCCACCGACGCTGTCAATCGGCGCATTGACCGATAGCTCAGCGAATTTGATCGATGAGTGGGACCGGCATAAGGACGTTCACGGGTCGGCTAGAACAGATCCTTGGCCCGGTGGTAGAGCATGCCCGCGGCCAATAGCGGTGCCCGGAATTGGCGGCCGCCCGGAAAGCGCAGGTGATGTATTTTCTCAAATAGGGTGATGCGTTCACTTTCCTGCGCGATATGCTCGGCGATAACATGAGCGGCCAGATGGGTGGCGTTGATGCCATGCCCGGCATAGGCTTGGGCATAGTAGACATTAGGCCGTAAGCGACCGATTTGCGGCATTCTATTGGCGCCGATGCCGATCATACCACCCCATTGATAGTCGATTTTGACCTCATTCAGATAGGGAAACACCTTATCCATATGGGGTTTTAGCGCGGCCAGAATCGATGCGGGGTCGCGTCCGGAATAGTTGCACAGGCCGCCAAACAGCAGGCGGCGGTCGGCACTGAGGCGGTAATAATCGAGTGCCACGCGTTGGTCACAGACCGCCATATCCTGAGGGAGTACCCGTTGCCATTGCGCATCGGTTAGCGGCTCGGTGGCAATCAGATAGCTGCCGGCGGGTAATACCTGGCTTTCCAAGTGGCTGTCGAGACCGGCGACATAGGCATTGCCGCAGATTACCAGCCGATCTGCGCTAACCTGGCCGGAGCTGGTGTGGATGGTTTGGCGCTCACCGTAGACGATGTCGAGCACCTTCGATTGTTCAAAAATCTGCACACCCAGCGTCGCAGCGGCCTCGGCTTCCCCTAAGACCAGGTTGAGCGGGTGGACATGACCGCTGCCCATGTCGATCAAGCCGCCGATGTAATTGTCTGAGCCGACCACCTCATGCATCTGGTCGGGCCCGAGGAACTGGGTCTTATGCTTGTAGCCAACACTCTCGAGCCAGGCCTTCTGGCGCTCTAAATCGGCCATATCGCGGGGTTTATGGGCCAGATCGCAAAAGCCCATCTTGAGATCACATTGGATGTTGTATTGGTCGATGCGCTGCTTGACCAGGTCGACCGCTTCCAGACCCATTTGCTCGATGGCCTGCACGCCCGCTTGGCCTAAGGCGTTGTGAAACTGCTCGGCACTATGCCCTAGGCCACGAATTAACTGGCCGCCATTGCGTCCGGAGGCGCCCCAACCGATCCGATAGGCCTCCAGTAGAACCACCTTAAACCCGCGTTCGACCAGTTCCAGAGCGGTGTTGACGCCGCTGAAACCGCCACCAATCACACAAATATCGGCCTCGATCGACGCATGCAGCGTTGGGTAGGTCTGGTGATAAGTGCGACTCGAGGTGTAATAGGAATCCGGATGTTCGGAACTGTGGGTGCGCGGATTAAGCATGAATCACCTGTGTTTAGGATCTGGGGTCTTGAGTAGAGGGGACAAGCATAGCCTCAGGAGAGTAGCTGCTGAACAGAATGTCGTCCAGCATTGGAACGTGCCTGTGTTAAATCGGAAACAGCTGTGCAATATTTTTGATTCCCTTCCTTTAGCTGTATACTGCGGTATCCAACCCAATATCGAGGAACCGCGCATTGGAAGATGTAGGGACTAGGCTTAAGGCTGTCCGAAAATTGTCTGGCTTTTCTCAGCGAGAACTCGCCAAACGCGCTGGTGTCACCAACTCGACCATCTCGATGATAGAAAAGAATAGCGTCAGCCCGAGCATAAGCTCTCTGCGCAAGGTGCTGTCGGGCTTGCCGATGACCTTACTGGAGTTTTTCGATACCGGCGATCAGGGCAATACGGAGCTACCTGTGGTGTATACGCCGGCTCAGTTCCAGAGAACCCAAAGCAATGGTGTATGTTGGGAGCTGATCGGTAAGAATTTTCCCAATCCGCAATTAGGCTTCATGTTAGAAACCTATCCCAGCTTGGCCGATACCGGCGTTGAAGGCTACAGTCACGATGGCGAAGAGGCCGGGTATGTGATTTCTGGCAAAATTGAAATAACTGTCGACGACCAGGTATTTGAGCTGACCGCCGGTCAAGGCTACTATTTTGACTCTCGTCGACCGCACCGTTTTCGCAATCCCTTTGACGAACCCTGTGTCTTGGTGTCGGCCAACACACCAGCCCATTTATAGACTGCTGGGCCATGCCCGTTACGCACTCATAGCGCGGTGCATGAGCGCAGTGGGATCAGTGCAAATCGGTCAGTAACGGCTCAACGTTTTGCTAATTCTGCGCAATGAGTTCCCGGGTCATGTCAGGGAAGGGACCGTCTAGGTCTAACCAAATCAATGAAAAGTAGTCACCAAACATCGGGTCTTCTATCCGGCCAATGGCGCGGTCATTATAGAAGAATCGACTGGTCTGATCGGCGCAAATCTGAAAGCGAAGCCGGTCCTGTTTGCTGATATCCGGCCAGAAGACATTGAGTTCCTGTAACCAACGCTGCTCCTGCTGGGCATCGAGATCAAAGCGCTGCCATTGCTTCTGGGTTTCTGAGAGCAGGTCTTTCTTACTGAACGCTCGCTTGTAAGTTACCTCGAGCTGGAGCGGGTAGATGCCCCGTTGGTAGGCCCCATCGGTGGTCTTCAATTCAACATCGTAAACATCCCAGAGCCACACCTTCAGACTGGAAGAACCGACCAAAAGTGGTGGGGTCTCACAAGCGTCAGCCGCGTAAACCAGATGACTCTTAACCGCGATGAGGATGATCATTACCCATTTCAATGTGAGATTGCGCATCGTGCACCTGAACAGAGAGTTGATTTCCAGTGTATACGATTTCAGCATGGAGGTAGACTTGTTCGACGCGCGTTGGCCGGCCATTTTTTTACTAGCCGTCTTGGCAACGAAAAACATCGGCTCAGAGCGCGTTACTCGGCTCGTGCGCCAATTGCCTAGCGCGCGCCAAGACCTGCTCGGACAGGGGCGCCAGTCGTTGAGCCAAGGTTTGGCAGAGCGGCCCGGCGGGTTTGCTTTGCGGGTTGATTTCAATCGCTAGGATCAGGCATATGGCCGGCAGGCGTCCCAGTGCATTGGCCAACTGCAAACTGGCCAACAGCCCATAACCATGACTGGACAACTGCGCCAAGGCGTCGGGCAATTGGGTTAGGGTGAATTCCTGTAGGCTGCCGAGCGGCTGCTGGCCCGACACCATGGCGTCGACGATCAGGGTGGGTACCTCGGGCTCCAGTCGCTGCGTCAAGGTGAGAATCGGCCGGTCGAGCTGTTGGACGCAGAGGCCGATGTCGCTCGGCAGTCGCACCTCGTTTAAGCGCTCCGCCAGACGCCAACCGATCGAGTCATCGCCAAAAGGGGAGCCGAAGGCGAAAATATTGACCCGTGTCGAGCCAAGGCTGGGTTCATAAGTTGTCATTTCGATCTATCCTCGTCGGTTCAGGCGCAGGTCTAAAAAGTGGGTCGCACAGGAGATACAGGGGTCGTAATTGCGAATCACCTGCTCGCTTAACAGGCGCAAAGCGTCGGCCGGTTGGTCCAGGCCAAACTGGATGAGACTGCTGCGCAGATCCTCTTCGATACGAGCTTGGTTTTGACTGGTCGGTGGCACGATGCGCGCGAACTCGATAATGCCTTGGGCATCGGTGCGATAGTGGTGCCAGAGAATACCGCGCGGTGCCTCGGTGCAGCCAAAGCCTTCACCGGCGCGCGTCACCACACTCATGTTGGGTGTCTGAGTCGGTCGATAGTCGCAGAGCAGCCGAATTGCTTCGACGACGCTAAAATGAATCTCAATCGCCCGGGCCACAATGGAGTGAAACATATTGCGCGATGGGAAAGTTAGGCCCGAGACCAGGGCATTGTCGCGCACCACCTCGGGCAGCTGGGCCCAGTTTAGATTGACCCGAGCCAGCGGGCCGGTGAGATAGGTTTTGCCCTGCAGATGGCAATGCAATGCACTGGAATGAGCCACCTGACTCTCATGGAAGTGCCGGTTGTAGTCGGCAACCGCCAGATCCAAGCCGGCACTGGAGCGCAGTCGACCCCGGTTGATCGCGTATTCATCGGGATGTGATAGAGCGACACTGACGAAGTCATTGCTCAGGTCCGTTAGCGGCAGGGTAGCGGTCCAACCGACCAAGGCGGCGGCCTCGGGCTCGATCGCGCGCAGCCGGGTCAGTAACGCATCGGCATCGGCCTGTGCCGGGGCGCGATAAAAGCCGCCGACACAGGCCCCGACCGGATGTACGGCCCTGCCGCCGAACAGGCTGACCAGATCATTGCCCAGTTCATGCAGCCGCAGACCCCGGCGCAGTTCGTCCGGGTAGCGTTGCGCCATGGCCGGCGCACTGTCAAAACCGAGGAAGTCCGGTGCCGCCAAGAGGTGAATATGCAGGCCATGGCTTTCGAGCCACTCACCGCAATAGAACAGCCGGCGCATGGCCTGCGTCCAGGGTGATATCTGCAGGGCGAAGATCTGCTCCAAAGCCTGGGCCGCACTCATTTGGTAGGCCACCGGGCAGATGCCGCAGATCCGCGCAACCACATCCAAGACCTCCTGATAGGATCGGCCGACCAGCAGTTGTTCAAAAAACCGCGGTGGCTCGTAGATGCGCAATTTAAGGTCATGGATTTGGCCGCGCTCTATGTCCAGTTCCAATGCGCCCTCGCCCTCAACGCGCGCGAGTATGGGTACCCGAATACTGATGTCTGACGTCATAGTGGTCTCCTCGCAGCGGTGCTTTAGGTCGATTCATGCAATTGGCCAGCTGCCTCGGAGAACGCCCGCGCTTGGCCGTTAATGAAGTTAAAGCGTGCGGCAGTTTGCATGGCGGTCAGACCCATGCGGGCAAAACAGTCTGCCAAGGCCCGGTAGTTGACCTGGTTCGCGGGGCCGAAACAGCCGTAGCAGGCGCGGCCGAGCGCTGGGCATAGCGCACCGCAGCCGGTTCGGGTGACCGGACCCATACAGGGCTGCTGGCCAGTCACCAAAATACAGCTTTGGCCGCGCTGCTTACAGGTCATGCAGACGCTATCGCTCGACGTGCTCGGTGGTACGCCTTGGAGCAAAGCGGTGATTAGGCTGACAATCTGGTCACTGCCGATGGGGCACCCCCAGACCTCGAAGTCGACCCTGACATGGCGGTCGACCGAATCCGAACGGGGCAGGCTCTCAATCAGCTCGGGGTGGGGATAGATTGCCTGAGTCCAGGCGGCGACATCCGCAGCGTTCTTGAGCGCTTGAATGCCCCCACTAGTGGCACAGGCGCCGATACTGACCAGGTAGGTGCAGCCGGCGCGAATCCGTTTGATCCGTTCGCTATCGTGCGCGGTGCTGATGCTACCCTCGACAAAGGCGATATCGACCGGTGCCTCGGGTTCAACCGGGCCGGCCTCGGCAAAGTGTACGATCTCGACCCGCTCAGCCAGGGTGAGCAAGGCCGGTCCGAGATTCAAAAAGGCCAGTTGGCAGCCATCGCAGGAGGCAAACTTATGGATCGCGATACGCGGTTTGGCAGGAAGATTAAGTATAGGCATGTTGGGCTCCTAATATCCGCTGATGGCCATCAGCTCTTGCACTTGGGGGTAGGCAAAGACGGGACCATCTTTACAAACAAACTGGCCGCCGAGTTGGCAGTGGCCACAGTGCCCCACGCCACATTGCATATTGCGCTCCATGCTCAGAAACAGCCGATTCGCGGGCAGGCCGAGGTCGATTAGATGGTCCATGGCAGCCTGCAACATTGCTTCCGGGCCACAGGCCATGACCAGAGTGTGCTCAGTGTTTATCTCGATCTGTTTCAGCAGATCGACCACGGTGCCGGTATACCAGGGCCACTGCGGTCCAGCCTGATCGGCCGCGAGCAGGACGTGGGTATCAGGAGCGGCCGCCCAGGCGGAATAGCGGGCGCGATAGACCAGCTCACTGGACCGTTTAACCCCCTGTAGAATCGACAGCGCGCCGAACCGGTCGCGCCGCTGCAGTATATATTGGATTACCGAGGTCACCGGGGCACAGCCCAGTCCGCCGGTTATCACCACGACATCTTGACCTTGGGCTTGAGCCATTGGCCAACCCTGACCGAAGGGGCCACGAATACCAACCTGGTCGCCGGGTCTGAGCCGGGCCATGGCTTGGGTAATGCGCCCAACCACCGCAATGGTATGCGCATAACAATCGGCATCATCGGGATCGGAGACGATGGAAATGGGGATCTCACCCACGCCAAATAGGTACACCATGTTGAATTGCCCAGGCTCGAAACGATACCGTTGTTGGATGTCGGGCTCGGTAAAGCGCAAGCGCCAGGTGAAAACGGTTGGGCTCTCCTGGACGCGATCGATAATATCGGCGACCCAGGGTAGGTAAGCATCGCTTTGCAATCGGTTGGCTTTCATGTTGCCTCCTTCGCTAATTCCGGTTTGTTGTGGCACAGCCGGTTCAGCACCTCGATGATATCGATGCCCGCCGGACAGCAACTGATGCAGCGGCCACAGCCGACACAGCCGAACTCGCCAAACTGTTGTTGCCAGCTGGCAAACTTATGACTGAGCCATTGGCGATAACGTTGCTCGGTGGTGGCGCGCACTACCTGACCGGCGCAATAGCTGTGTTGGTCACTGAAGCAGGAATCCCATTGCCGACTGTGCTCGCTCTGGCTCAGTTCCAGATTGCTCTGATTCACCACCGTGTGGCAAAAGCAGGTTGGACAAGCTTGGGTGCAATTAGCGCAAGCTAGACAGCGCTCGGCAACGGCGGCCCATTCCGGATGCGTCGGCAGATTGAGCAGACTGAGGCATTCTGCTGGGCTGGGCAGCTTTGGTTGGCGGTGCTGCTGTTGACGATACGCCTCAGCCTGTTGCGCTTGGGCGAGTTTGCGTTGGCTACTGGACGCCGGTCGGGCGTTGAGTCGAGTGAGCACCGAACGGCCGGCCTTGGACCCGGATCGGACCAGATAACCCTTGTCCAATTCGGTGAGCGCCAGATCATAGCCGCGCTCGGCGTTTAGGCTGCCGCCCGTGCCAACGCAAAAACACAGATCGCCACTGTGCGTGCAGTTCAGCGCAATAATGAAGAGCTCGCTGCGACGCAATTGATAGCGGATATCGGCATAGGGACCGGCTAAAAAAACTCGATCCTGAATAGCGATGGCCCTTAGGTCACAGGGCCGAACACCGAACAGGGCAACCCGCTCCGGTTCCGGTAAGCTCTGACGAAAGACCAGCTGACCCGATGCATCGGGCCGGGCACACCAGAGCGGCTCGCTTGGTGCAAAGAGCAGCGCTTTGATGCTGGTGGCTGGCACCGACCAGTCAAACGCGCGCTGGCCGGGGTGCACCGGTTGTAGCGCAGCATTCAGTCCGGCGGGGGACGCCGGCGGTGCGCTCAACTTATAGCCGCCGGGCTGTTGCCGATCGCTAACCCCCCAAGGCAGCTGGTCAATAGAGGTCAGCGGGGCGTAGACAATGGCCCCGTCGCGTACTCGCGGCCCGATACACTGATAGCCATCCTCGATCAGGGTAGTGAGTAACTCCTTTAGGTGTTTCCGGGCTAGGTACTGTTCCTGTTTCATCATTGGATTCCTCGGCTGCAGAGTCGGATTTTCGTCCGCCCTGTTCATTCCCCAGGGTCCGTTCATGGGACCCATTAACAGATGCGCGGTAAGGGGTCGCCGTTTAACCAGTCCAGTAGGCGAATACCGCCCAAGGCGGTCTGTAATTCGACCATGGCCTGTGGGTCAGTTGTCACCACGCCAATTCGGCTTGCCCCCTGGCCCAAAGGGTGGGCACGCATCTGGGCGAGTAGACGATCGGCCTGCGCCGCCGGACAGATGGCGATCAACTTGCCCTCGTTGGCCAAATAGTAGGGATCCAGACCGAGCAATTCGCACGCCGACTGTACCGCCGGGGCAATGGCCACGGCCTGCTCGTCGATCAGCATACCGACCCCAGACTGTTGGCAAATTTCATTTAAGGCCGTTGCCAGACCGCCCCGCGTTGGGTCGCGCATGCAACGGATCGTCGGCACCTGACGCACCATTTGTTTGACCAGATCGTGCAGCGCCGCCGAATCTGACCGAATTGGGCTGGTAAAGCCGAGACTGTCGCGCGCCGAGAGGATTGCCACGCCGTGGTCGCCAATGGTGCCGCTGAGCAGGATCTGATCACCCGGTTGCGCCCGGTCGGCGGAGAGGTCGACGCCGTTGGGCACGCTGCCGATTGCGCTGGTGGTAATAAAGACGCCATCGGCCTTGCCGCGTTCAACCACCTTGGTATCGCCGGTCACGATTGGCACCCCAGCGGCTTCGCTAGCACGGGCCATGGATGCCACGATGCGCTGCAGGTCGCGCAGCAGTATGCCCTCCTCGAGGATAAAACTGACCGCCAAATACAACGGCTCGGCGCCGGCCATGGCGATATCGTTGAGCGTACCGTGCACCGCCAGCGACCCGATATCACCGCCGGGGAAAAACAGGGGCGAGACCACATGCGCGTCGGTGGTCATCACCAGTCTGCGCGTCGGCACATCAAAACGGGCCTGATCGTTTTTCTGTTGCAGCATGGGGTTATCGAAGGCGCGGATAAACATTCGCTCGATCAACTGCGCCGAGGCACGACCGCCGCCGCCGTGCACCAGCTCGATGCGCTCCGGATGACCGGCAGCAACAGGTTGCGAGGTTTTCATAGCGCCTCCCGAAGCGGCTGGCGGCCATAGGCATAGACCGCCGCGCAGGCGCCTTCGGCGGAGATCATGCACGCGCCCAATGGATTGGCCGGCGTGCAGGCCACGGCGAAGAGCTGACAGGCGGCCGGGTCGAGTTGACCGCGCAATACTGCCGGGCAAGCGCAACCGGGATGCTCGCGGCTGAGCCGGTCGGCCAGCGGGAAGTGGCGTTCAGCATCGAAGCTCGCAAAGGCCGGTCGCAATGCCAAGGCACTGGCGGCAATGGTGCCCAAGCCGCGCCATGCAAAGGAAGCGCGTAAGCAAAAAACTTGCGCCATATAGTCTTGCGCCAGCCGGTTGCCGTTGGGCCGGACAACACGATGGTATTGGTTTTCAACCGCGCAGCGCTGGCTGTTCAATTGTCGCACTAGCATCAAAATCGCCTGCAGCAGGTCGAGCGGTTCAAAGCCGGCGATCACTATGGGTTTTCGATAACGCCGCGCCACCTGCTGATAGGCTGCGGTACCGATCACCGTGCTGACATGGGCTGGGCCGATAAAACCATCGATCCAGCTGCCCGGATTGGGTGAGTCGGCCAGCAAGGCATCGAGTGCCGCCGGGGTGAGCAGGTGGTTACAGAACACAAAGAAGTTGCTCAGGCCCAGTTTTTGGGCGCGCAGGATGGCCAGTGCGGTGGCTGGCGTGGTGGTTTCAAAGCCGATGGCAAAGAAGATAATCGCCCGCTGCGGAAGCTGCCTGGCTAGGGTAACGGCATCATCGATGCTGTATAGCATGCGCACGTCGGCTCCCTCGGCCTTAGCCTGTAATAGGGTGCGGCGGTCAGACCCGGGCACACGCAGCATATCGCCGTAGCTGCATAGGATGACGCCGGGCCGGCCGGCCAGCTCAATGGCCTGGTCGACCCGAGCAATGGGTAGCACGCAAACCGGGCAGCCTGGGCCGTGCAGCATTTTAATGGCCTTGGGCAGCAATCCGGGCAGACCATAACGGTAGATGGCATGGGTGTGGCCACCGCAAAATTCCATCAGGCGATAGGTGCGACCGGGCTCAACCGCCTGGCCGATGGCCTGGGCCAGGGTTCTGGCCAAGGCAGCGTCGCGGAACTCTTCAATGTATTTCATCCGTACGCTCCTGTCCGTTTGGGTCGTTTGCCGATTCGGCGCGGCGCGGCTGAAGGTCACTCGCTTCGTGCAGCAGCGCCAGGGTTTGCTCGGCGGCGAGCGGGTCGAGTCGCTCCAGCGCATAGCCGACATGGATAATGACAAATTCACCCAGGCGCACCTGCGGCACCAGGGCGATATTGACGGTTTTAAGAACGTCGCCAACGCGCACCCGAGCCCGGTCGTCGGCCAGCAGCTCGCAGACTTGGGCCGGAATGGCTAGGCACACGATGCTAACCCCTATCCTGCAGGCTGACGGCATAGTCGGCATAATGGGCGGCCAACAGGGCCTGACCCAAACTGATGCCGGCGTCGTTACTGGGGATCCGTTGGGCACAAAAAACCTCCAACCCGGCCTCGCTCAGTCGAGCGCGCACCTGCTCACGCAGAACGGCATTGAGCATACAACCGCCGGCCAGCACCGCGCGGGTGACCTGGAATATCTTGGCCTGAGCAATTAATTTACGGCTGATGCAATCGGCCATACCCTGATGAAATAGGCCGGCCGCCTGAATGGGTGAGGTCATCGGTAGCAGTTGGCCAATCAGCTCGACCAGGTCCCATTTCGGGTCGGCCCCGGCCCGTTCTGCTTGACGCTGATCTGACCCACTGAAAGCATAGGGGTTGAGCAGCGCCTCCAGTTCGAGCGGAAATTGGCCATCGTATTCGGCCCAGTTGCGCTGCAAAATAAGCGCCGCGGCGGCATCAAACCAGCGTCCGGCGGAGGCGGTCGGTGGCGCCTTGCGCAGCAGATGGGGTTGGCGCAAGTAGTGCCGAGCCAGAGGAATATCGGCAAACCGACGCAGCTGGTGGTCGCCGGCCTGAGCCAGTATCAGCGCCGCCAAGGCGGAGCGCCAAGGCTCCAGACTGGCACGCTCACCGCCCAATAGGGGCAGGCTGGTCAGCCGGTCGACATGGCTGAAGGCAAACTTATTGACATAAAAAAACTCCCCGCCCCAGGCTTCTCCGCGCAGGCCATAGCCGTAACCATCGACGGCCACGGCGACCAACGGTTGCTGCAATTGGTGCTCTGCCATCACGGCGGCAACATGGGCATGGTGATGTTGGATCGCAACCGCTGACCGGCCCAAAGGCGCTTGTTGGCTGGTGAAATAATCCGGGTGCAAATCGTGCGCAATCAGCGCATGACGAAGGTTAAAATAATCGTTAAGGCGCGCATTGACCGCCCGGTAGCGCTGCCGGCGCGCACGGGAATCCAAGTCGCCGAGATGTTCGCTGGTATAGAAGGCATTGCCCACGGCCAGAGTAATGCTGCACTTTTGCTGCGCACCCAGTGCCAGGATGGTGGGCAGTTTGGTCTGGTGCCAGGGGGTCTTGATTAACGCCGTGCCCCGGCCATTGCGCACGGCATAGCAGCCAACTCTAGACTGACGCCGGATGCCATCATCGACCGGGGCAACGATGTGCCGATTGTGCCCTACCACTAGATCGACCGCGCCAGCCAACTGCGCCTCGGCCTCGATTCGGGTCGCGGCTATGGGGTAACCGGGCGCATTACCGCTGGAGACTACCAAGGCGATTGGACTGGCCGCCTGTAGCCAGGGCGTGCCGGTGGGTCGGCCCGCCAGGCCATAAAATAATAGATAGTGCAGGGCGCTGTTTGGCACCATTACCCCTAGGCTGGTCAAATGAGGGGCCAGCTCCGCTTGCGCATTGCGCGCTGGGGCGATCAGTATAGGGCGTTCTGGGGACTGTAAATCGGCCCTGCCGGCATCGCTCAAGTGCACCCACTGCTGCGCCGACCGGCTGTTCAAGGTCATAATTGCCAGAGGCTTGATTTGGCGCTGCTTAAATTGGCGCAAGCGCGCAATGGCGGCGGGCCGATGGGCATCACAGATCAGTTGGTAGCCGCCAATGGCCTGAATCGCGACCAGACCGCCCGCCTCGATGCTGGCGACAACCTCGCTCAGCGGCCGGTCATAGCGCGGCCCGCAGGTCGGGCAGGAGATGGTTTGGGCGTGAAAGCGGCGGTCTTCGGCAGCGCGATACTGTGCCGTGCAGACCGGACACAGGGCAAAGGCCGCCATGCTGGTATTCGCTCGGTCGAACGGATAGGTGCGGGTAATGCTATAGCGCGGGCCGCAGTGCGCGCAGCTGATAAAGGGGTACGAAAAGTAACGGCTCGTGGGATTGAACAGTTCTGCTAGACACCGATCACAGGGCGGCAGATCGGGCAACGGATCTAGGGGCGACCGGCTAGCGTTGCTCTGAGCAATAGTAAAGTGGCGTTCGCCGACTCGAACGGCCAGTTCGGAGCGTTGACAGTCTTCGATACGCGCCGGTGGCGGCAATTGCGCCCAAAATTGCTGACAAAAGTGATCGAGCTGTGGGCCCTGAACTTCCACGATCACGCCGTCGCTGTTGTTACGGATAAAACCGCTCACGCCCAAACGCTGGGCCAGACGATAAACATAGGGCCGCATCCCGACACCCTGCACCTGGCCGCGCAGCAGCAGTTGCACCCGGCGCATCGGCGTCGCGCTGAGGGTTGGCAACGGCTTAAGCCGGGTGGTCATTGGGACTGTGCTCGCGAATAAATGCCTGCTGCTGAGTCGTGAGCCACGACAGCCAGGCCGAGAGGTTGCTCTTACGGCCACAGGCGCTGGTTAACACCTCTAGGTTGGGGTTTATTTTTTGGATGTTGGCGCGCGCATGGGCCAAATTAAAATCGACATAGGGCAGCAGATCGCACTTGGTAATTAACACCAAGTCGGCGCTGGCAAAGATATCGGGATATTTGAGCGCCTTGTCATCGCCCTCGGTCACAGACAGCAGCACCACGCGCAACGCCTCACCGAGATCGAAATGGGCTGGGCAAATCAGGTTGCCGACATTTTCGATAAAGACCAGCGACCCTGTCTCGGGCCGCAGCTGCTCAAGCGCCTCACTGACCCGTTGCGCATCCAAGTGGCAAGCCTGGCCGGTATTGATCTGCAACGCAGGAGTGCCCGTGGCCCGAATGCGCAGGGCATCGAGTTCAGTCTGTTGGTCACCCTCAATTACACAAGCCTTGGTGCGCGCTGCGAGTCGGCGCAGGGTGGCCAACAATAGGGTGGTTTTACCCGCCCCCGGGCTGGACACGAGATTGAACAGCAGGATTCGTTCGGCCATCAGGCGGTGGCGCAAATCCATGGCTAGCTGGCGGTTATGGGCATAGAGGCTGGTTTGAAATTGGACGCTGTCGTGCTCTGGGGTTTGGGGTGGCTGCCAGCCGGCTGACGCAACTTTTAACCCAGGGGAACCTAACCCAGGGGAACCTAACGCAGGGGAACCCGCCGGTGGATCGATCAGCCGGGTTGGGGTATCTAATGGAGTACAGCCACACGTTCCGCACATAAACAACCTCCAGTTAACGGAGTGTTATATTGGACCAGTAGAGGTAACGACCGGACCGCGCAGCTCGGTTTTGTATCTGGATTCTGAATAGTAAAACGCTGTTACCGTTTTAGCCTGATGTGGGTCAATTATTTAGATTAAAAAACACCTTTACCAACGCTCAATCGATTGAACGAAAAAGCCTATGCGTTCGCGTTCTAAAACGCTCTATTGTATAGAATTAATGTCGCAGCCTGAGTCGATAAATTGCAGGTCGCTGAGGTAGATATCATCGCCTCCGGGTTCCAGCACCAACGGCCAATGGCCGCAGCGAACGCAGCCGGCGGATGCATAGACAATGGCGCCGCGCCGACCGCAATTATCGCACACAGCCATGGCCGCAACCGACACCAATTCAAGCTGGCAAGCCGTATGTAAGGCCTGATCGCGTATCGCGCCAAAGGCAAAAGCAAAGGCATCGGCATCGACGCCGGCGAGCGAGCCGATGGCGACGGTAATGCGACGCAATTGGGTTATTGGCCGCGGGCCAACGCGCTCGCGTACCAAAGTGACTAAGGCCTGACACAGCGACAGTTCGTGCATTGATCTTACCTCCTGTCGGCGGCAACGCTGCGCACTAGCTCAATCGCTATCCACGTCCCACATCTGCGCAGTGAGCGCCTGCGAGACCTAAACGTTATAGATATTAGCCATACCGCGAGCTATCGCGGCGACCCCGGTGCGGTGCAATGCGTGGTATTTCTAATGGTTCAGCTGTCTAGGCCGCCCATGCACAGGTATTTAATTTCCAGGTATTCGTCGATACCGTGTTTGGAGCCTTCACGACCCAGGCCGGATGACTTCATGCCGCCGAAGGGGGCTGCGGTATTGGAGATGATGCCTTCGTTAATACCCACCATGCCGTATTCCAGTGTCTCGGCAACGCGCCAGATGCGGCCGATATCACGGGCGTAAAAGTAGGCCGCCAGACCGAAGTCGGTGTCATTGGCGATCGCGATGGCGTCTGCTTCGCGGCTGAACTTCATTACCGCCGAGACCGGGCCGAAAATCTCCAGTTTGGCGATCGGCATATCGTTGGTCACATGGGTCAGCACAGTGGGCTGATAGAACGAGCCGCCCAATGCATGCGGCGCGCCACCGGTAACTACCTGGGCGCCCAGGGCGACCGAGGCCTGAACCTTACGGTCGATCTCGGCCATCGCCTGGGGGTGGATTAGTGGGCCAATAATCGTGCCCTCGGTCATGCCGTTGCCGACCGTGAGTTGCTGCACCGCTGCGGTCAGTTTCTCGACGAAGACATCGTAAACACTGTCCTGCACCAGGAATCTATTGGTGCACACGCAGGTTTGCCCGGCGTTGCGATATTTCGACATCATTGCGCCCTTCACGGCGGCATCGATATCGGCATCGTCGAAGACGATAAAGGGCGCGTTACCGCCCAACTCCATGGAGACTTTCTTCACAGTGCTGGCCGCCTGAGCGATCAGCAACTTGCCGACCGGGGTGGAACCGGTAAAGGAAAACTTAGCGACATCCGGGCTTTCGGTTAATACCTTGCCAATGCCGCGCGCGTCGCTGCCGACTACGATATTGAACACCCCTGCTGGGATGCCAGCCATTTCGGCCAGCTTGGCCAGCGCTAGAGCGGATAGGGGCGTCTCGGATGCGGGTCGAATCACAAAGGTGCAGCCGGCGGCGAGGGCGGGTGCTGCCTTACGGGTGATCATCGAGTTGGGGAAGTTCCACGGCGTTATGGCCGCGACCACGCCAACCGGCTGCTTAATCACCACATAGCGTCGGTCGGCAGACGGGCTGGGGATGGTCTCGCCGTAGACGCGCTTGGCTTCTTCGGCAAACCATTCAACAAAGGAGGCACCGTAGCCGACTTCAGCAGTGGCCTCGGCCAGCGGTTTACCCTGTTCTAAGGTCATGATCAGTGCCAGATCGGCCTTGTATTGGATCATTAGGTCGTGCCAGCGACGCAGCAGGATGGCACGCTCATTGGCGGATTTTGCGCGCCAGGCGGGCAAGGCGCGTTTGGCCGCGGCCACGGCCTGTTCGGCCGTCGCGACGGACCCGTCGGCGATCTGGGCCAGTAACTCGCCGGTGGCCGGATTGGTGACATCAAAACGCGTGCTGCTGGCCAGCCATTGGCCATCGACATAGGATTCGGTGGCAAACAGTTCAGGATTTATGGTCATAGTCTGGGTCTCTTTGAATCAGAGTAAGGAGCATTCCAAGGTTGTTCATTGGTTTTGAAAAACCGTTAAATATAAAACATTCAAACAATTGTTTGGTGTAGTGCAAAT
The DNA here is from genome assembly GCF_002795845.1 of Reinekea forsetii. GTDB lineage: Bacteria > Pseudomonadota > Gammaproteobacteria > Pseudomonadales > Natronospirillaceae > Reinekea > Reinekea forsetii. The sequence goes on from NZ_CP011797.1 coordinate 667,426, forward strand.
CTAGTGAGCATCATCCTCCAATGTAGCGAAATTCTCCATAGTTCATTAGTCCGCAGCCACTAGCGGAGTGCGTTGCACGCCGACCGCGCGGCCGCCTGGCCTTGGCCTTAGCCCTGCTGCTTGAGCAGTTGTTCGGCCTGGTGTCGATGTCTGCGTTGGATGGTGTCCAAGTCTTGATCGACAAGGCGGTGATCGGTCACCCGCCAGCGGCCGGCCACCATCACATGTTCGGCGCGATGAGCCCCGCACAGCACCAAGGCCGCGAGGGCATCGTGGGCGCCGGAGAAACGTGCCTCCGCGAGCGAAAAGAGCGCCAGATCGGCCTGTTTACCCACCGCCAGCTCGCCTATATCGTCGCGATTCAAGACTTGTGCCGAGCCCTTGGTGGCCCAACGCAGAGCATCCAGATGGCTGACCTCATCGGCCTGATAACGCAATCGGCCAATCAATAACGCCTGACGCACTTCTTGTATCAGGTTGGAGCCGTCATTGGACGCCGAGCCATCGACGCCCAGACCTACCTTAACCCCAGCCGCCTCCATCTCTTTCGTACGGGCTATGCCCGAGGCGAGCACCATATTGGAACTGGGACAATGGCTCACCCCGATGCGCGCCGCGCCCATGCGCTGAATCTCCGCATCGTTAAAGTGGATGCCGTGCGCTAACCAGGTGCGCTCGTGTAGCCAGTCGACCGACTCCAGATAATCGAGCGGCCGCAAACCAAACATCTGCAGGCAAAACGCATTCTCATCGAAGGTCTCGGCCAGGTGGGTATGCAACATCACGCCGCGTTGTTTGGCCAACGCGGCGGTTTGCCGCATCAGTTCGGAGGTAACCGAAAAGGGTGAGCAGGGCGCCAGCGCTATCTGCACCATGGCGCCGGCACCCCTTTGGTGAAAGCGCATGATGACCCGCTCGCAGTCGCGCAGAATCTGCTCATCGGTTTGCACCGTCGACTGCGGCGGCAGACCGCCATCCCGTTCACCCAAACTCATCGAACCGCGCGTGAGCACGACCCGCGAGCCCATCTGTGCGGCCGCCTCAACCTGGATATCGATGGCCTCGGTCAACGCCAGCGGGAACAGATAATGATGATCGGCCACGGTCGTGCAGCCGGACAGAAGCAGTTCGGCCAGGCCCAACTGGGTCGCGCTGTGCAACATCTCCGGCTGCAAGCCGGCCCAAATCGGGTAGAGGGTTTTTAGCCAGGGAAATAACCGCTTGTTAAGCGCCGCCGGCACCGCCCGGGTTAGGGTTTGGTACAGATGATGGTGGGTATTGACCAGGCCGGGCAGCAACACCAGATCCGTGGCATCGAATTCTTGATCGACGGCCGCAACCGGCTGCGCGCCGAGCGCGACCAATTCGACAATGGTCGTGCCGCGAATCAGGATACCGCCGCGGGCATCTTGGGCGTTGGCGGTAAAGACCGCGCGTGGATTTTTAATCCAGATGGTTTGCGTCATCGTAGAATTCCGTTGGTTTGGCGCGATCAAAACACAGAATGCAGGGTCTGGAAAGTCCGATCGACTCGCGCGGCCAATAGGCCAGTTCGCCGGCACTCCTTCAGGCTAGACACGCAGTTACGTTGCCCGGCGTCGATGCAGTGGCGCGCGATGGTTGATTAGCCCTCAGCCTGTGCTTATATTAGGTCATCGCATCATCAGGGCTGCCGCTCTGGTGTAGTCCATTTGCCGGCAATAGATCGTAAGGAGATATCCGATGACAGCACGGCGCGTCGCTGACGCAAGCGGCCCATGGCTCTCAGCTTATCAGAAGACGCGCGAGCGGACCGAGACCCTGGTTAAACCCCTGAGTGAAGCCGATCAAACGGCGCAGTCGATGCCCGATGCCAGCCCGGTGAAGTGGCATCTGGCGCACACCAGCTGGTTCTTTGAAACCTTTGTACTGAAACCCAATTTACCCGGCTATTCGGCGTTCGATCCCGCTTTTGAATATCTGTTTAACTCCTATTACAACAGCATCGGCGAGCAGTTTCCGCGCGCCCAACGGGGCGCGATTACCCGCCCTGGCGCGCCTGAGGTGCTGGCCTATCGGCACCATGTCGACAAGCATATGACCCAGCTGCTGAGCCAATCGAGCCCTGAGCTGCTCAATAGACTGGACTCTTTATTGCCGCTCGGCTTAGCGCACGAAGAACAGCACCAAGAGCTGTTGATCACCGACCTCCAACATCTGTTTTCAATCAATCCGCTCTATCCGGCGGTGACCGTGCCGGTACAGGCCTTTGCTCCGGTCGTCGCGCTCGGCTGGTGGCATCACCCGGGCGGTTTGGTCGAGATTGGTGCGCCCGCACCAGGCGATGCATCGGACGTCCAGGTCGACGATTCACCAAGCTTTCGCTTCGACGATTTACCAAGCTTTCGCTTCGACGATTTACCAAGCTTTCGCTTCGATGATTTACCAAGCTTTCGCTTCGACAATGAGTTGCCTCGCCATCAGGTGCGCCTGTACCCATTTGCTCTAGCCGATCGCTTGGTCACCAATGGCGAATACGCGGCCTTTATCGACGCAGGTGGCTACAACGATCCACTGCATTGGCTGTCAGAGGGTTGGGCGTGGCGGTGTCGAGAACAGATCAGCCAACCGCTCTATTGGTTACGCCGCGCCGAGCAATGGTGGCAATACAGTTTGGCCGGGCTGCACGCGCTCGATCCGCATGCGCCGGTGCGCCATATTAGTCTGTTTGAAGCCATGGCCTACGCACAGTGGTGTGGCTGCCGCTTGGCCACGGAATTCGAATGGGAGCATGCGGCGGCCCGGGTCGAGCCGTCAGACTCTGTTTATGACCCGACCATCCTGGCCCCCCAGTCGCAGTCCCAGTCAGCGGATCAGCTCTATAATTGCCTCTGGCAATGGACCCAATCGCAGTACCAGCCCTATCCCGGTTACCGGCCGGAAGCCGGCGCGGTGGGTGAGTACAATGGCAAGTTTATGAGCAATCAGTTTGTCCTGCGTGGCGGTTCCTGCATTACGCCACCGAACCATATTCGCGCGAGCTATCGGAATTTTTTCCCGGCCGCGACCCGTTGGCAATTTAGTGGCATAAGGATGGCAAAGGATGACTGACCTCAATATTCACCGTCAAACGCAGGTCAACCAGGACGATCTGTTTTTGCAAGATATCTTTGCCGGTTGGTCGGCCGTTGGCCAAAAAACTCTGCCGTGCAAATATTTTTACGATGAGAAGGGCTCGCAACTGTTCGACCAAATTTGTCAGACGCCGGAGTATTACCACACCCGAACGGAACTGGCGATTTTGGCGCGCGCCTTGCCGGAGGTCGCGCAATATATTGGGCCCCATGCCGATATTTTGGAATTCGGCTCCGGTGCCGGGATCAAAATCCGCAAGTTGATCGACGCCCTCAGCTCGCCGCGCACCTACATTCCAATCGACATCAGCGAAGAAATTTTGCTCGCCAGCTCAGCGCAGTTAGCGCAACAGTATCCTGAGCTGGCGGTGTTTCCCGTGGTGGCCGATTACCTGTCACCGATCCAATTGCCCGAGCAATTTAGCCACCAATCCGAGCATAAGAAGCTGGTGTTTTTTCCCGGCTCGACGATCAGTAATTTTGAGCCCCAGGCGGCGATCCACTTTATCAAACACATTCGCGCCTTGTTGGGCGAGGGCGATGCCCTCTTGATCGGGGTCGACCTGGTGAAACCGGCTGAACGCATATTGGCCGCCTATAACGATGCTCAAGGGGTAACGGCCGCCTTCAATATGAATTTATTACAGCGTATCCAAAATACTTATCAGACCGATCTGGATCTGGACACCTTCTGTCATCGGGCGATCTATAACGTTGAACGGTCGCGCATCGAGATGCATCTGATCTCCACGGTGCAGCAGGACATTCAGATCGAGGGTCGGCGTTTTGCCTTTGCCGAACAGGAGAGCATTCACACCGAAAACTCCTACAAGTACTCGCTCGAATCGTTTCAGTTGCTGGCGCGCAATGGCGGCTTCGACTGCACGCACTGCTATACCGACGCGCAGCAGCTGTTTTCGGTGCACTACTTGACGGCGAACTAAATGCCGCTCAATCTCAACCAGATCAGCGCCGCGGCAGTGGCCACAAAGAGGCTCAGCAGGGTGGCGGCGAGGATCTTGTTGGTGAGTTTCATCCGGCGTATGGCAAGGCTTACAGAAGTCATGCTTGGCTCCCTAAAAACTGGTTATACAGTTCACGTAATTCATTTGGGGTGACCGCCAATAGGGCGGCCTCATGGAAGATACGCGGCAGTTTGGCATCAATAAAAGCCACTTTTTTTAACGCCTGAACGGTCTGCTTGCCGTGCTCATTGACGAAATAGCCGACCCCCCGCCTGTTGGTAATAATGTCGTTGTCCTGCAAGTAGGCGAACGAGCGCATCACCGTATTGGGATTCACCTGGACCAGCGCGGCAAGCTCCCGGATCGACGGGATGCGTTCCTGTTCGGGCCATGCTTCGGTGAGAATCTGCTCGGTCATAAAGTCGGCCACCTGTAAGTAGATGGTACTGGCGGAGTCAAATTGAATCATAGCTCCAACTCCTTAAAGCGTAGGTAAGACAGGCCCCAGAAAAAGCCAAAATAGAGAACGCTTAGCAGACTGCTGCCGACCTGGGTAAAGAGGTTCGAGGTGAACTCTAACCCGGTACTGCGCAGCACCAGGAATTTGCCGATATGGATGGCATCGCCCTTAAGTACCTGGGTTTCAAAGTTGGCAATGGTGGCGTTGATGAGATCGCCGAGCAGCCAGTTCACCAAAGCAGCGGTGTAGAACAGCCAGACAATCAACAGCAATGACAGGGCGCCAAAGATTTTTATCATCGGCCGTTTTTTAAAATAAATAGCACTGAAAAATAACAATGGATGGAGCCAGACGTAGAGCTTAAATAACTGCAGCGCCGCCAACCCGACGGGATTAAAGATCGGCACCAAGTTGCCCCAGCCAAACAGGCCCACCAACAGATTGGCCGTTAGCGTTGAGACCGACAGCACCAGCAAAAAAATCAGCACCACTAGAAAGCTGGTCAGGAAGCTACTCAACCACTTCTCGAACGGGTCGGCGGGCAGCATTAACCATTGGGCGGCAGAGCCTGCCTGCTTGTATTCATCGAAGGTATGGTTGCCCAACTCCAATTGGGCCATAAAGAGCAGCGCGAAGGCGAAGATGCCCGAGTAATCGGTAAAGGTACCGACCGAACTGATGTGGAGCATTAGCACCACGGCCGTCGCGATCAGCCAGGTCAGGCCGATATCGCGGATCACCAGCTGGGGTTTGGAGCCCTGCTTGGCGAGGATCAGTTGGTATACACGAGTGGGGTTCATAGCCGTGGCTCCTGCGCTACGGCCGCCATCAGGCCGGGATAATTTTGATCAAAGGCATTGAAGAGCAGTTCCAAATCTATCTCGGTCGGCTGCTCTTGGCCTCCGGCCACCAGTGAGACCGGACTGCCCAACCGCAACTCCGAGTGCAATACCGTGCCAGAGGTAACCGGGCCCTGTACCTGGCTAATGTAATTGGGCAGTTCGGCCAGATCAAACCAATGCGCCGACCCTTCATTCATCATCACCACCGAGTCGATAATCGATTCTAGGTCGCGCACCTGGTGGGTGCAAATCAGCACGGTCTGTTCGGCCGTTTGGTGGGCAATAACGGACTCGCGAAACAACGCCTTGGACGGTATATCGAGGCCATTGGTCGGTTCATCCATCAACAGCACCTGAGCACCGGTGGATAGCGCAAAGGCGATGATGAATTTCTTGCGCTGCCCGAGCGACAGCGCGGTGAGCTTTTTGCCGTCGTCGACACTGAGCCGGGCCAATAGCTCGGTGCATTGGCGGTGATCGAATTTGGGGTAAAAAACACTGAAACGTTTGATATAGGCAACTGCGCTGATCGCCGGTAAGGCATTTTCTTCCGGCACCAGATAGAGGTTTTGATAGAGTGCGGTCTCGCGCCGCCGCGGCGTGCGCTCGAGCACCGCCACCGCACCCTCGGTTGGGCTGAGCAGACCAGCGAGTAACTTAATCAGGGTGGTCTTACCGACCCCATTGGCGCCGAGTATGCCGACGCTGCGGCCGGCCGGAATGGTCAGGTTTAGACCCCTAAAAACGGCCGCCTTGGCACCGTATTCGAATCCGAGATTGGAGAGTTGTATCATCTGTCTGCCATTATGTGTATTAGATATCTAGTACACTAGCCAAGGGCGGAACTCAATGCAATGCCTATTTGTTGATGGGGTTGATTTTGCCTGCGCGGCGATGTCCAGTGCATTACCGAGGTGATTCCGGTCAGCATCGTGGCGCATGCGATTAACACTGTTCGCCAACGTTCCCATGCCACTGTTGTGCTGAACCCGCTAAGAGCCCAGTGGTGGCGCTGGAATTGATTGAGACGCTGGCCCCAGTTTTTGCTCAGCGAATGTTCTCTTAGTTGGCTTGTACTTAGCAATGCGGCGCGCCAGGATGATTGGGGGCAACGGCGGACCAGGCCCATAAGCGCTAGGAATGCTCGGCCAGACGCTGGTTGATCAGCTGTTCCAGTTCGCTGAGTTGCTCATCGGGTACGCCGGCTTGTTGCAGGGCGTGCTGGGTTTGTTGGAAATAGGCCAAGCTGCTGCCGCGGGCGCCTTCGGCACTGAGGATTAGGTCCGCCTGTTGCGCCAAGGATAAACGCACGCAATGGTCGCTGCAACCTCGGGCGATAAAGGTCAGAGCCCGCTCGGGCGGCTGTTTGGTGGGCGCGGCAGCAGAGTCGGGTGTCGGTTCTGACTGACTGCGGGTGACAACCCAGGCCGGGTAGTAGACATTGGTGAGCATTTCTTGCTTAAAGATGGACGCTAAATCTTGCACGCTGATCTCAAATACCATGCCCTGCACCTGAGCGCCGGGCTGACCCTGCAGGCCTAAGACCAAGCCAGGATGGCGGTCGGTGCCCCGATAGAGGTAAGACAGTACGCAATATTCCCGCCTGAAGTCATCAACGGTGGCAACAGCCTGATGGCTGTGTTCAAAGCAGGGGGCCCAAATCTGTGAGCCATACGCAAAGTAGCGTACCCGGTCCTCGGGTTTGAGACCCATGGTCCGCAGCACATCGGTCAATAGGCTGGAGTGATCGATGTCGATATCGGAGTCGACTAGCTGTTTGATGCGGTTGTTGGCTTGATGCCATGGCATAGCTACGAGTCCTCAAATTGACAGTCTTATTTTTCCATCATACGGTCAATCGTCAGGCCCGGCAACCGCTGCTAAGGCAAGGCTTTTAGCGCCGTTTTAGCGCCGTTTTAGCGCCGTTTTAGCGCCGTCGGCCCCTGCCGGTGCTCTTGCTTTTGCTATTCGGGGTCGGTCTGGGTTTTTTACTCCCGGCCGAAAAATCTTGCGATAAATCGGGTTCGTACCCGGGCAACCACTGTTGCAGCAGTCGCGTTGGCAGCAACTTATGGATGTCCTCTAGCAGCCAGCGCTCATCGGCGCTCAACAAGGTAATAGCTACGCCGCTTTCACCGGCCCGACCGGTGCGGCCGATGCGATGAATATAGTCTTCGGCATTGTGCGGCAGCTCGTAGTTGATGACATATTTGAGTTGCTCAATATCCAATCCGCGCGAGGCCACATCGGTGGCCACCAGCGCGCGAACCTGGCCCTGCTTAAAATCTTCCAGTGCTTTCTCACGCGCACCCTGGGATTTATCGCCGTGGATAGACTGGGTCTTGATGCCGTCCTTGGTCATCTCCTTGGCTAGGGCATCGGCGCCGGCCTTGGTGCGGGTAAAGATTAACACCTGGTGCCAGTTGCGCGAGCCAATGAGGAAGGAGGTAATTTCGCGTTTGCGCGCCTTATCGACTTCGTAGGCAATCTGTTCAACTTGCTGCGCGGCGGCGTTGCGGGTATCCACCTCAATCAGCTGGGGATCGTTTAACAGATTTTTGCTCAGCTTGAAGATGGCCTCATCGAAGGTGGCCGAGAACAATAGGGTTTGGCGCGTTTTCGGCGCGGTGACCACGATGCGCTTGATATCATCGATAAAGCCCATGTCGAGCATCCGATCGGATTCATCGAGTACCAGGAATTCTAATTGGCTCAGGGTCACGGTGCCGCGCTTGAGGTGATCGAGCAGCCGACCGGGCGTGGCGACCACTATATCGGCGCCGGCCTGCAACTCGGCCATTTGGGTATTCACGCTGACCCCGCCATAGGTGATGACGGTGCGCAAACCGGTATGGCGACCATAGGCGACAAAGCTCGCACCGACTTGCTGCGCCAGTTCACGGGTCGGTACCAGTATCAAGGCGCGCACGCCTTGGTCCATCGGTTCGGCTAGCTTTTGCAATATCGGCAAGGCGAAGGCCGCGGTCTTACCGGTGCCGGTTTGCGCGCCGGCCATTAAATCCTGGCCGGCCAATATGGCGGGAATTGCCGCCAATTGGATTGGGGTGGGGGCGCGGTAACCTTGATCGGTTACCGCGCTGAGCAGTGCGTTGGTCAGGCCTAAGGCGGAAAATCCCATAAGGTTTGTCTGTGTGAAATAATTGGCCGGATTGTAGCAGATATTAGCCGCCGAACTCGACGGTCTTTTGGCTTAGCCGCTAGAGCGTCAACAGGCCGGTGAGCATCAGAAAGGGGATCAGACTGCTCGCCAGGGCAACGGTCAGGGCAAAGCGGTGCACCTGCATGGTCGACAACGCGCCGGCACTCAAGGCAATCCCGCCACCACCACCGATCAGGATATTGCCGGGAATATTAAATAACAGCGCAACACTCAGATAGGGGTGATTGGCCATGCGCGATAAGCCAAAGGCAACTAGGTGCTGGCGCCATGTGGGCGGACCCTCGGGCGCCGATATCCGAGCGAGTTTGCCGAGCAATCGTTGGATGGGCGCGCTGCGCTTAAAATAGGCACCGAGCAGAAACGCCAGCGACAGGCCGACTACCGTGGCCAACCAAGCGCCGATAATGCCGGGCGCACCAAAGAGCAGCATAATCATCACGCCAATTTCCATACCCGGCATAAAGGGTAGCATCAGGATCAGGCTGTAGAGTAAACAGACAATGATGAGCGCCAATAGGGGTGATATGCCAAGGGATTGAGTGACCAGATGGACCCAATTTGGATTCAGCCAAAGCAACACAATACCGACGGACAGGGTGATTAGGCTGAGAACAGATTTGACCACAGATAACCGACTCAAGATGAGGGGCCGACAGTCTAGCCTAAGTGCTGTGAATCCACAGCACTTAGGTGCAGAGTTTTATTTTACCTGGGCAATCATAAAGCCCTTGGCGATATGGTTGCGCACAAAGTAGATCAACAGCGCGCCGGGCACGATCGAAAAAACCGTCATCGCCATGACCAGGCCAACATCGGTTTTAAAACTGAACAGCGCTGAGATCGCCATGCTGATCGGCTTGCCACTGGTCACCGTCAAGATCCGCGCGAATACCACCTCAACCCAGGAAAACAAAAAGCAGAAGAACGCCGCAACCGCGATACCCGGTGCCATCAGCGGGATCAGCTTGCGCATAAAAAATCTCGGAAAAGAATAGCCATCGATAAAGGCGGTCTCATCGATCTCCCGGGGTATGGATGAAATAAAGCCTTCTAACACCCAGATCGCGATGGGGATATTAAACAGGCAGTGTGCCAAGGCAATGGCCAGGGGGGTATTGATCAGACCGACGGCTGAGAAGACTTGAAACACGGGAAAGATCATCACCACCGGTGGCGTCATGCGCAGGGCCAAAAACCCTAGAAACAAATGTTTATCGCCGACAAAGGAATAGCGTGAAAAAGCATAGGCCGCCGGTAAGGCAACCGGGATGGTAATCAAGATGTTAAAAAGCACATAGCTGACCGAGCTGAAAATCGCCGCGACCAAATCCTCGTTTTGGGCGATATGCAGGTAGTTGCTCAGGGTGAAGGTGCCAACCGGTAGGTCCGAGCCGCGCAGAGTCGAGTGAAAGCTGATATAGATAACCGGCAACAGGGGCAGCAACATAAAGGCGATATAGAGGCTGGGCGCCAACCAGCGAAAATGTATCGGGTTGTGGCGGCCTAAGGGGGCGATCATGGGCGAGCCTCTGCGGTGGATGACAACGTTGAACTGACCGAGTCAGCTTGTTGAATAGCCAAGGCCGTCTTAAAGAGCCAGGAAACGGTCAGGATAATAATAAAACAGATCACCGAACGCGCCGCGGCGGGGCCATAGTTAAAGGCAAAAATATCTTCGCCTAATTCCATGGCCATAAAGGTGGTGCTGTAACCGGGGCCGCCGGCATTGAGCCGGAAGGCTTCGGTATAGATCATAAAGCTGTCCATAAAGCGCAGTAGAATGGCCATCATTAACACGCTGCTGAGCTTGGGCAATTCGATATAGCGCAGCACCGCCCAGCGCGAGGCGCGGTCGATCGCCGCGGCGTTGTAATAGGCGGCAGGAATGGTAGTCAGACCGGAATAACACAGCAGCACGACCAGGCTGGTCCAATGCCAGACATCCATCAGCACAATGGCGAACCAGGTGTCGATCACCTCAGCCTTCCAGTTGAAATCGATGCCGATGGCCGAGAACGCGCCACCCAGATAGGCCGGGGAAATAAAGGTCTTCCAGATCATCGGGATGATATTCCACGGCACCAGCAAGGGCAATGACATCAGTACCAGGCAAACCGCAACCCAGAGGCTGCGCTTAGGCATTTGAATGGCGATATAGATACCCAGGGGTATCTCAATCAAGAGAATAATGGTCGAAAATAATAGACTGCGGCCAAAGCTGCCCCAGAATCGAGCCGAACCGAGTATTTCTCGATACCACTCGGCTCCAACCCAGAATTTGTAATCCTGGCTGAAGATATCGTGAAACGAATAGTTGACCGTTGTTAGCAAGGGAATAATCGCGACGAAGGCCAATATAACCAATGCTGGTAACACCAGCAGCCAAGCTCGGTTGTCTAATGCTTTAGCCATCTGTGGCGTTACCCTTATAAGTCATCAGCCTGCGCTGATGCGCAGGTTTGGATAGTAGCTATTTACTCTCGAGCTGGACCCGATTGACCGAGGTTTTCCAGCCACTGTAATAGTCATCCCGTTGTGCTTTGCTGATTTGCGGGCTAAAGGTTCGCTCGCACTGCCAAAGCTTCTCCAAGGTTTCTAAGGATTCGAAATAGCCTGCCTGCAAGCCGGCCAGGTAGGCCGCACCGAGCGCGGTGGTCTCGATAATGGTGGGCCGGTCTACGGTGGCACCGAGCATGTCGGCCAAAAACTGCAGAACCCAGTTGTTGACGACCATGCCGCCATCGACGCGCAAGGCGGTAGCGCGTACGCCATCGGATTCCATCGCCTTCTGTAAATCCTTGGTTTGGTAACAGACCGACTGCAGGCCGGCGGTAACAATTTCCTTGATGCCGGTATCGCGCGTCAGACCGAAGATGGCACCGCGCGCCGTGGGATCCCAATAGGGCGCGCCCAGACCGGTAAAGGCCGGTACCAGATAGACACCATGGTTGGCGGCCGTCTGTTCAGCCAAACTTTCGGTTTCGCCGGCATTGCCGATCAGCTTTAAGCCATCGCGCAACCATTGAATGGTGGTGCCGGCGGCAAAGATGCTGCCTTCTAGGGCATAGCAGGTCTCACCCTTGAGTCGATAGGCGACCGTAGTCAACAGGCGACTCTCGGACGTCAACGCCTTGGTGCCGGTGTTGAGCATCAGAAAACAGCCCGTGCCATAGGTGCTCTTGGCCATTCCAGGGCGGAAACAGGTTTGCCCGAATAACGCGGCCTGTTGATCGCCGGCCACGCCATTGATCGGGATGCCGGCGCCAAAAATACTCGGATCGGTGATGCCGAAGTCGGCCGATGAGTCCATTACTTCGGGCAGTAGGCTTGCGGGTATATTAAACAGCTCGAGCAATTCGCTGTCCCATTCTTGCTTGTGGATATTGAATATCAGGGTTCGGGAGGCATTGGTGGCATCGGTACGATGGACGGCGCCACAGGTTAAATGCCAGATTAGATAGCTGTCGACCGTGCCGAAGGCGAGCTCGCCGCGTTCGGCCCGTTCTTGAGCGCCCGGCACCTGATCGAGTATCCAACGAATTTTGGTCGCCGAAAAATAGGGGTCGATCAACAGACCGGTTTTAGCATTAATTAGGCCTTCATGCCCGGCCGCCTTGAGAGTTTCGCAATAGGCGCTGGTACGGCGATCTTGCCAAACAATGGCGCGATAGATCGGTACGCCGGTGGCACGATCCCAAATAAGCGTGGTTTCACGCTGGTTGGTGATGCCGATGGTTCCGATCTGCTCGGGTTGAATAGCGGCCTCAGCGAAAACCTTGGCACAGGTGCTCAACACCGACTGCCAGAGATCCTCCGGCTCGTGTTCAACCCAGCCGTCTTGCGGAAAATGCTGCGGGAACTCTTCTTGCGCTGAGTGGCAGATTGTCCCCTCGGTGCTGAATAAGATCGAGCGGGTGCTGGTGGTGCCTTGATCGATGGATAAAATATATTTTTTCATTGCCGATCCTGAATTAATTCAAAGTTGTTATTTTTATTGAAATTAGGTGCAGTGGCCATCTTAGGTCTTAACCTAAGCGTGGAGCAATTTAATTAGGCCGATCTGTCATCTTATCCCAACCGAGTAAAGCAGCGCAACGAACAGTCCGAGTTGGCTATCGTCCGATGACGCCCGGTATAGAGTAGGGCGGCGGCTGATGTTCCGGGCCAACATGGGTGTTGGCTAAGGTCGTGCAAACTGGCGTCAATCGGATTTGCCAGGGTTATATCGTGAGCCTGCGACAGCAAAGCGTTATGGAGCTAATGTTGTTCACTGCCGAAGGTAATAAATTAGGTCGAAAATTCCAGATAATCGTATTCTGTCGTTCTAAGGGTGAATCTGTAATGTTGAAATCGTACTGGTGAACTGGCTCATAATTGTGAGCTTTTAAGGGTGCGGACACTAGGTCTTGGTCGAGTTAAAGTGGTGGGCGCCACAAGGGCGCCCGCCACTCTTATTACCTCAGGAGAAAACCTGGGGTGAGATCTAACTTACTGCTTCCAGCTTTCTAGCAGAGTGTCATAGTCGATTGTCTTACCTTGAGGCTTCTCGTTGGCCAATTTGGCCTTAGGAGCACCTGGCTGGTTCAGCCAATAGCTAGCATCTACTTCGTCGTTCATCTTAGGTCCGCAAGCACCCTGTACACCAGAACGTTCGATACGTGACATAACTTTATCTTGAGCTTCAGCTAAACCGTCCAACGCTTCCTGTGGAGTGGAATCGCCGCTGGCTGCTTCAGCAATATACTGCCACCAAAGCTGAGCCATTTTCGGGTAATCCGGAATGTTGGTACCAGTAGGCGTCCATTGGACACGTGCTGGGCTACGGTAAAACTCAACCAATCCACCCAATTTCGGAGCGGCGTCGGTCATAGCTTGTGAGTTAATATCTGACTCACGGATAGGTGTTAAGCCAACCAAGGTCTTCTTCAGAGAAACGGTCTTAGACACAGTGAACTGTGCATACAACCAAGCGGCCAGACGACGGTCATCCGGAGTAGAGTTCAGGAAAGTCCAAGAACCAGTATCCTGGTAACCCAACTTCATGCCTTCTTCCCAGTAAGGGCCCTTAGGAGATGGAGCCATACGCCATTTTGGTGTGCCATCTGCGTTTACAACCGGCAGACCAACAGAGTTCATGCTGGCGGTGAAGGCTGTATACCAGAAGATTTGCTGCGCAATAGCGCCCTGAGCAGGTACCGGTCCAGCTTCGCCAAAGGTCATGCCTTGAGCTTCTGGTGGTGCATACTTCTTCATCCAATCAACATACTTAGTTGTGGCATACACAGCGGCTGGGCCGTTGGTAGCACCACCACGGGTAACACTTGAACCGACTGGGTTACAACCGTCTACACGGACTCCCCATTCGTCAACTGGTAAACCGTTTGGAATACCTTTGTCACCAGCGCCTGCCATGGAGAACCAAGCGTCAGTGAAACGCCAGCCCAGGGAAGGATCTTTCTTGCCATAATCCATGTGACCATAAACACGCTTGCCGTCTATTTCTTTCACATGTACTGAGAAGAACTCAGCAATATCTTCATAGGCAGACCAGTTAGTTGGTACACCTAAGCCATAGCCGTAGATAGATTTGAATTGTGCTTTCAAGTCATCACGAGCAAACCAGTCAGCACGGAACCAGTAAAGGTTGGCGAACTGTTGGTCGGGCAGTTGGTAAAGCTTACCGTCTGGACCGGTTGTGAAAGACAAACCGATAAAGTCAGGCAGATCCAATGTTGGCAAAGTGAAGTCTTTACCGTCACCAGCGATCATGTCGGAAATAGCAACTACTTTACCATAACGGAAGTGGGTACCGATCAGGTCAGAGTCGTTGATGTAGGCATCGTAAATATTACGATCTGATTGCATTTGCGTTTGCAGTTTTTCAACAACATCGCCTTCGCCGATCAAATCGTGAACGATGGTAATACCCGTGATTTCAGCAAAAGCCTTAGCCAGAACGTTAGACTCATATTCATGCGTAGCAATGGTCTCGGATGCGACGTTAATAGTCATTCCGCGGAACGGCTTGGCCGTTTCGGTGAACCAGGCCAGTTCTTTCTCTTGCTGAGCTTTAGTCAGAGTAGAGGTGCCGAATTCTTTTGTTAACCATTGGTCTGCCGCATCTGAGTATTGGTCTGCATGAGCAGTCATGCCTAGGGTCGCTGCTGAGATCGCTGCGCTAAGCAGGATTCGCATCGGTAGTTTCTTATTGTTGTACATAGTCAACCTCGTATGTTTAAAGCGTTTAGGCATCCCGAATATAGAGCTGTTCGGTTTACCCGTTCTTTAGCTGTCAGCAGAGCTGACGATGGTCACTCGACCCGGCTGGCCCAGAATCCCTACGCGACCTTGGCTTGTCGTTTGGGGACCCTGGAGCCGGGGTGGGTCAAGACTTTCTATTGCGCTGCCCAAGTTCGGCGACGCAATGTTGAGTTCGTATCGGGCGTGGTTATCACGCCTTTTTTTTAACCCCAGCGTATAAGGCTGACAACCCAGGCGATGCAAAAGAGCAACGGTATAATCAGGGTTGCTTCTAGCAGGCCAACATATAGCAAGTGTATATAAGCACTGCTGATCAGGCCGATAAAGAGTCGGTCGCCGCGCGTGGTGGATATAGGTAGAAACCCTTTGCGTTCAACGCAGGGGCTCTTGAGCTCCCAAATTGTCATGCATAATAAGATCAAGGCGATTGTGATAAAAAAGCCTGCTGTCACCGGTGTCCATGCCATCCAGTTCATAATTTTTGTCCTACCATCAAATTCAAGTTAACAGTCATTGGTGCTTGGTTTTAACCAACTACACCCGGCCCAGAGCGAAACCTTTTGCAACGTGGTTACGAACTAACCAGATGACCAAGATGCCCGGCAGGATGGTTAACACCCCAGCGGCCGCCAACAGGCCCCAGTCGATGCCCTCTGCTGAAATGGTTCGGGTCATCACTGCACCAATGGGCTTAGCTTCGGTCGCCGTCAAGGTGCGTGCCAGCAACAGTTCGACCCAAGAGAACAGGAAGCTGAAGAAGGCGGTAACACCGATGCCAGAGCGAATCATGGGCAGAAAGATACGGATAAAGAAGCGTTGGAAACTGTAGCCATCGATAAAGGCGGTCTCGTCGATCTCACGTGGCACACCAGACATAAAGCCTTCTAAAATCCACACCGCCAAGGGTACGCTAAACAGACAATGCGACAGTGCAACGGCCAGGTGGGTATCGAACAGGCCCACCGACGAATAGAGCTGGAAAAAGGGCAGTAAGAACACCGCAGGTGGTGCCATACGATTGGTCAGCAACCAGAAGAAAAGGTGCTTATCACCGACAAACTTGTAACGACTGAAGGCATAGGCGGCCGGTAACGCAACCGTCAAGGTGATCGCCATATTCAACGCCACATAGATCAGTGAGTTGACATAACCCATGTACCAGCTTGGATCGGTAAAGATGGTGATGTAGTTGTCAAAGGTGAAGTTACTGGGCCATAGGGTCAGACCGCTCAATACTTCTTCTTTGTGTTTAAACGACATGTTCAAAAGCCAATAGATCGGCACTAGTAAGAACAAGACGTAGAGGCTTAGGCCGGCAACTTTGCTTTTAGAATAATTCATCATAAGCCCCTTATTTATCCTTATCCATTTCACTGATGGTGGTAAAGAACAACCAAGACACCAGCAAAACAATTAAAAAGTAGATCAGTGAGAAAGCAGCCGCCGGCCCGAGATCGAATTGACCGATGGCCATCTTGGTCAGGGTCTGGCTGAGAAAGGTCGTTGAACTACCTGGGCCGCCGCCGGTTAGTACAAAGGGCTCGCTGTAGATCATGAAGCTGTCCATAAAACGCAGCAGGGTACCAATGACTAATACACTGCGGAGTCGAGGCAGTTGGATGTAGCGAAACACAGCCCATTTGGAGGCTCTATCGATAGCGGCCGCCTGATAGAAGGCATCGGGGATGGCGCGTAAACCGGAGTAGCACAGCAGTGCGACCAACGGTGTCCAATGCCAAACATCCATAAGCACTACGGTCACCCAAGCGTCAACGGGATTGGCCGCGTAGTTGTAATCGATGCCCAGTTGGTTCAAGCCCCAGCCGAGCAGACCAACGTCGGTTCGACCAAATATTTTCCAAATGGTACCGACAACATTGCCCGGGATGAGTAGCGGAATGGCGACCACGATCAGGCTGACAGACGCCATGGTGCCCTTAGTCGGCATCATTAAAGCAATGGCGATACCGAGTGGGATTTCAATAGCCAAAACGGTAAAGGAAAAGATAAATTGGCGCAGCAAGGATTCCTGCAGTCGTTCATTTAATAAGACTTCGCGATACCACTCCACACCTACGAATACAGCATGATCGGCGTCAAAAATATCCTGAACCGAGTAGTTTACGACCGTCATTAAGGGAATAATGGCCGAGAAGGCAACCAGTAAGAAGACCGGTAAGACCAGCCACCAGGCTTTGTTATTCTCTACCTTACTCATACGAGCTCCTCCCCAATCAGATATTCATCGACGTAAATTTTCAACCATTGCTCGGGAAAGCTGATATAAGCTTTTTGCTGTGGTACCGCATGATCTTCATCTAAACGTGCTTTGATGATTTGCTGGCCGAGCTTCATGGTCAGGATCTTGTAGGTGCCGAGATCTTCAACGTGCTGAACTTCACATTCATAGCCATTTTCTGACGGCTTATCCCAAACGTGAACAAACTCAGGTCGGATGCCAACCTTGATGTTTTTGCTAGGTACCTTGGCGAGCATCGCTTTTCGAGCATCGGACAGTTCAATTTCTATACCATCGAAGCTCACTCCGTTAGCTGTAGTTTGAACTTCAAGTAGATTCATACCAGGGCTGCCAATAAAATAGCCGACGAAGGTATGGTTCGGGTTTTCAAACAGCTCCCGAGGGGTGCCGAACTGCACAATCTGACCGCCGTACATAACCGCGATCTTTTCTGCGAAGGTAGACGCCTCCAGCTGATCGTGGGTCACATAAATCATGGTGAGATTGAATTGCTCGTGAATCTGCTTGAGCTTACGACGCAGTTTCCATTTTAACTGGGGATCGATAACGGTGAGCGGTTCATCGAACAAAATCGCCGACACATCGTCACGAACCAGACCGCGGCCCATGGAAACCTTTTGTTTCTCATCGGCGCTTAAGTTTTTTGCTTTCTTATTTAGCACTGGATGTAATTCGAGAATTTCAGCGATCTCATGTACCTTGCTCATGACCTTGGCTTCAGCAATTTTCATATTGCGCAGCGGGAAGGCCAGGTTGTCGAACACAGTCATCGAGTCATAGATCACCGGGAACTGAAACACCTGAGCAATATTGCGTTGCTGTGGTGGTAAATGGTTGACCACAACGCCATCGAACAGCACTTCGCCTTCGGACGGTGTGAGTAGACCGGAAATGATGTTTAGCAGCGTACTCTTGCCACAACCCGATGGGCCAAGTAACGCATAGGCGCCACCCTGATCCCAGACGTGGTTCATTTCACGCAAGGCATAGTCATGAGCACCTGTGGGTGATTTTTCGTAGCTGTGTGCCAAGGACTTCAGTTGTATTTCAGCCATCTTGAGTTAGCCCCTTATCAGTCGAGTCGGCGACTGGATCATTTTGCCGTCGAGAGTGAACACAAACAGTTTGTGTACCGGCAGATAGATGTTAATGGTGGCATCGCTGCGGTAGGCATGAACGCCAGACAACTGCATGACCAAATTAAAGTGATCGTTTTTCACGTGGAGAAAGGTTTCCGAACCGCTGATCTCAGCCAGTTCGACCTTCATCGACAGTTCGAGGTCATCGTCGTTGTCTGGCACCAGGCCGATATGGCTGGGACGGATACCAAACTTATAACCACCCGGCGTCAGGCTTTTAAGGTCCTGATGCAATGGAAAGTGTACCGATTCATCGAAGGTGACCTCATTGTCGGTCACGTTACCGGGTATTAAATTAATCGGTGGTTCACTGAACAGATCGGCTGCGTAGACATCGACCGGCTCGCGGTAGACCGCAGCTGAGGGGCCAGACTGGATCACTCGGCCTTCATGCAACAGGGTGGTGGTGCCGCCCAACGCTAAAGCTTCATTTGGTTCGGTGGTCGCGTAGACGGCAATAGCGTTACGGGCTTTAAAGAGTTCGCGTAATTCGAAGCGCAGCTCTTCCCGCAGCTTATAGTCTAGGTTGACCAAGGGCTCATCGAACAGAATCAGGCTGGCGTCTTTGACTAGGGCGCGCGCCATAGCCGTGCGCTGCTGCTGACCGCCGGACAGTTCCAGCGGGTAACGATGCAAAAACTCGGTGATCCGCAACATATCGGCGGTTTCCATCACCCGCTTGTTGATCTCGGCCTCAGAGGCTTTGGCCAAACGCAGTGGCGACGCGATGTTCTCCCGAACCGTTAGGTTGGAGTAGTTGATGAACTGCTGATAAACCATCGACACATTACGCTTCTGCACCGTGATGCCGGTGACATTGGCACCGTTCATAATGATCTTGCCATTGGTTGGCTTATCCAAGCCCGCCATCAAACGCATCAGTGAGGTTTTACCAGCGCCGGTGCGACCCAAAAGCACATTAAACGAACCCGGCTCTAACGTTAAGTTGACATTCGTTAGGTGGTTTTGGCCGTTAACGACCTGATCTACATTTTCTAATTTGAGGGACATAATGCCGTCCTGTGACGATTTTTGTTTTTGCGGTGTGTTCAACACTGCGCAATTTTTTTATTCTGAAAGGAATAAAGCTAGAGTTGTGCCAAGTTTCGCTGAACACCCGGGTTTTAAATTGTAACCTATTGATTAATATAGAAAAAATAATTTTATAGGTCGGGGTTGAGTGTGTTGAAGATGGTCTTTTTAATAGAATGTGTTCATTAAAGTATTGACTCTGAGCACTTTTAAACATTAACTGTGAACACCAAGACTGTTCAAATTCCGAACAGATTTTGTTCAGGACACGCCCGATGCACTGCTTTTTTAAGGGCAACTGAGTTGGTCCGATATAATAAAAACAACGATCGGTAGCCACCTATGACCAAACCAAACAAATCTCAAACAGGGCCGTCGGCCGCCTATAAGGCAGACGTCCTTGCTGCTAAAACACCCGTCGAGCACCAGAACGTAATAGCCGATTCGTGGGAACGGTGCCGCGAGTACGGCCTTGATCCGTTAGCAATGCCTGATATAGAAACGCTGCCACAGGGGGAGATCGAGAGCCTAAAGGAAGAACACCATTATTTGGTGCAGACCACGGGCAACGAGGTGCTGCCTTATTACGAAAACATCCTGTCCAACAGCCAATGTATGATCATGTTGACCGACAGTCGCGGCCAGATGTTGAACAGTTGGGGTGATCAACGGTTTTTGAACAAAGAACAGAAAGCCTTCTTAAACCCAGGTACCTATTGGGGTGAAGCGGTGAACGGTACCAATGCCATCGGCACCGCGATGGAGCTGGGTCAGGCTGTTCAGGTGCAGAAAGATGAACACTTTCTCAAGTCAAACCGTTTTATGGTGGGCTCGGCCGCACCGATCTTTAACGTCAATCACGATCTGCTCGGTGTCTTGGACGTGTCCAGTGACACCTATCTGCCGCACGCCTATACCCTAGGACTGGTCAAGCTGATGTCGCAGGCGGTTGAGAATCGGCTTATTGTTAAGAGGTTTGCCGCGGAAAACTTCCTGCTCAGCTTTAATACCAATGTCGATAACATCGACAGTCAGTGGGCCGGGTTGATCGTCTTCAATGATGATGGCACCATTATTTCGGCTAATTGCCGGGCCGAGCTGTTGCTTGGGCAAAACCTGGCCTTGGCCCATATATCTGACATCTTTGATTGCCCTTTGCGCGATCTGAAGAACCACCCAGATCTGATGCCGATTAAATTGCCCGCTCTGGGGCGCTTTCAGATGCATGGCGCGTTGCGACGCCCGGAAAAGAAGATTGTCCAAGCATTGGACTTCAGACAACGGCATCTGAAAAAGCGACCCGTCGATAGCAACCTGATTACCCTGGAGCGCCTAAGTTTCGGCGATCAGCTGGTCGATCGTGCGGTGACTCAGGCGAAAAAAGTGATTGAGAAGGATATTCCCATCCTTATTGCCGGTGAGACCGGTGTGGGCAAGGAAGTGTTTGTCAGCGCGCTACACGAATTCAGCTCGCGCCGATCCTATCCCCTGGTTGCGGTCAACTGTGCCGCAATTCCGGCGGAATTGGTCGAATCCGAGCTCTTTGGCTATGAAAAGGGCGCCTTCACCGGGGCCAGCAACAAAGGTTCCATCGGTTTGATTCGCAAGGCCCACCGCGGCACCCTGTTTCTCGATGAAATAGGCGAGATGCCGCTTAAGGTGCAGGCCCGCTTACTGCGCGTCTTGCAGGAGCGTAAGGTGGTGCCGCTTGGGTCCACCGAAGCCTTTCCCGTCGATATTAAACTGATTTCGGCGACCAACCGGTCGTTACGGGACGACGTCGAGCAGGGCCTGTTTCGCCAGGATCTCTACTATCGCGTCAGTGGCTTAAACCTAGAACTGCCGCCGCTACGCAAACGCCAAGACCGGGAGGCCCTGTTTCAAGAGGTCTATCAACTGTTCAGTACCCCGGAGCAGCCGTCCCAGCTGTCAGCCGAGATCGTTAACCTCTTTTTGCAGCATCCATGGCCGGGTAACCTGCGCCAACTGGCCAGTGTCTTACAAATCGCCTTGGCGATGGCAGAAAATGAAGTGATTCAACTCTGGGATCTACCGGACGACTTCTTGTCCGATATCCATAAGTCCTCTGTTGATCGTGATAGTGAGACGGTGTTCGGCGATGAGAGCGCGCAACGTATGGCTGAGATGGGTGCCCTAGTAAGGCATGCTGCGCCGAGCCCAATTAGGGATGCGCTACCGGCACGGGAGTCTTTGCCGGCCGAGGCCGCGCCGGAGCCGATCGAAACCGACGCCGAAGTCGACCTGCTACTGCTGTTCCAGCAGCATAAGGGCAATATTTCCAGTTTGGCCAAGGCTTTAAGTATTAGCCGTAACACCCTTTATAAACGGCTTAAGGCCGAAGGCATTCGCTAGGGCCAGGCCGCGACTATACCCAATGATGAGCAGGTAACTGGTCATTGGGGGCAGCTGGTCTGGTTAGGCTTCTTTGTTTATACTGCTCGCGATTTTCGAGTACCGTGTCTCGATCGGCGTTCCACGCCGGTTCTTGCCACGCGAGCAAACCCCTGCGATGCCCACTTTGCGAGTCTGTAATGTTTAACTTAAGTCGTCTTATCCTATCCACTGTGCTGTGTCTGGCTGCGAGTGTATCCGCCCAGGCCGAAACCTTTACCTTTACCGCCATTCCCGATGCCGATGCGTCGCGTCTGCAGGAGCGCTTCGATAAGGTCGCCGATTATTTGAGTGCCGAACTGGGCGTGGAGGTAAAATACATTCCGGTCAAATCTTACGCCGCCGCAATCACCGCCTTTAAGAACAACCAGGTGCAATTGGCCTGGTTTGGCGGCCTGTCGGGTGTTCAGGCGCGGCGTTTAGTGGTCAATTCAGAGGCCATTGCACAAGGGTATGAAGACCAACTGTTCAAAACCTACTTTATTGCGCACCACAGTACTGGCCTGACCGAGGCGGACGCCTTTCCGGCGGACATTCAAGGTAAAACCTTTACCTTCGGCTCGAAGGGTTCAACGTCGGGCCGATTGATGCCCGAGTTTCATATCCGTGAGCAGTTCAATATGGCTCCGGAGCAAGCTTTTGCGCGCGTCGGCTTCTCCGGCGATCACAGCCAAACCATTGCCCAGGTGCAGGCGGGCGCTTACCAAGTCGGCGCGGTCAACTACCAAGTTTGGGAAACTGAACTGGCCAGCGGCAAGATTGATCCGAGCAAGGTCAGCGTGATCTGGCGCACACCCACCTATCCGGACTATCAATGGACGATTCGCGGCGATGTCGATGCGCGTTATGGTGATAATTTTAAGGCTCGGGTTACCCAGGCTCTGTTGAATATGACTGACCCGGATTTGCTCGCCAGCTTCCCGCGCCAGTCCTTTATACCGGCCTCTAATCAGGATTACGCGCCGATTGAGAACACCGCCCAAGCTATTGGCTTGTTGGATTGAGTGAACACCTTGGCCTAAGCGCCGTGAGCAGGGGGGCAAACCAGGGCCTGAATCTGTCTGCCAGTAAGGCCGGCGTGTTTGATGCAACGGCGAATCGGTCGTTGTTTCATTTGGATCAGGCAACCCTAGCCTATGGCCAACAGACCGCATTGGCGTCGGTGTCCCTTTCGATTCACGCCGGCGAAAAGGTCGCTCTAGTCGGGCCATCCGGTGCCGGCAAGACCAGTCTGCTCAATGTGCTCTATGAACAGCAGCGTGAACACATTGCCTGGTGCCCGCAGCACTATGGTTTAGTCGATATTCTCTCGGTCTACCACAATATCTATATGGGCCAACTGGAGCGCCACAGTGCGCCTTATAATATTTGGAATCTGTTATTCCCCATCGCACGTCACCAACAGGCCATCGGTCAGTTGGCGAGTGAGTTGGGGCTTGGTCAAAAGCTGGACCATTCCATTGATCAATTGTCGGGCGGTCAGCAACAGCGGGTCTCGATCGGTCGCGCCCTATATCGTAACAAGGCGATTTTTCTCGGCGATGAGCCGGTCGCCAGTCTGGATCCGATCCAGGGCGAGGCACTTCTGGCCAAGATTATTGCGCGTCACGCGACCGTGGTCATCGCCTTGCACAATCGGCAGATGGCTCTGAGTGTCTTCGACCGAATTATCGGTATCAAGGGCGGCCGTGTGGTCTTAGATCGGCCGGCCAATGCCATCAGTCACGCCGAGCTGGATCGGTTCTATGCGCAGTAGTGGTCGCCGATTGGCCGCTGTCAGCCTGTTCTTCGTCTGCTCAGCCTTACTCTGTTTACCGTTCGCCGATATTGCTCTATACCCAGTGGAACCCTGGATCGAATTGCAGCGTATGGCGCTCGGGCTGCTGCATCCGGACGTGCACATGTGGCGCCTGGTGCTGCCCGCGCTCGCGCAGACGGTTGCTTTCGCGCTCTTGGCCGTAGCCGGTTCGGCGCTGATCGGTTTAGCTTTGGCGCTGGTCTTTCACTCTAGATTTGTGCGCCTGCTCTGTGCCGCGACCCGTGCCGTGCACGAGATCTTTTGGGGCCTGATTTTTATGCAGGTCTATGGCCTGTCGGCGACCACCGGACTGCTCGCCATACTGGTACCCTTCAGTGGAAACTTTGCCAAGGTCTTTGCCGAACTCTTGGCCCAACAATCGCCATTACCATCCGCCGCCGTAGCGCGCAGCAGCGATCGACTCAGCCGCTATTGCTACACGTTGCTGCCGCAAGCATGGCCGGCATTGCTCAGCTATACCCGCTATCGGTTTGAATGTGCGTTGCGCTCCAGTACCGTCTTGGGCTTTATCGGCTTACCGACCCTGGGCTTTCATCTGGAAACCGCCTTTAAGCAGGGGCAGTACGATCAGGCGGCGACCTTACTGCTGGTGTTTTTTGCTCTGATTGGCACCATTCGCTATTGGTTCCGGCCGCGCTATACCTTGCTTTATTTAGCCGCGGCCTTCTGGGTGTTGCCGGCTTCAGCGCCAGTAGAATCGAGCGCTTGGTTGTTTTTCAGTGAGGATATTTGGCCCAGTGCAGTGCGCAACGGCAATTGGTCCGAGGCGCTGAGCTGGTATCATCACCAGCTCTTCTCGGTCGCCTTACCGGCAGCAGTCGACACCCTGCTGCTGGCGCAACTGGCGCTGGTCTTGTCCGGCCTCATTGCCTTGCTCAGCTACGGTTGGGCCAGCTCACAATTGGCCGCGTCGGGCGTTCGACATTTGGGCAAGGGGTTGTTGCTGGTACTGCGCTCAACGCCAGAACTCATCCTAACCTTTCTATTTTTGCTGCTCTTAGGCCCCTCCGGTCTGCCGGCCATTATCGCCCTGGGGTTGCACAATGGCGGCCTTATCGCCTTCCTGCTCGCCAAGCAGAGTGAGCAACTGGTACTGCGTAACGATGCGGCGCGCGGCCTAAATCGTTACGTCTATGAGCTGACGCCGCGGCTCTACGCGCGCTTTGTCGATCTGATGCTCTATCGCTGGGAAGTGATTTTGAGAGAAAGCGCCATTCTCGGATTGCTCGGGGTGACCACTCTCGGGTTTTATATCGATTCGGCCTTCGAGGAAATTCGTTTCGATCGCGCGGCTTTGTTGATCGTGGTGACCGCGTTGCTGAATATTGGGGTGGATAGCTTTGCCCGGCGAGTGCGGAGGTATTGTCAGGTTGCCACCTTAGCTCAGCAATAGGGGTTTTGGGTTATTTCTTTCGATGTCTTGCCTTCTCGCCATAGTTGATCCTTCTCAATAGCAAGTTGATCAACCCATATAAGTTCTAGTGGTGCACTTGGAACTGGAATTCGCCTTTTGTTAACGCGGCTTATTTCGTGTTGCTGGGTTAGACATTGAATGCACTCGCCATATTCAGCTGTTCGCTGCGGCTAATATTGATAGAGTTTGCCACCGTTTTCCAGCGAGCAACACTTAACAGCACCTCATCTTTTATACGCTGAGCCTGTGACGTACTGAGTTGGAAAAATTCGATCACGTCCATCGCCAGCTCATAGCTGAGGCTGTTGTCATCTTCGGTGATATTCAGGTGCAGGCCGTTAGCGGGTGTTACCGGATTGATATCGTAAGCAGGGGATAGTAACCAGCCACCGTTACTGTAAATAAAGCCATGGTTTCTCAGGTGATCATCCGTATTCGACACAGCGATATTAAAGACTATGCGTCGCCACAGTTGCGCCAGGTCTTCTTTGGTGTTAGCTCCATGTTCAGTAATAAACTGCGCCAGCTCCAGGTAGCTTGCATCATAATCACCGTCGTAGTAGCCAAGCTGGGTCATCGCTGAGGTGAAATGTAAACGGTGCTCTGGCGTGCGGTCAAACCGCTTGGTGAGGAATGTATGATGGTGGCTGTTGAATTTTTCAATCCGGCATTCTGCCATCTGGATATCGGCACCCACGGCCAATTGGTAAACAACAAACTCCCAGGCGGCTATGTCATGATCATCGAGCTGGCTGGGAAATTTGGCTATCCACAAATGATTGTTTTCATCGACTACGCTGGCCTTGGGGCGAGCTCCCCCCAGGGAGGAGCCCGGAGACATCAACATGGTTAACCACTTTAAGTACTCCGCGTCGTCTGTATTATGGTTGTCTTCAACTTGTTGAGCCGCGTATTCGAGATCTCGTAGCGAAGAGATTGGCGGTGCTGCCAGCTTTTCGTCATTATCCAGAAACGCACCGTTCATTTCTCGCTTGAAACGCAATGCACCCAAGCGGTAAAGGTCATGTACGCCCAGCAGGTAATCTATTTCGTAGAGTAAATTTGGGCGGCGATCCTCTTTGCGTGCAATAATGGCTTCGCGGCGCTTCATAAGCAGTCTACCCCAGCGATCTGGGCAGGAGTCCAAGAAGGTTCTGAAGTTTTTGGAATTCTCGCTGTGCTGCGCTCCCGAATAGAGATTTAAGTCCGGATCAATTTTTTGCGCATAGGGAGACTGCAGCCAATCGTTGTCGTAGCTGAAGCTAAAATGCTCTTTGTTTTTGATCACAGAGGATCGCAGAGTACCCACCAGAATAGGCTCATCAAACGCTTCCCAGTCAGCAAAGACATAGACTACCGTACTCATTACTACTTACCTTTTTGTTTATTCATCAGTTTGATGTCCTGGAGTTTGCGGCCCAGTTCATCATCAATGGCAACCCTCGCAAAATCTTCCGTTAATCCCAGCACACTGAGTACGGCGACATAGTGACCGATAGACACTTTAGGATCTCCCTGTTCAATCTTGCGAATGGTCAGACGGCTTAACCCGGTTCTCTCTGAAATCAGAACCTGGGTATACCCTCTGCGTTTACAGGCCAGTTTAATATTGCCGCCAAGTTGCTCTAAAACCTTCCGGTTCTTGGGAAAGACAACAGCACTTCGCTTTGGATTTGATTCTGTTATGGGCACTATAATTACCAATTATTCAAATAATGATAAGTATAGGATTCATTTACCTTAAAGTAAATATAGTTTGTGGCACCTATGGTTTTCTTTTATGCGAGAAGTGGTAAGCATAAGTGCCATTGATCTTTTTTCGAGGAAAAAACGCCAGTACCCCAACTAGGTGGACTTTTTAGACTTGGCAAGGGCTACTCCTAGCCTGACACAGGGGGTGTGTCTTGATTGATAGCCTTAGGCCCCTCGGGTCTGCCCACGATCCAGGCCCTGGGCCTGCACAATGGCGGCCTGATCGCCTTTTTAGTGGCCAAACAGAGCGAACAGCTGGTGCTGCGCCAAGATACGGTACGCGGGCTGAATCGATATTTTTATGAGGTCACCCCACGGCTCTGCGGTCAGTTTATAACTCTGATGCACTATCGCTGGGAAGTGATACTGCGCGAAAGCGCTATTTTGGGCCTGCTGGGAGTGGCCACCCTGGGCTTCTATATCGATTCAGCCTTTGAGGAAATTCGCTTCGATCGCGCTGTTCTACTGATCATCGTTACCGCGCTGTTGAATATAGGTGTGTATTGCGGCCCCTGTTAGTCGTAGATCCACCCGTATCAAAATTCCAATTGGTTTTCTTCTAAGTAATGGATAACCTAATTATGTCTTAGGTAATCAAGATGTCTGTTAAGGCTGTTTACATATGATTATTCATTCCAGCCTCAAAAGTATAGAACGCAAGGGATGACACCAAAAGGATAATGCGATGCAACGTTTTTTCCCATCTGCTCTTTCAATGTTATTATTTCTCTAAATTAATTTCAACCCATCGCAGGCAGCCCATTCGGGCATTCATGTCGCAATTTAATTGAAACTATTTGATTTTTTAATTCACTAGTATGAATGAGTTAAATTGCTAAATGCACTATGAAATTTAAATTAACTATTGGTTTTTTCAATATTTATATCAACTGATTTTAAATTGTCTAGATAGGCTCTGTTGATGAATTCCATCAAAGCGCCCAGCCGAATTTTAACGTCTCGAAAGAAGCAAGGAAGAAGCTATGAGTGCCAATACATATGGATCACCAAGCAATACTGCGTCAAAGGGCCCAGCTAAAATATTTAGTTGGATTGAGCTATTTGGCGTTAAGGGCTATATTTCCAACCTAATTATCTTGCTCCCCGCGTTGTTCTATCGTGGCGATCATAGCAGCCTAAACTTGTTTATTGGCTTGGTATTATTTTGCCTACTGACTAGTGCGATTTCATGCCTAAACGCCCTTGGAGATGTGCTGTCTGATTTAGGTCACCCTAAAAGAAAAAATAAAGCACTACCTTCAGGTAGCGTAAGTGAAAAAACAGCCCAAATAGCTGTTATGGTTCTGCTGTTGGTTTTATGCCGACTTTCTTTCTTTCTGCCATTATCGACCATTCCATTTTTTATCCTTTACTTTGTTATCAATACTTTTTATTCAATTGGTGCGAGAAATGATCCAGGAATGAATGGCCTGTTAGTTTTCACTGGGATTATCATCAGGCTGTTTGTCGGGATTGAACTCGTAGATGCACCCAATGAAGCTGTATGGCTCATAATGCCTGTTGGTTTTTTGGTGTTGACCTTGGCAGTAGGGCAGCGTTTGGTCAAGCTCAAGGGAAAAGTGGCAATAGCTGATAAATGAAGGTAATGAATTTCAAGAGATTTCTATATGGAGTTCCGCCAAGACAACTACTGTGATTAATAACCTCTCAATTTTGGCTGAGATTAAAAAAGGGGGGATTACATTCTATATAGAAATACTATTCTGGAGGCTGCAAAGTACTGGGACTCCCCGTGCCTTTGGTAAAAGTACCCATTAAATCCCTAGAACCTTTAAAGGGTGCGTTGGCGGTTGTAGTGGTAGCCTAAAATATGCGCTTGCCCACCAATAATCGGTACGGTATATTACCGTATACGTAAATAGGCTGTATTGTGGAGGTTGGTTTGTCTACCACCGCTCGATTTGATTTAAAAATGAGTTTAGAAGAGAAAGAGGTCGTTGCTCGGGCAGCGGCTCTAGTCGGCACCACTATGGCAGCCTTCGTGCGTTCGGCAGCTAAAGAAAAAGCGCGTGAACTGTTAGATCGCGAAGCGCGCATCAGTATGTCAGCTCACGATTTTCAAGCATTTACCCAGGCGCTTAACGGCGAGTTTACGCCTAATGCAGCTCTGCAAACCGCCATGAGTGCGGCCCGTAAGGTTCGGCATGATTGAGGAACAATTGCTTGATCCTGAGCTTCATGACCGCAAGGCCTTTACCTCTGGTGTTGCCGAACTGGATGACTACCTGCAACGGTTTGCCGTTCAGCAAAGCAAAAAGGGTATTGCCGTGGTGCGCGTGCTTATCGATACGAACATGCCTGCAAACATACTCGGTTATTACAGTTTGAGTGCGGCTCAGGTTGAGGCTGTTCAAATGGACGAGCGGACACAGCGAACCCTACCGCGCTATCCGGTACCCTGTTTTCGGCTTGGGCGTTTGGCGACCCATTCGGCTGTCCGAGGGACTGGGTTGGGTCGAGTTCTGATGGGGTGTGCCGTTGAGCGTTGTTTGGAAGCTAAGAAACATGTGGCCGCCTTCGCACTGGTCGTCGATGCTAAGGGGGAGGGTGCGAGGTCGTTCTATGAACATTATGGTTTTACACCGTGCCGCGATGATCCAATGACCCTCTATCTTTCATTGGGGCCATGACCCAAGCAACTCTATCAGTGTACTAAAAATACTCCACACGGTTTAAGAATGGACCTCCAGTAATCTGCTGGTTTGGCTCACGTTAATTGGCCAAACTGCGACCAATGCGAATCGGATTACATGCTGCCTCACTAAGCCACCGAACGACACCGTTCGCTTAAGACCCAAACACAACC
This sequence comes from Reinekea forsetii, assembly GCF_002795845.1. Lineage (GTDB taxonomy): Bacteria > Pseudomonadota > Gammaproteobacteria > Pseudomonadales > Natronospirillaceae > Reinekea > Reinekea forsetii. The sequence goes on from NZ_CP011797.1 coordinate 696,903, forward strand.
TGCCATCGTTCCTCTTCACGCTCTTCTACCCGTTATCCCAGTCATATGGACCCCCATACCGGCATTTATCAATAAAGCCCATATGTTCGTTATTCGCCTAAACGAACATATAAGGAAAACCCTTTGTCAAAACCGAAGGTCCGCGTAAGGTACTAGTCATACAAACACAGACAGTAGTTTAGGAGCAGGGCAATGAGCACGGACAAAGCGGGTTTAGCAGCGACACAGGCTTGGGTGAGAGCCGATCAAAAGGCGGCGATGGCCAATCAAAGTGTCGATGTACTGGTCATCGGTGGCGGTGCTTCCGGTGCAGGCGTGTTTCTCGATGCCTTGAGCCGTGGCCTGAGTGCCGTGCTGATTGAAAAGCAGGACTTTATGGCCGGCACCTCAAGCCGGTCAACCAAGTTGGTGCACGGTGGTGTGCGCTATTTAGAGCAGGCCGTGCAGCAGCTCGACCCGGGTAAATATCAACTGGTTAAGGAAGCTTTGTCGGAACGTAAGCGGATGTTAGCAATGGCGCCGCACCTGGCTTGGCCCATTAATCTCATTACACCCGTGAAGAGCCTAATCGGTTTACCCTATTTTCGCGTTGGCCTAGGTGTATACGACTTCCTGTCCGGTAGTGAGAAGATTGGTCCGTCTCGGATGGAAAATAAAAAAGCCCTGCACGAGATCTGCCCCGACCTAGATTTGAAGCCATTAGCCGGTGGCGTCAGCTACTTCGACGGTCAGTTCGATGATGCCCGTTTCGGTGTGGCCATGCTGCGCACCGCGCTAGAAATGGGTGGACACGCCCTAAACTATGCCGCCATTACCGGCCTGATCCATGAGGATGGACTGGTAGTGGGCGCTCACTGCAGCGACCTAATGGCCGATGACGTCGAGGCTGGCGATGCTGCTTTCAGCATCCATGCCAAAGCGGTGGTGAACTGTACCGGACCCTGGAGCGATACCTTACGCACTATGGCCGACCCCGAATGCAAACCGGTGATGTCGGTTTCCAGCGGTGTCCACCTGGTGATCGATCGCGATCTGTTACCGACAGGTCGTGGCATTTTAATTCCCGAGACCGAAGACGGACGCGTGCTGTTCTTGCTGCCCTGGTTGGGTAAGACGCTTATCGGGACTACCGATGATCCGGCGCAGCTGTCGATGACCCCGACGGTATCCGATGATGAGATCGACTATATCTTGCGTACCGCTAACAGCTGGCTCAGCCGGCCGATCTTGCGCAGTGAAGTGAGCGCCAGCTGGTCTGGCCTGCGACCCTTGGTGGCCGATACCGATTCCGAAACCACCTCGCAGTTATCGCGTGAACACGTGGTGATTAATAACAAGGGTCTGATCAGCCTAACCGGTGGCAAGTGGACTACTTGGCGCAGAATGGGCCAAGACTGTATCGATTTCGTCTTGAAGAACAGCACGCTGACCGCCAAGCCTTGCGGCACGCCCGGCATGTTTCTGGCCGGTGCTCAGGGCGATGCCGCTGCAGCCTGCGCTGCATTGGCTCATTTGCCAGCCGACATTCAGGCGCATCTGTGGCAAGCCTATGGCGACCGGGCTGCACAGGTTTTGGCGTGCGGGTCAGCCGAACGGCTGGTCGCCGGTGAGGTCTATATAGAGGCAGAATTGCAGTGGATTGTGCAGCAGGAAGGTGCCTGCACCGTTGAGGATGTATTGAACCGCCGCTTACGCGTTGGTATGCTCGATGAGCGCGTCGCCGCTGAAATGGCGCCGCGCGTAGCTGAATTGTTGGCGCAAGCACAGACTGCTGTGCCGGCCTAACGCTAAATATATTGGGTCCACGCTTGTTAAGTCGACCTTGGGTAGGCTAAACCGAAGGCCCAATCGAAACGAATGATCAAGCCCCATTTTTGTCCGTCAAAAAAAGCCGTTATGAGAGATGCTCCGTTATATCTGCAACCAATACGGTGAGCAGTAGGAGCACCTCATTCAATATCGGTTCTCTTCGGGTAGGTTGAAGAGCTAGACGAGCCCAGCTTTCCAGTCTGCCGTCGACGAGGTATATACAGGCACTGCAGGCTGACACTAGGTGTGAATCTAATAGCTCGTCATTTTATGGAAACTGTAAAACCACCGAAGTACCCTGACCTTGCTCACTAAATATTTTAACCTTACCACCGCATTGCTTCATAAACCCATATACCATGCTCAAGCCAAGGCCGGAACCGCCACTGCTTTTATTAGTCGTGTAAAATGGTTCAAATACCTTGTCTAAGTTCTCGGGTTTTATGCCGCAACCCTCGTCGGTAACCGTTAGTGATACTCGACCCTTGCGGTCTACGTCGACCGTTAGTGATATTGTTCCTGCAGCCTCCTTATAGGCATGCTTGCCGTTTAAACAGAGATTTAATACACAGCTCTCTAGCAGCTCTGCATCGGCCCTGACTAATAGCGGTTGATGATATAACTTTGCGTTAAGTTGTATGTCTTCACCTAACGAAAATTCGAGCAAATCAAACATACCAGAAACTGTCTCGTTAACATCAAGTAAATCGATATTGTGTTTCTTCTCTCCGCCAAAAGCCAACAGTCGGTCTGCCAGGTTTAAGCTTCGTTCCCCGGCGAAAAGTGCACGGTCTATCAGGTTGGTGTCACTCTTGTTAGTGAGGGTTTTAGATGTTCGCAGTGCTTTTAGGCAACCGATAACAACAGAATTCATATTGATAGAATCATGGGCCAGTTGGCCAGAAATTTGACCAAAATGTCGCAGTCGCAGATTACTAGTGTGTTCGCTGGTCTCGTCCATTAACAGATAATAACTAAAGCCTGACTGCAATTGGGCCCTAGCCTGAATAGTATATTGGCATAAATATTCATCATCAATTAGTATTTTTAAATCGCGGGAATCAAAATCGACACTAACTATAGTATCTTGATTTTTAAGTGTAATTAGGTGCTCGTTAATTTCGTCTTTGAGTATGTTTCCTGCTAGGTGGACTTTTTCTAAATGGTCCACGATGACCCAGTTTATTTCGTTCGATAGGTAAAGTTCGTTGAGCATGCTAATTGAGAGGCTAACCCTATCCAAACTTAAATTTTTGTTCGTGGTTAACATCGATGAAGGCACATTTGATCGTATATTTCCTTCAACTCGGCTTAATAAATTCCAAAGGCTGAGTAGGGCTTGTTTCGATATTAGCCAATAGATTGAGTAGAAAAACAAGATTAGCAACAAGGCCGAATAAAAGTAAATGCTGATTTTTTTTATTGAATTTGCGGTGCTTTTTGCCGGCAGTTGCACATCATTGAGAGAGTCAGATATTTCCTCTAGATTATGGGTAATATTCATTACCTTTGACTTAATTTGGGACGCATTTAAAACCATGCGTTCTTTTGTTTGATAGTAACCATCTTTTCCTGTTACTAAATAATCAAATTCAATTAATGGATAGTTTACTTGCGGAATATCACTGGTCTTGACTGAATTCTTGTTCTTCAGGTATCGCCGCCGTGCTTCGTTTAAGCTAAATATGCTGTCGAGGTCTTTTATGGCTAAATAATAACGGCCGACTAGCGTAGTTAATAGTTCTCCGTCTATGATATTAAGTTGTCCTTTTAAGGTATTCAAACGTGTCGCTACAGTCATGCCTTCTTCTAAAAGAACAGTCAGTTCAGCTTGGGTTCCCTCAAGTGCAGATATCCGCATATCAAAATCACCATGAAATTCATCATGATTTTTTAGCGATACAGATGCCTTATTCAATTCAACTAAATAATTTCCGAGAGTTGTTAGTTCAGAGGCGAGCTTAAAGGGTGAATATGAGTGCTGCAGCGAAACCGATGAATTGACGGCACTCTTTAATACAATATTGGTTCTATAGATGTCGAGTTCTAGCTCTACTTGGGATGTGGCCCTGGCTATATAATGAAATGCAGATATGGATAAGATATTTAGTACGAAGAAGGCCAAGACAAATAGGCGAAGAGAGTTTCTCAGATTTATTCTAAACGGAGTCATTTTTATTGTGACCTATAGAAAAGATATAGCCGCGATTTCGTCGTGTTAACAAAAACTTCGGTTTGGAAGGAACCTCTTCGATTTTCCGTCTAATTCTGAGAATTAGCACGTCAATACTGCGATCTAGCGGGCTAATAGTGTCCGAGCCAATGCCCTCAAGCAGCCTTTGACGATCTACAACTGTATCGGAATTCTCTATCAAGAATTCTAATAAATTATATTCAGTATTTGTAAGCTCTATGTCCCCACGATCCTCATGGATTAGAGTCCTGTCGGAGTAGTGCAGATGAAACTTGCCGAACTTCGGGCTAACAACGGTCGGCTTTGAAGATCTATGGTTTACGCTGGGTTGTAAGATTTTTGGCGTATGGCGTCTTAATAGTGCGCGTATTTTGGCCAATAATAACCTAGGATTGATTGGTTTCTCCATGAAATCGTCAACTGCCATTTCCAACCCGATAACTTTCTCTGTGTCTTCCTTGTTAGCCGATATCATAATGATGGGGAAGTCGTGCCGTTGCCGCAATTGGCTAGCAATGGTGAGTCCGTTTTCCCGTCCCAACATTAGATCGATTATTACGAGATCAACTGTCTGGCTGGCGATCGCGGTAATAAGTTCATCACCGGTTGAGCAAACAACTAGTTGATATTCGTATTCAGCCAGGTATTCACTCAAGAATACGCGGATTTCTGGATCGTCATCTAAGATGCATATAGTCGAAGTCGTCATAAGAGTTACTTATATTCCGAAGGTGAACGATTATAAAGGACGTTATTGTTATATCTATGAGCCTGTATATCGATATCTGGAGTATCTCAACATTTCATATGAAATACTGATTTTGACATATTTGTAACTTTATAATATTAAATGTAACTTTTCAAACAAAATAGCAACATCAGGATCGAAATTAAATATACTTTCCCCCTACGCTCTAGATCGATAATTTTCCTAACAAAACTAATCGAAGAAATGTTTTATTTTAGTGGATTTTCCCTGAGTATGAACTTACTCGCCATTTGTCGAGAAATACGAGATTATAAAGGTGAAAATAATGATAAAAACAAAGCTATTTATGTCAATACTATTTGCATCCCTAAGTACCTATACGTTGGCCGCCAATACCCATTCTATGGATTCAGATAAGGGTTACTTAGATGGCATCAATGGTAACCTAGTTACTTATTGCGCCGCTGATGAAACGGCATGCAAGGCAGTGATTGATATGTTCAATGCCGATGTTGCAGCTGCAAACTCATCGGGAAGTTTTGAGGCCAAATTTGTTCGTTTGAGTACCAGCGAAATGCTTGCTCGTGTTAAAGGCGAATTAGAAAAATCGGCCCAAGCGGTAAAGCGCAAGTGCAAAGATATGTCTGGTGATGCACTAGAAACATGTAAAGAAGCGACCTATAAAGCAAAAGTGGATGTCGCTTTTTACGGCACCGACGATCCATATAAAGCGTCCCTCGAAGATGATTTATTTTCACCATATGACTACGCAAGCGCAGGGGATACCCATCCGTGGGCTGCTGATTTGACCGCAGCCAGTGACAGTCGATTGGGCGGCCTGTACCTAGGATTACTAGCTATGGGTGTCAATACCGAACTTGCTGCAAAGGCCGGCGTAGACATCCCCCAATGTTGGGCAGATCTCGCTAAAAGTGACTATGACGATTCGGTAACAATCGCTAATTGGAATACATCGGGCACTGCCTATAAGTTTGCGGCTACTGTTCTTCAGGCATTCGGTAGCGAAGAAGCCGGCTGGGAGAAAGTCATAGAAATACACCAGAGCATTAACCAATACACGAAGTCTGGCTCAGCGGGCGTGAAAATGGCGGCTCGAGGCGAGACAATGGTTGGTATCGGTTTTGGTCATGACATCGTTGCGTTAATGCAGCAAGGCTTCCCCATTGAACTTGTCGCGCCTTGTGAAGGTGTATTATATGAGATTGGGCCGGTTGGTATTGTCCGTGGTGCTCCTAACCGAGATGCTGCAGAAGCCTTCGTGCAATATTTGTATGAACCGTCAACCCAAGAAGTCTTGGCTTCAGTAGGGTCACTTCAATTCCCATCGAATCTAAATGCGGCAGTACCAGACGGCGCTCCAGCAATGGAAAACTTCAAGTTGCTAGTGTCCGATCCATCTTTTTCTGAAAAAGATAAGAAAAATCAGATCATTAAAAAATGGACTGACGAAATCTTCCCTCTTCCACGATAGTTAATTGTTTTGGGCGGCTTAGGCCGCCTTTTTCTTCAATAACGTCAGGAGAGTTCCATGAACGTTAGGCTTCAACATCTAATATTGCTATTAGTTGTTCTTTTTATAATGCCCTGGTATGAATTTACCGATGGTTTCTTTAATTTTAGCTGGTTGAGCTTGGGCTATTTTGTTGCAGAGGAGTCTGCCCCCCTTTACTTCCAGATGGTCGGTCACGAAAAAGTATGGCTGTACTTGGTTTCGGGACCGTATGTCCTGTTAGCACTTGCAAACGCCTTTACGCGGAAACTCCGCTCGGATTATGAAGCAAACATTCATTTAGGACTTGCAGCATTGGGGCTACTTGCCTTAATGATGCAAGGTATGTTGATTAACGACTTTGGCCCAGTTTTCTTGGCCTTAAATGCCTTTTTGCCGATAGACGCCTACCAAATTGGTATGGGGTATGGCGCACTATTGTTGTCGGTCATCTATATTTATTACGTTGCCTCAGCATTCGCTCATAAGGGTATGATGAAAGGGGACCTTTTTTCGACCTATGCCCTTTTCCTGATTGTTTTCTTGGTGTCGGTATTTGTTATTTTTCCGGTGCTCAATATCCTATCTCGAGCTTTTTTAGATTCCGACACGGGTTACTCTATTACGGTTTTTTCCGAACGCATATTCAATAGTAATATTTGGGGCCTGGGCTGTATAGGCATTGGTAGCGGGTACTGCGGTGTCGCTACCGCTACGGCATTCCTTGCGGTTATGACTGGTCTGAGCACCACGACACTTGGACTTTGTTTTGCCCTTGTTATTACTCGGACTGACTTTAAGTGGCGAGGTCGCCTGAAAGCACTGAGTTTATTACCTATTATCACTCCGCCATTTGTTGTTGGCATGGCGTTAATAATGCTCTTGGGACGTTCTGGAATAGTAACCAAGTTCATTGAATCGACCTTTGGGATTGAACTGGGCGGCTGGATCTATGGTTTTTGGGGCTTATGGATAGCACAGACGTTGGCCTATACCCCTATTGCCTTTATGGTACTAATTGGCGTGGTTCAGGGAGTAGGGCCATCCTACGAGGAAGCTTCCACAACGTTAAACGCAACGCCCTTGCGAACCTTTAGGTTTGTCACCTTACCCCTAATAAGACCTGGGCTCGCAAATGCATTCTTGTTGGGCTTTGTGGAAAGCATGGCTGATTTAGGCAATGCCTTATTGATAGGAGGCGACTTCCCGGTCTTATCTGCGCAGATTTTCTATGCAGTAGCGGGCGCTTCATCGAGTACCGGTAAGGCTGCGGCACTGGTTGTCTCTTTGTTGGTATTCACCATAACCGCATTCCTAATACAACGTTACTGGGTTGGTCGGAAAACCTACGCAACAGTAACCGGGAAAGGGGATGGTGGGTCCAATCAATCCTTGCCAAAATGGGTGAAGAATGTCTCCGTTTCCGTAGCGCTATTCTGGTCGGTATTTACCGTTTCAATTTATGTGTTGATTTTAATGTCGGGTTTCGTAGAGACGTGGGGCTCAGATTACTCGTTAACTTTTAAACACTACATAACCGCCTTCGACTTCAATATTGTTAATAGCCATCTAATTGCTACCGGGGTTGCTTGGGATTCTCTAATCACTACCCTATGGTTAGCGTTATTAGCGATGCCTTTAACAACAGCGATGGGGCTCGCGACCGGCTATTTACTGACGCGGCAGAACTTTGCCTTTAAGTCAGCCTTTGAGTTTTCCACGATGCTGAGCTTCGCGATACCGGGCATTGTTATCGGGTTTTCATATGTTGTTGCCTTCAACCAAGCACCCATCGACCTAACCTATACTGGGATTATTATTGTTGTGTGCTTTATGTTCCGAAACATGCCCGTCGGCGTTCGCTCGAGTATTGCAGCGTTGAAGCAATTAGATCCAGGGTTAGATGAGGCCTCTTTTACCCTCGGGGCATCAAACCTGAGATCTATAAGGACAGTCATCCTGCCCTTAATCAAACCTGCGGTGTTTTCGGCGTTGGTTTACAGTTTCATTCGTTCGATTACCAGTGTCAGCGCCGTTATATTCCTTGTCAGCGCAGACTACAATTTAGCCTCTGCCTATATTATTGGTCTGGTCGAGAACAACCAATTCGGCGTGCCAATTGCCTACTCAACAACCCTTATAGCGATTATGGGTATTGCTATTTTCGGACTTAATCAGCTTGTCGGTAAGAGAACGCTTTTTAAACCTTTAACCAATGGTGCATCATGAGTAATAAAGTAGAGTTTAAAAATGTCGGTAAATCCTTTAATGGTCAACCTGCTGTCTCAAATGTTAACTTTTTAATTAATGATGGCCAGCTTGTTACCCTCTTAGGCCCATCGGGCTGTGGCAAGACAACGACATTAAGGATGGTCGCGGGTTTAGAACTTCCGTCCGAAGGTTCCATATTCATAGGTGACGACGATGTTACTCGAGTGAGTGCGGCGCAACGAAGTGTCGGCATGGTATTCCAATCGTATGCCCTGTTTCCCCATATGACGGTAATGGATAATGTCTGCTATGGGCTATTGGCCAATAAGGTTAAAAAAGAATTGGCGGTTATATTGGCTACCGAAGCTCTGGATAAGGTGGGCATGAAGCAACTTGTCGCTCGTCATCCCAGTGAGTTGTCTGGAGGCCAGCAGCAGCGGGTCGCTATTGCGCGTTCTTTGGTCACTCAGCCCAAGGTATTGCTGTTTGACGAGCCGTTGTCGAATTTAGATGCCAAGCTGCGGCGCAAGGTTCGGCAAGATATTCGGGATCTTCAGCGAGACATTGGCGTAACCTCAGTTTATGTGACCCACGATCAAGAAGAGGCGTTGGCGATCTCCGATGAGATCATTGTCATGGAGCAGGGTCGGATCAAGCAGATAGGCACGCCGAAGGCACTCTATAACAGCCCTAACAGTCGATTTGTAGCGGATTTTATTGGCGATACCAACATAGTTACCTGTGAAGCGCTTAAGTTGAATGACAACGGAACAACCAAACTGACCCTAGAAGGCGCCGAATTCGAACATTCAAAGCGGCTAGTAGCTAAAGAGAGCTATTGTCTATCGATACGCCCGAGTGCAATTAGGCTATTTACAGCCAACGTTGGCAACTCCATAAAGGCGACTGTCTTGTCATCAAGCTATTTGGGTGGCCATAAGGAATATAATCTACGCACGGACGCGGGGCAGGAGCTGTTTGTTGTTGACCATTCCTTTGACGATCAGTTGTCAGAAGGTGCCGTTGTCTATGCCACTATAAACGGTCTAGGTGCTTCAGTAGTCGATGAGTAAAGATCAATTGATCTATATTCTCTCGCTCGAGCATGGTAGCCTCACCAAAATACAGTCATTAATAAGTGTTCGAGAGGCGGATCAAGTTTACTTATGTTAAATCCTAAAGAAGATGAATTTTAGAAAGAGTAGGGATAATACATATGATTAAATTATTTAAAAACTTGCTCTGTCTGAGTCTGATAAGCGTATTCTCATTTTTTCCTACAAGCGTCTCCTTTGCCAATAATAGTATGCAGACAGATTTTGTTATTGCCTGCAGCATTGTGCAGCGACATTGCGACCTGATTGCGAATTCCTTTAGTAAATTCGCAAATGTAAATGTTGCAACCGTAAAATTCAGTTCAGGCAGAATGAACGAGGAGTTAAGGTCAGAGACTAATGATATCGATGCATGGATTGGGGGTACCGCTGAGCATCATCTTTTAGCGGCCAAAAATAATCTTACACGACGTATTTTCCCAACGGAACTCCGTTCCTTGGTCGAATGGTCGGTTGACGTCTGGAAAAACAGTGATAACAGAGCGATAGGCTTGTATTCAGGCACACTTGGTTTGGTATCGAACACCAAACTATTGAGAATCAAGGATGTTCAACCACCGGAATGCTGGTCTGATTTAGCCTTCGCTCGATACAAGCAAGATATTATACTGCCGAATCCTAATAAATCTGGCACCGGATATATGCTCATCGGTTCCTTATATCAAATATATGGCCATAAAGAAGCCAAGGAACTTTTTAAGGGGATTTCTGGAAATATTAAGGAACAAATTGGCAGCGGCCATGATGCGCTGCTCACTATCGCGAATGGTGAGGCTATGGTTGGCGTTGGCTTTGCACATGATGTGAAAGTTCTGCAAGAGGAGGGGCATGATATTCAGTTTACCAACCCATGTGAGGGTGGTAGTCAAGAGATTGGTGCCGCGAGCCTAAGTTCCCAATCAACCAAGACAAACACTGGGGATATGTTTATCGACTTTTTGTTAAGTTCAGAACTCCAAAATGAACTGGCAAACTCAAATTTTTATCAATCTTTGTCGAATATAAATACCCGATCCTCAAAAATTTATACCGAATATTTTCCTGGTAAATCTATTGATTATCAAATGTATTTTTTCGCTCAAGATCAGATTCGAAAAGATATGTTACGTTACTGGAACGGTAGTTGAGTTATCTGCAATTATCGAATAATAATACAATCCATCTCGCCCCTGTGTTGCTTATTTGCTGAGTAGCTATCGCTAGAAGAATAACTACCGTTTATCGAAAGGCCATTAGGTTGATCTTTAGTCTGCTAGCTTGGCCGGAAACGCATGCACACTGTTAATAGTATTGAATAAGCTATTTCAGCTGGGAAATTAGAGCTGTCTAGATGGAATGTGACGCGTTACATTTGTGCATGAAAAACCTGCTTTAAAAACTATCTGATAGTTTAAGATTTTATATTAAGGGTGACAATATATTGAATCTGCTTGCGTATCCTATTTGTCAGTAATTAGTCAGTATCAAACCGCATCTAAAATCCAACCCGCTTAAGGTCTTTTTTACGCCTACTAAATTGACAGGAGTTCGTGTGAACGACAGACTGTTGACTCTGCAGAAGATATCGAGTTCTTGACGATTGAGGAAAGCCCGCACCTAGGGAAGTGGTGGTCGAGCAATAAGCCATTAGGCAGAAGCGCGATAGGAATAGTACAAATAATGATAAAGGAAATAATATGGAATGTTTTTATCATCAAGGTAATCAGGCCTGCGGCGTATGCAAGTCGTGCAATCGAGGCATTTGTAGAGACTGCGCTTCTGAGGTGATTAACGGTTTAGCCTGTAAAGATAAATGTGAGTCAGAAGTGATTGAATTAAATAGAATGATATCTGGATCTCAGGAGATTGAGGATTCTGCAAAGGCCATGATTAAAAGCGTAAGTGTAATATCAGGAGATTTATTTAACCTGGCAATTGGCATTTTGTTTCTTGGTTATGGAATTTATGATGACATGGACTTTATTTTATACTTAGGCGTGTTGTTCATGTTATTTGGCTTTGTGGGTTTAATTCGAACATGGAGATCTAAAGTTGCCCGTGATGCCTAAACAAAGCCTAAATTTTATATGAGTTTTTAAGGTGGGGAGTTAAAACGATATATGCCCTTAAAAGCTGGGCTACCGACTAAATCAACATATATCGTTTTGCTTAAGAAGTTGATCCACACATACGCCAAAGCACAAGGAAAGACCATAGACTTTGGCGCCACCGAGATGGTATTCACTACTCGCATCTTATAATCGGTATATCCCGCCATCGAGTCGTATACTGCGGCGACAAAAACTCCCTGCGCATCGAGAATTTCTGGTCAAATCCCTTAGCCGCCAGGTGCATGGTATTGCGACCGTAGCGGCCGTTTATGCTGTCCATGCAGGCCATCAAACCTCTGTCGTCCGGCGTCGGGTGAAACAAATCAAATTGCTGTCGGTGCATCGGGCTGATATCCAATAGGCCCACCCCGCATCGATAATACGGAATGCCGAAGCGAAACAGCTGGTCCATGGCCGATGAGATAGCCGCCAATAGGGCTCGGGTATCGGATGTGGGGATGGTGAAGCTGATGTGAGTCGACTTGCGCTGGAATCCGGTTTTGTCATGGGGTGAATTTGACGCGAAGATCATCATGGCGCCGGCAACACTGGCCTGGCGGCGGAGCTTGGCGCCGACGATCTCGGCATGGGCGGCAAGGGCTGCCTTGAGCTCGGCCCGCTCCGTAATGCGATTGCCAAACGAACGGGTGCTGAAGATCTCCTTCTTAGGCGAACGCACCTCATCCCAGGACATCCGTACCTCACCATTGAGCTCTAGCACCGTGTTCTCGACCAGTATTGAGAAGCGCTTGCGCATCCGCCTTGGGTCTTGCTCAGACAGCGTTAGGGCGTCGATGATGCCGAGGTCGTTGAGTCGGGCACCTATCCGTTTGCCAATACCCCAGACATCGGTCACCAGCATATTAGAGAGTACATGGCGGCGGACGGTATCCCCGTCTATCACGGCGAGCCCACGGAACCCGTTGATCCGTTTTGCCGCATGGCTCGCGGCCTTGGCCAGGGTCGGCGTTGGGCCAACGCCCACCCCCGTTGGCAGTCTTACCTCATCCCATACGGTCCTGCGGATCAAGCGGGCGTGTTCGTACCAAGTTTGGCCCGGCGGCTTATAGCCGCCGTAAAACAGGAAGGCCTCGTCGATGGAGTAGATGTGCATCTCGGGTGCAAAGCGCGCACAGGTATCCATCATGCGTTGACTGAGGTCGGCATAAAGCTCGTAGTTCGACGAGCGCACAATGGCGCCCGCAGCCACCAACTGGTCCTTGGCCTGAAAATAGGGCACGAATTTTTTTAAACCCAGACGCTTGGCAATGCCACACAGGGCGACCACCTGGCCGTCATTATTGGTCAAAACCACCATCGGTTTGTGCCGACTCGCGGGATCAAACACCTTTTCGCAAGCGGCATAGCAGCCGTTAACGTCAACCAGGGCGAACAGAAAAGGTCTCCTTCAAGGGCTTGTGCAGTCTAACCGAGCGGATTACCACGCCTTCAATCTCAAACACATCGTCCTCGGCAATCCTATGGGGTTTGGTGTTCGCAGCCGTTACCTCCAACGTGCGCTGGGCGATGTTAAAGATCTTACAGACAAACTCACCGTTCAGATTGGCTACTATGATGTCGCCTTGCTTCGGCTTGAGGGCCCGGCTGACAATGAGCAAATCGCCATTAAATATGCCCACACCCATCAGTGAATCGCCCTGGGCCAGGCCAAAATAGGTGGCCGAAGGGTGTTCGATCAGCAGGCTGTCTAGATCCAGTGAACTTTGCGTATATTCCGCACCGGGGGATTCAAAGCCCTTAATGCCGCCTGTTTTCGGGGTTGTCAATGGATTTACCACCTAACTACTGTATGGATATCCAGTATGGTAGCACAGTATTTTGCTAATCGAGTCGCCTTTTTAACACGCAAGCACCGAAGCTGGCGCTCGGGAAATCGACCAGCTAATCGGACGCATTGAGCACGGGGTCTTCAGCTGACCATGGCGGGTTGGCGCATTGTAAAGCTTAAATATGCCCAATCAATTGATGACATGATGTCCTGTGAGGGCGCCTACCTATTCGGCGGGCGCTGGAACTCGCGTGGTACCAGAATGGTTTATTTGGGTTCATCGATTGCCCTGGCGGCGTTTGAGATCCTAGTGCACACGAATAGATCGAGCCAGATAGGGTCCTATAGCAAGCTAAAGGCGTCATTCACGGCAGAGCAGCTGATGATTCTTGACGAGCACAGCTTACCGGGCAATTGGGCCGAGCCCTCGATGTATAGCTCAGTTGCTAAATTTGGCGATGCCTGGGCCGAGTCCGGTTCATTCGTGGTCTTGCAGGTGCCAAGTGCCTCCCCTGACCCGCACTCACACCCGGCCAACAGGGGCGACATTAAAACCTATGGCTCTGACCTTTTTGATTTATCTGTCGTTTCGATGATTTTTTAACAACACCCAGACAACGAACAGATTGTAATTAAACTGGTTTGACCAACTAAATTTTTATCACTGTGGAGTGGTAATAAGCCTTGGGTGGATAAAAAATTGTCAGTAAAGATAACTTGTAATTTATGAAAATGAAAAAATAGATTAATTATACTTAATTCAACATTTATCTCGAAACGAAGGGCTCCTGGCCTACCGCAGAGATAATCACCAGTCATACCGCAGATAAGTGCCCCGATAGGTTGTACTTTTTCTAAACGATCAGCATGGTCCATGGTCTTAGGTACATTGTTCGAATTTAAAGCAAGGTTCTCAATATTGTTCGGCTACTCGATTTAAACCAATATAGGCCATTGTAATAATTTTAATTATTGATTAGTCTCAAGGAAGTTAAGAAAAACCAGCTTGCATCATGTTTGGGAAAAACATTGGTGGATTTTTCTAAGTTCAAAAAGGAGTTTGTATGAACGCAGATAAAGCCCATTCGTTCGAAAGGGCATCGGTACAAAAAAATTCGTTAGGACTATTCCCAACGCCAACGACCAAAAATAAAGTAGGCCGCTACTGCGCTATCTTGTGGGTGGCTTATTATTATAGGCGAGACATCAGGAAATAGAACTGCTTATGCCTGGCCATACTGCAGGTGAAGCATCCAACAGACCCCGATAATTAAATTGGATTAACAATGTTTTACCGACTCAAAGGGCCTTTTCTGGCCTCCTATTACGCAATATTTGCCTATAAGCTGAACACCCTTATTGGGTTGTTCACTCAGTTGGTGAGTTTTTTTATCCAATACTACCTGTGGTTGGCCGTATTCAAGTCACATCAAGGCGACTTCTTTGGCCTCGAACAGGGTCAGTATTTAACCTATATCTGCGGCGGCCTGCTCATTGGTCAACTGACCCAGCACGGTACCGATCGAACCCTATCGATGGCGATCCGGACCGGAGATGTCATTTTCAACCTAGTACGGCCGCTCAACATTGTCTTGCAGATGTTTGCAGCCGCGCTGGGCAGACAGGCTGCCATGGGCTATACCTTGCTTCCCCTACTGGTTGTTTTTCTTATCTATGTCGACCTGACCACCCTTAACGCCGCTCAATTGGGTTATTTCACCATTTCCCTAGGTCTGGCGTTCGTCCTCAGTTTTCAGGTGTCCTTTTTGTTTGGCCTGATCGCCTTCTACACCACTAATACCTGGGGCCTGTACCTGTTACGGATGAATCTATTCCCGATCCTATCGGGCCAGATCATTGCCGTGTCGATGCTGGCTGGCATTGCCCAAACCGGTGAGGGCTTGCTGAGTATGGTATCGGGAATATTCTATTGGCTGGCCTATGCAACGCCCTTGCAGGCCACATTCTTTACGCCCAGCTCAATTCTGTCGGGGATGATGGTTGGGCAAGAGATGTGGCTGCATATGGGGCTGCAAGTATGTTGGATTCTGTTGCTCTTGGTATTGAGCAGTCGCTTGTTCAATAACTTGATATCTAAATTCAACATACAGGGAGCCTGATGTTGTGAACTACCTAACAATATACTTTAAGATCATCGCGCTGCGCTTTATGGGCGCCGCCCAATATAAGTTGGACTTTGTAATAGGGGTGTCTGGCCTGGTTCTGCAGCAAATTGTGGTTCTGCTAACCGTTGCCATCGTGTTTGCCGGTGTCGATTCGCTCGCGGGCTTTAGCCTCTATGAAATCCTTTTTATCCTCGGGCTGTCGCAAATTATTCGCGGCATCGACCTAGCCTACAATGATTATGTGTGGGTGGAGGCCTTTGGCGGCTTCAGCCAAGGCTCGCTCTATTCCTATATGACCCGGCCGCTGCCGGTGTACCTGCAAATTATGAGTCAGCGCCTGAATATCCAAAGCACAGGGCCGATCCTCATAGGCTCCCTGATTCTCGCGACAGCAATGCGTGAGCTGAAGATGGATTGGGGCCTTATTGACTATGTGCTGCTGGGTTTCTTTATTGGTTGTGGTTTGGTCATCCTGTTTTCAGTTAAATTGCTTTGTGCGGTCATCGCGTTGTTCTTTGGCCGTAGTGGTGAATTGATGCAGGTGGTGCACGAGTTTGTAGAATTTATTCGCTATCCACTGACCATCTATGGCGTGGTCATTCAGGGCCTACTGCTGACTATCATTCCCTTTGGCATGCTGTCTTTTGTGCCCAGCCTGTATTGGTTTGTGGATCAGCCACTGCCACTGATTGGCCAGCTGGAATGGCTCAGTCGTACCCAAACGCTGTTTGCGTATTCAGCCGGCATAACGCTAATTTTCTTTCTGATATCTCAGTTGCTTTGGCGCAAAGGCCTAAGGCAGGCCGGGGTAACGGGAACATAATCAAATTATAGCAAAAGGGTTGGCCTAATGATTAGAGTAACGAACCTAACAAAAGACTATCAGGTCGCGATTCAAAACCCCGGCTTTCTGGGGTTTTTGAACGGCATGATTAGCCCAAAGTATCGGGCCATCCCGGCAATACACGAGGTTAGCTTTGATGTTAAGCGCGGTGAGATGTTTGGCATAGTGGGGCTCAATGGCGCGGGTAAATCAACCCTGATCAAGATGTTAACCGGTGTCACCACACCGACATCCGGCGAGCTCATGGTAAATGGCCTAAATCCCAGCAGACAGCGACTTGAATACGTTAAGCGAATTGGGGTCGTATTCGGCCAACGCTCACAACTGCTGTGGGACTTGCCGGTTGAACCGTCATTTCGGATGTTGAAAGAAATATACCAAATCCCAAAGGAGCGGTTTGAAGAGAACCTCTCCTACTACACCAAGATATTTGGTGTCGATGAATTTATCGCTACCCCTTTGCGGATGCTTAGCCTGGGTCAACGGATGCGGGCAGAGATTGTCGCCTCTCTATTGCACGATCCGGATATATTGTTCCTCGATGAGCCCACCATTGGCTTAGATGTATTGGTCAAGAAAAAAATCCGTACCGCCTTGCTGGAGATGAACAGATCAAGAAATACCACCGTTATTCTGACTTCCCATGACCTGGATGATATTGATCAGCTGTGTAACCGGCTGTTGATCTTAGATGCAGGAACGGTCAAGTACGATGGCAGTAAAGACGGCTTTATTGAGAAGTATCGAAGCAATAAAAAAATCACCTTCGTGTTGCAAGACGACTGCGTAGCAGAAGCATTCCATGCACACCCCATGCTTAGTGGTATAGACGGTGTGCACTGGAATGGCAACAGTGTGGTCATACCGGTTGAGCGAGAAGGGGACCAGGTGGCTCGGTTGATTCAGAAATTGATTGGTGAGTTGCCTACTAAGGATGTCTCGATTGAGGATAATTCGTTGGAGGATATTGTGGCTGAGTTTTATGATTAATTAACAACCCCGATATAATGGTGCCATCAGACCCCAACCACAAACCATACTCGCAGACGTGTTTCCTTTTCAACACGAAAACACCGAGATCTGAACCAGAGAAATCGAACAGTTGATTAGGCCTATCGAATAGGGGGTCGTCAGGGCACCTCTAAATCATAGGGGCCAGAGCCGTTGATTTGGTACTGCTTTTTAACTGTTCGCAATCGAGCGTGTCCAGCGTACAAAAAAAACTGACCCGCATTTACGCTCGGCCAACATCGGCGACATGAAAATCAAAGGCTCTGACCCTTTTGCTTTTGCCCGTACTGATAATTAACATTCATTGTTTACCATATCCAGAAAGGATGAATAGAATATGCAGCACAAAGATTTATTGCTTGTTCGACTAGAGGCTATAGGTATATCTTTAAGGGATAGTGGTCAAGCGTTAGCTTTATTGGCTTTAGGTTCGGTTGGTATTGAAACCGAAAGGCTGGATAACTATTCTGATTTAGACTTTTTTGCCATTGTGCAGCCGGGCTGTAAAATGCGCTATATCGATAACCTAGATTGGTTGATTAGTATAAAACCATTCGGTTACTGCTTCCGTAATACAGCCGACGGTTATAAACTGCTATTTGAAGATGGGGTGTTTTGCGAATTCGCTGTTTTTGAACCCCATGAGTTGGAGCATATTCCGTTTACACCAGGGCGAGTGATATGGCAAGAACCTCACTTTGATAGTCAAGTCTGCGCGCCAAGAATTAATCAAGGCCCAGAGCCTTCTGGCGATATTCAGTGGTTGATAGGGGAAGCGCTTACTAATATAGATGTAGGGATGTGTCGTTATAATCGTGGTGAAAAGCTTTCTGCAATGCGATTTATTCAACAATATTCTCTCGATAGAATATTGGATTTAGCTAGCCATAGTGAACCAGAAAAAAATGTACTAAAAGATCCGTTCGTGGTTGAACGACGTTTTGAGCAACGCTGCCCTGTGTTAGCCTCGAAGCTATCTTCAATGATGCAAGGTTATAATCACAGCCCTCAATCTGCGATGGCACAGGTGGCCTTTCTTGATGAGAAATTTGGTATTAACGATGCAATAAAGAAACAAATTGAGCGCTTGTGTTCGCAATGCTACTAAGTCGTAATATAAGTTGGACATGAGGAATATCCAACTAGTTAACCCAGCTACTATGATCTCTATAGGTGGCTCATTACTAATATCTGTGTTTTAACGCTAACTCTTGCCGAGTACCACCTCGACCGCAATACCCCCTAGCGCCGCAATGGTCACTCCCGCTAGCGCTGGTGTGGCCAGAATCATAGGGATCAGAGCCGTTGATTTGGTACTGCTAATTAGCTGTTCGAAGTCGTGCGTGTCTAACGTGCAAAACGAACCTGGCCTGCACTCACGCCCGGGCAACAGGAGCGACATCAAAATCAATGGCTCTGACCCTTTTGACTCGAGCAAGGCCGATATCTGACCTATATTGTATTTGCGGCGGCCTGTGGATTATCAACTACAGGGTATTGCGCCGCTATTTCACCAGTGAGGCTTTTCATGTTTTTCTCAGTATAGTGTACTAGTTTAGAGTCGCTTGTTTTTCTGTATTCATCCATTTCGTCCGCCTTAAGTTTCCCCGTTCGAGGCCCTAGCACCCATTTTTTTATTCCTTGAGTCGGTAACTCCCGGCCTTGATTTTAAACGTATTGGATTGTTACTCCTGTCGGTCCGGGATCACTGTGGCAATCACTTGATCGCTAAAGACTCCACCCTAATAAATGACATCAATAAAATTTATTCCATGATAACGAAGTTATTTCGGAGATGATATTTTTCCTTCACTCTAAATTCTGCCTTATGGTAACCAGGTCAATTGAGTTCGCACGGCTTCTTTACTTAGAAAACCACGTAGCGCATTTGTGAGAAAGCTAGGTGTGAAATTATTACTAACGGTTAAAGGTTCAAAGCTTTTTGCTACCTTACGCCCATAAATTTCAGCTCCAGAAATTACCGCCGCTTGCTGTTCGGCGGCGTTAAGCGCCTGTTTATGATCCGCTTCCATTGAATCTAGCCAGTTCTGCACTTTTAGTACAGGCGGCTGAATGGTGAGCAGTGCGGTAAGAGTAGAATCTATTTCCTCAATCAACTCTTTCGTATTCGCCGGGTCAGTATTGGTACTAATGATCAACGTATAGCTGTCTTGGAAGATTGTTTGTCCATCCAGTACCGCAGAAATATTATAGGTCAGGCCTGCTTTTTCTCTAATTGCTAAAGTCAATTCTTCCCTTACCCAAGAAGCCATGAGTGCCAACTCAACTTCCGTAAATTGAACCGCCTTTGTTTTGCTTAGCGAATATCTGAGAACCACTGAGGCGCTTTGCGTGCCGTTCCCACTAACGGCTAACGTTACGGAGCTGGTAGGGTTTGGATAGTTGCGGGTTTTTGATGGTGGAGTAGAATCATGCTCAGATTTAGCCAATGTTGCAACGGCACGAAGAACTTCACTTCTTACCTTATCAAGAGAAACATCACCTACTATGGCCAGTGTATAGTTTTGAGCGCCTTTGAAATAAGTGTCATAAATATTTTGAATTCCGTTTGGCGTAATGGATTCTAGTTCTTGGAGTTCCAGTGTTCTAAGAGCAGGGTCATTAAGATACAGGGCAGAGTCGACTATTCCCAGCCAATTTTTGCTGGATGAGTTCAAGTGTGCCTTCAGGTAGTTTTCATTTTGCTCCTTTACACTGTCCCAGGTTTTGGGGGAGACAGAGCCTTCCGTGAGTGAAACATGGAGTAGGTTAAGGAGGGTGTCTACTTCTGCACTGGTCGAAGAGGCCGAAATACCTCGACTAAAAAAGTTGTAGTAGGGCGTAAGAGTAATCGAGTGATTTCCGAGCCATTGCTGCAACTCAGTGCCATCTAGGTTTCTTAAGCCACTGAGACCAATTGCAGGAAGGGCTAGACGAGCAATGATGCTCTCCTCCGAAGACAATGCATTTAGGCCGTTTTTACCGACAAGCGAATAATAAACCTTACCTGGTGCTTGGTTACTGTATTTAAAATGCACCGTCATTCCATTGCCCAATGTCCAGGTTGTTATCTGATGTGCCGACTGTTCAGTTGAAATTATGGTCCCTTCCATGTCAGAAGAAATTGACCAGTCAATAGTCTTCTCTATTGGATCGAGCGAATTTTCTTCTAAAGTTATTTCTGCCTCCATAAGCCAGTTTTTTAGTTCGCTATGGTCTGGCTGGACTGTTGAATCATGGCCAATCAGCCATATATTAGGTTGATTGTTCGTTAACCCTTTTAAAGAATCACTCATCTCTTTGGTGGAAAATTTAGGTAACCTATTTTCAAGCAATGAAAGCCAATTTTTTTGGCCTACCATCGGCCAGCCTTCCAGAAAATGATCGGTTGCATCTGTGGCGAGTTGCTCTGCTGAATCCTGCTGAAGGCGCTCGTGTGTAAGAACACTATTCCTCCAGTCATTAAGTTCCGAAGGGGTTATACCGTTTAGAATGGCAATTCTTTCCGATTCAAGTAACTGGATCGCCAATTTCTGTTGGCCTTTCCTGAAACCAGCAGCTAATGTAATCTCAAGGAGCTCGGGCGAAATGTAATCCCATGAATAGTCAACCCATATGACGTCTCCATCGGTTTTACTTATTCGGGAACTGGCTCGATCCCCCCAGATTTCCAGTGCGCCCTGCCATTTAATATTTTCAATGAATGTCGATTCACTCTTAGTCGTTGGTACTTCAACAATGTACTTTAAAAGTACTTGTTCTTGGTTGGTATCTTCGTCAACTAGTAGTAGATAAACAGGAAAGGATGCAGGGTCCAGTTTAAAACTCGGGCTGGAATTTACAGTCTCTTCTGCCTGATGTCAAAAATGAGTGTAAAAAGAGTTATAGATTATCTTAGGATTGAAGTCACCGGCTGCTATAATCGCCATATTGTCGGGCTGATACCATTTTTGATAGAAAGCTCTCAAGGTTTGCGCGTTCGCATCACTTATACTGTCTACAGTACCAATTGGTTTTCGCTCTGAATATCTAGTATTTGAGTAATAAGCTGAAAATATTTTGTTCTGTATGTTATTTGTGGGGCTCTCTCTTAACCTTAACTCTTCTAATAATACAGGTTTTTCTAGCTGAATTTCTTCAGAAGAGAATTCAATATGGAATGCCCATTGCGACAAGAGTTCTAGTGCCGCGTTTAGTCGTTCTTCAGTAACATCATTCAAATGAATCGTATAGATTGTGCGGTCAAATGTAGTGAATGCATTGGAGTGGCTGCCAATCATGAGGCCGAGTTCATTTAGGCGGTTTTGCATGTTTGATTTTAGAAAACTAGCGGTGCCATTAAACGCCATATGTTCAACAAAATGTGCAAGACCCAGCTGGTCATCGGCTTCTTGTAAACTGCCTGTCTTTACAACTAAGCTAAGCGTTGCTTCATTGTTGGAGTGGCCATTCTTATTTGGCCAAACATATAAAGTTGGATAGTTTTTCTTGGTATATATATCGGCCTGGGTTTGAGTTTTATTTGTTGAATAACCTAGTAATAACAGTATGCCAAATACTGAAATTGCTTTGCTAAAAACCATCATAATTTTCGTCCTTTTTAATGTTTTCATTTATAAGATCAATAAAATGGGTGCTATTAGCTTGTTCTTTAGCAAAGGCATAAGTAGATAGATAGAATGGGGCACTGACCAAATGATGTATTTCCATCCATGCTGTCTCGAAGTTTTTATCAAAAAGTACATTCATACCATAAAATTTTCGGTTTATATTGACCCAAAGCGACGTTATATCTCGAGGGTTAGATAGGCCACTGGTGCAAACGGTGAGTTCAAAATCATGCAGCATTCTGTGCCGATAGTTCATTTCAATTTCTTGAACCTTGATAAAATTTTCGATGCTAGGCCTCATTAATGGAACGGTATTTCCGAGCCACAGCAAAAAAAAGTTCTCAAAGGACATTGCCCAGGTTTCACTCTGAATGTCGGTTAACGGAATGTAATGAATTGTAGATTGTCGGTGGATGGATTGATGGATGGCATGGCCTACCTCATGAGCCAATCTATTTAGCGTGGAGAAACTACCGTCGTAGTAAACTTGAATATAACTACCTAGAGGTGAGTCGATACAAAAATCTGGTTTGGTCTGGTCATTAAGTATTTTAAGCCTATTAGATAATAGTATGTCGTCAAGTATTTTTTTATATGAACGTCCAAGACTATTTAGTGCATCGCCAATGAGTCTTAGCGCCTCGGTGAGCGAAAACCAATATTGTTTAAACATGTTGGCTTCGAGCTTCCGAACTCTTTCTATTGAAGTGGGCTTGTTATCGAATGTCCCAATGATTTCATTAAAGTATTGCTGACTTTGAGTTGAGTATGGGCGAATAAGACGCAAATCTTCATGGGTCAGCTTATTTTCTATGGCTCTACTCTCAAGTAACCTAATATCCGGATCAATTTTAGTTCTTAAAATTAACGCATCGGTGAATGACAACTCTTTGTTATGCCATTTCTGCAACAAATCTCTATATTTTCGAACTACGTCCTGATACATACCATGATGAGTAAGCGCTTCAACCCAGTTTTGAATTTCTTTGTCGATTTTTCCAAGCGTATCATCTATGACTATTTTAAAATCGTAAATAATATTGGCAAACTGCTCGTTGATGCTTACTAACCAATATCCAGTTTCAGGTGATAAATTTGATGGTTCACCATTGAGCAAAGTTAGTTCCCTTGCGCTCCATACAGTGCTTAGTTGTTTATCCAATCTGACGATATTCTTGAATGTTAGGTTATGATCAATGTTTTTAATATTGTCCTTTAAAGACAATACATCGGTTTCCAATCTTGATTGCCATGCGACCGTACCGATTTCGTCTAGGATTATCCTAGCAGGCAGTAAGTCCCAATCTAAATACATGTCTATTTGTGCTCTATCGTTATACATAGGATGAGATCCTAGTGCCTCAAAAAATAACTGACTGAGAAAGTAGGGGAGTCTAGGCAGTAAACGGCATGAAACCATCCGGCAGGCTGAACAAGCAGTTCACCAGGATTTAGCGTAACCTCCACACTCCTCGCTTTTCGGAATAATGGGAATTTACCATAGTCGGGTTCCTCTGGTTTTACCCAGCAAGGTTGATAATTGTTATAAGCCTTCATAGGATACAGGTATGGGGCTTGATCTGGAGAGTATAAAACAAGCTTCTTGCGTCCCAGGATTTGATACAGGAATCCATCTAATGGGTCGTGATGCAGGCTACTAGCGGGAACATCAACAGGTACTGAACCCAACCAAATTTGTGGGGCGATGTAATCATCCAGTGAAAAATGATTGGGTAGGAAGTCATTGTGCATTTCTTCTGGAAGTGAACATCCTTCTGTATAAGCCTTGGTATGACCCTCGATTATTTTATTACTATCCAATTCAGTAGAGGTTATCCTATTCACAAATTCAGCGACAGTCTCTTCTTGGTCTGCGGATCGGACACGAAGTGGAACATTTCTATAATCGTTAACGAGTCGTTCTAGTGACCAATCACTCACCGGAACTTTTGTATAAAGGTCGGTAATTATTATAGGCCGGCTTTCAGCTATGGCTTCCAGTATCTGTAGTTCTGTAGGATTTGATACTCTGGCTATCTCATTCATACTATAGGATTTGGCATTGCGATTCTGGGCATAACCAAATCGCTCTAAAGTATCATTCGAGGGCCTTAAAAGAGACTTGGCAACCTGGTTAATTAAATCCAGCTCACCTTCTATCTTGATATTGCCGATAATATCCGGATCACGATAGTCCACATCCGTAACGTTCTTGATAATTAACTGTGCAGTTTGGATTGGCATTGTTAAGGTCGAATCAGGTCGATCTATGGCGCTGTGCGATACGGTTAGGTTTTGCTCAACGAAGCAAACCGCCATCGGGATCCTTAGGCTTTCAGTTGTGATGTAAAATTGAACCTTGCCTGAAGTTCCTTCCGGGTTTTCGAAGCCCTCTCTAATTAGATTCTCTAAAGACCTAACGGCTTCCGGTATATCACAATCTATTACGTCAGTCATTATACTTAATCTCCTTTTATATAGTAATTAATTTGCTAGGTATTCCAACCAGTCCCATTGTTCATAATATGCAAGGTACACTAGCTCACTTGCCAATTCAGATTTGTTCAATAGCGTGGCTAATTGGCGATCCAATAAATCCTGTTGTCTGAGTTGAACGTTCCTATAGCTAGATTGACCTTCTCCGTATCTCTTCAGCTCGTGATCCAATGCTTTTCCCGCAAGCTCGATGCCATAACTGTTTAATTCACCCTCAGCGATCAGATTCTCACTATTTTTCGTATGGAGATCGGCTTGCCATTCTAGCTCCCATAGGAGTTCAATCTTATCCCAATTGGCAATTGTGGCTTCCGCTCGTCTCAAAGCTTGTTGTTGCCTTGTTGGGTTGTTTGAAAGTGAGTATCTTAGCTCAACGCCCCATGCCTGACTTTGCTCATCCGGTAGTGCGTCACGGTATTTTTTGCTAATACGGTAATAGACTTCTAGGTCTGGCCAGTGGTCCCGTTGGCTAACATATTCTTCGATACTTGCCAATTCGCTTACTATGCTGGCTTGTGTGTATTCAGGGTGAGTAGTAAGATTTAAATTACCATCTAGGACAGGTGTCATGATATTTACTAGGGCTTGCATATTTATTTGCACTGGAATTGACGCGCTTTCATGGGTCCATTGCAATGTAAGATTTTGTTGGGATCGACTGAATCGATTTCTAGCGTTTTCAATAGTTTGCTTTTGGCGCCTGAAGTCGAGTACAGCTAACTCCAAGTCGATTGGTAGGTTACGTCCTTCAACAACCAGGACTTCAGTCGTTTTAATTATTGACTGTGTAAACAGAAGTTTGCTTTCCAAAACTTGAAGCCGATCGTAATCCTCCTGCATCGCGACATAGCCCAATAGAGCATTTCTAAGTAACTCAAATTGGTTGAACTCACTCTTTTGTCGGAAATGATTCCATTGAAGATCAGCTTTATGGGATTCACTTCGGTTGTATCCTGGTGAATTGTGTTTTAGCAAAGGTTGAGATATTTCCAAACTTAAGTTTTGAGCTTGCATAACATCTCCAGGGATGCCCTGGAGTGTCCTACCTACTTGACGGCCATACTGATGCTCAAGACCAATATTTATGTTTGTACCAATAAGTGATGTCCATTGTGCATCCAAGCCAGTCGTAACGCCGCTATCGATAGTACGAATTGACGATGAAAGGGACGCCGCATCGACCTCGTTAGTGACTTCATCGAAGGCGGTGCGAACAGAAATATCTGGCCACTTTTGCTTTCCGTGGCGTAATCTTAACTGTTCAAATTCGATATTAGCATTATATTTTTCTTGGGTTAGATGATATATAAGAGTGTCAATTAGGTATGAATTGAGACTCGGGTTTTCAGATGGGCTAGCCAGTAGCCAACCGCTGTAAATACTCGTAGCTAAAACTAGGATTATGAGCTTTTGTAATTTATTCATAAATGCTTCCATTATTCCCTACGACGGTTCACTTAAGGCGTTTTTAAAATACTTCGTAAATGGATCAAATATATAATTTATTAGTCGACGTTGACCTGCCTTTATCTCCACACTTAGTTGTAGCCCAGGTCGAAGAAAGGTTTCAGGTGTTTTTACATCCAACTCTGTTATCGAACCCGTCATACGATAAATTCGAACACCATTGACCACTTCGGATGACTCCGATACGAAACCAACAACACCATGTATTCGACCGTGGTCTTCAGGATTGTTGCCCAGCGAACTGGCCCGAAACTCCATCCCTGGTTCCACCCAAATGGCATAGTTGGACGGTATTTGGATCTCAATCTGCAAGTCGTTTTCATCGAACTTAGGGCGAAGAATTGTAAGTATTGAACCAGCCTCAATCACTTCATGTTTACCGCGCGCCAAAACCTGATCGACTATGGCTGGAAAGGGTGCACGAATAGTCATGTCTGTTCGTTTTCGTTCCTGACTTGCCAACAGGCTGCGCGTCTGTTGGTATTGGTCCAGTTCGTTTTGAAGTCTTACTAAACGATCCAACACAAAATTATTCTGAATGTTGACACTTTCTAGGTTTAGCTTTTTAATTTCATTTGCTGTGTTTTTCAAGTCAGCATCTCGTTCCTGCAGGCCAGATCTCAATGAGAAAAGTATTCCTTTCTGCGTGTCGACATTGTTTTGGCTCTCAATTCCCTGTTTCCTTAGTCGAGTGAGTCGCTCGAACTCAGTCTGCTCGAGTTCAAATAATTCCGTAGCAATGTCAAGTTGGTTGTTAATCGCGCTCTTTCGAGTCTCAAGGCCTTCAATGTTTTGGGCTATCAACGCAAGTTTGTTTGGCAGCGAATCAATTAGATATTCATGGTAGCCCGCCCCTTTAACTGCGTCGGGGACCTCTTGAATTGAGTTGCTCAAACTTGCCAATGTTTCTGCACTTAACCAATCTTGAATTTGATAATAGTCCGTCCAGACAGATCGGCTGATATTGCCCAGTTGCTGGGCAAGTCTATTTATTTCAAGGTCTAACATTTCGGTATCCAGCGTTACCAATGCATCTCCCTGTGCAACAATGGCCCCATCTGTAACATAAATACTTTCGATAAAACCTGCCTCCGAGTTCCTAACTTGAAATAATTTTGCTTTAGTTTCTAAAATTCCTTGAGCGGGGACGATTTTATCGACCTTAAAAATTATGGCGCAAGCCATGGCAATAACAAGTATGGTGATAATTGCCCCAGCCATTATCTTTAAATCAACTGGAGTATTGAACCGTTTTGCATACTCTGGGTTATCGCTCAGCAAATTAAGTGAATGGATTTCCTTAAAGCTATATTCCATTGGAAGCCCCATGGTCCGCTGCAATGTTCGAACTATCGTCCTTTGATATCGATGTCTTCAACTCTTCCCGGTCCAGCGAAGCATCTCTTTTGAGCATGGCATCCCACATCGCTTTGTAGCTATTCTCATAAGTAACCAGTTCTTCATGAGTGCCGACAACTTCAATTTGACCCTGTTGCATTACGACGATCCGGTCACAGTAGGATAAAGTATTCAAACGATGCGCGATTATTACTCCGGTCTTGCTTTGACAGGCCCGATAAATTGTGTCTTTTACCTTTTCTTCCGTTTGGTTGTCCAGAGCACTGGTGGCTTCATCGAACAGAAGAATGTCGCTATTACGGACCAGCGCCCTGGCTATCGCCAGTCTTTGCCTCTGTCCGCCAGAAAGGTTTGCACCGTCCTCCGATAGGTTAGTCAGCATTTTTTGTGGCATTTCATCTACAAAGTCATTGCTTCCTGAGGCTTCTATGGCCGTTTGTATTTCTTCAATAGATGAATTTAATCGACCCAGATGAACGTTTTCTAATACTGAGGTGTTAAAGAGAAAATTTGTCTGCTGCACAGATGAAATACGTGAATGCAATACTTCGGGAGGGATTAAATCAATATCGTATCCATTTATCTTAATTTTTCCTCTTGTAGGTTTATAAAACCCCAGTAGAAGGTTTGCTAAGGTCGATTTACCCGACCCGGAACCACCGACGATACCAATAATTTCACCCGGTTGAATGGATAAATTAATGCCTTTTAGTACCAAGTTGGCCTCGATGTCAGATTCTGACACGTTATTCGATGGATACCTAAACCAAACATCTTGGAATTCAATCGTTCCGTTCAAATCGAGTGCTTCTTTTTTAAATGTCGGGTTTTTTATCTGAGCAGGCTCAAGTTCCTCTAGTCTTTTCTTAGCGATTTTGAAGGTTTCCCAGCCGCTAGCGGTCATCACTAGTGATATGAGAGGATTCACAACATTCCCGGCCATCATATTAAAAGCAATAAGTTGACCGATACTCAGCTCATTAGCAAAAACAGCTTGCGCACCAAAAAAAATTATAGAAATTGTTATCAGTTGGCTTTGAAAGTTGACAATAGCGCGCACTAGATGGCTTAGCTTCGCTATGTGAAAATCACCATACAAATTTGTTTCTAGGCTAGTGTTGATTCGATGCTTAAAATGCGATTCGTTAGCCAGCGACTTTATCGTTCGCATGCCTTTGACCATTTCAATCATTGTTGATTGGTAAGTGGCGTCATAGGAATAGGACTGCAGAACTCGTTTGCGTAACGATTTTAGAGAGAAACTGACGGTTAGAGCCATTAAAACTCCAATACCTAGGACAAGCATAGACAGCATTGGGCTATACATAAATAAAATGGGTAGTACCACAAAAAGAGATACGAGAGAGACAATGGAGGAAAGTAATTGTCTAACTAAAAAATTTGCGGATTCTTGTATTTGATCGACTAGTTTTGTTAAGTCGCCAATTTTATGCCTGTCAAAAAACGGGACTTCCATGGATAGTAGTCGTGCAAATACTTCTTTTCCGAGTCCATTCTGATATTTCGCAAAAAGAATGCTTTCTTGGTAATCCTTAAAGCATTGAAGTACATTTGTAGCTATCGCCCCTAGCAGAAGTAGGATTACAATTACAATTAGGGATCCGTCTGCCGAGTAGGGTAGGACTTTATCTGTAAAAGCCTGAAAGCCTAGCGGTGTAGCCGTACTTAATAAAGCAATTAGTGCAGATGTACCAACTATTATCTTCGCTGATTTTAATTGCCTGAATAGATGGTTTAATACAAAACTAGTATTGTTATTTCTTGTTGTTTGAGGATTGTTTGATTTATGACGCCGCAATACTAGGGCTGATTTGGCTAGCTTAAGGTCCTTGGTGAGTTCTTTTAGAGTGCCTTCATATGTATTTATTGCATTATTAATATGAAAATATTCTTTTAGTACATATTTCTCATTTTTACCTTTTTCACCTATAAACGAATCTCCATCCCTAGAAATAAAAATCCAAACTTGAGTTTTTGAGTTTGATTCTGAAAGGTCTTTATTAGGTAGCCAGAAATATTCAAGATTGTCTATAGTTGATAATTTTTCGCATAGTGTGCTTACTGAGATATGATTTCTATCAATGTACTTACTTAATGCCAAGGTTACCTTATTTGAAAATGATAACGAAAATAATGCATGTTCTATTTGGTTTAAACATAAAGCCTTTAGTTTGGATGGTAATTTTTCTGCAAGCATCACAGCCCTATGTGTCAACCTGATAGCAGACACTCACCAAGTGAGTTAACATACATTTAGGGCCCCGGTATCAGGAACCACCACTATGCCAAAACCAATAGAAACTCGCGAAAGTTCTCAGATTCAACCCGCCCCAGAGCTGGAAAAGCGGACCCGTCGGCGTTTTTCAACCGAATATAAACTCAATATTATTGCCCAGGCCAATCAGTGTGCTCACGGAGAGCTGGGACAGTTGTTGCGTCGAGAAAACCTTTATAGCAACCAACTTCAGCAGTGGCGGAAGGAGTTGTCCCAACGTGGACCAGAAGGTCTGGCTAAAACGAGCCCCGGCCCTCAAGCGTCCAAAAGCGCGGATCAAAAACGTATCGAACAGCTTGAAAAAGAGAATGGCCGATTACAGCGGAAGTTGCAAATATCCGAGGGTTGCTTAGATCTCCAAAAAAAAGCCTTTGCCATGATCGAACAATTCCAGGATGGCGACAAGAAATGATGTCCTTAGTGGAACATCGCGATCCAGTGATACCGTTGGTTCCTGCTTGCAGGGCGTTGTCGCTCAGTCGCAGTGCCTTCTATGGTCGACGTCCTGCGTCATTGGAACAGCCACAGCGGACCGCTCGACATCAGTGTGTTCAGCCTCGGGCGTTAAACGACTCGGAGAACCAAGCCGTCCTGGCCGTACTCAATAGCGATGAATTTTGTGATCAGCCCCCTTACGAGGTTTATCAGCAGTTATTGCAGCAAGCTATTTATCTGTGCTCGGTCAGTACTATGTATCGATTGCTTCGTCGCCAGCGTGCGGTGGGTGAGCGCAGAAAGCAACGCCCCGCCCAGCATCACGCCATTCCACGCCTGCTCGCCACCGAGCCGAATGAGGTCTGGACGTGGGACATAACCAAACTAGCGACTCAGCAGCGTGGAAAATACTTGTCTTTGTATGTGGTGATCGATTTGTTCAGTCGCTTTGTAGTGGCATGGATGATCTCACGCAAAGAAAACAGTGCACTCGCCCAACAGTTAATGGATGAAGCGCTGGTGCGATATGGCGTGGGACCGGGCCAGCTGACCATCCACCAGGATCGCGGAGCGCCCATGACCGCGCATAACTATCTGGAGCTCATGGGGGAATTTAAGGTGACCAGTAGCCACAGTAGACCGCGCGTCAGTAACGACAATCCCTTTAGCGAAAGTCAGTTTAAGACCTGTAAATATCAACCGGATTATCCGGGGGTTTTTACCAATGTCAGTCATTCACGCCAGTGGTTTGAACGCTATTTCGATTGGTACAATTTTGACCATCATCACAGTGGGCTTGAAGGCTATACGCCCGAACAAGTGTTCACGGGTCAGCATGAAGCGGTGCACGCTGAGCGCCAGAAGGGACTCGATGACCAGTATGGGAAGCACCCCGAACGGTTTGTGGCAGGCCGGCCCTTGGCAGCCCGACCACCGAGTGAAGTTGCCATTAATCCCATTACGCCTCAGATGCTTGAAGAGGGAGCGCCGAACATGGTGAATTTCCCTACTTTGCCAGTGGCCCAAAATATTCTAATGAAAAATACTTTAATTTTGGACTGACTGTCCAAAACAGGTTGACACGTTCCGACAGTACCTAAAGTGTAATCTATAAATCCACGTATTAACTTTACTGTGGTAAGAATATTAATATTTATAATATATTAATCCACGTATTAACTTTACTATGGTAAGAATATTAATATTGATAATATATTAATGTATGTAAGATATTTATGGTTATTTAATTGTGCCTATTTATCGGTAAATATTTTACATTATGTTTCTGACTTGGATGATGTTAATTGGTAAAAGAAGAGAAAATTTATTCTCTCTTCTTTTTAGAAAGCAATTAACATTATCGGTATTGCATATTATCTTAAGCTAGATCCATTTAACTAAAGTTCCTAAACCTAGGGAAATCAGCATCAGTATCGAGAGCTCCATCGAATATGGTGATAGCTGAATGTCTTTGCTAAATAACCTATATAACTCAGAGTGAAATATAAATTTTTCTCTTATGCAGAAGGCTATTAAAAATCCAAATCCTAGTGCGTAAAATAGATTCGATAATATCTGTTGCATTATAGTTTCCATATCATATATCACAGACACCTGTGGCTTGATTAAAAGCGACACCGATATTCCATCCGCCTACAGCGGCGACGGTTAATACGCTAGCCCCTACCGCTGACACGGTGGCAACGGCTGAGGAGCTTGTAGCGGCGGCTCCACCTGCCAGCCCCATTGCACCTGTTCCGGCTGCAAGTGCGCCTAACTCTTTCACGCCGACATAGTTGCAGCCAACCTGGGTGCTTTTCTTTTTCTTTTTCTTGTTGCCACCACCACCACCACCACCACCACCAAAGGCAGCACCACTTACACCCGCGACGAAGTTGACTTGCTTATATACTTTAGACATACTTATGTATCCTTATTGATTAATATCCATTGGTTACTAGGGTTCGCCATTTGGCGGTATTCTGCGAGTACTTGTCTTGGTCGGACGTACTCGCTGAATTTTTTTATTGCGGCCTGTTAGGCTTGCAATTTCATGTTGTTCTTTGGTTATCGATTCTTTGAATTCGAAACCTTTCCAATAGTAAACTTTCCGAATAGAGCCATCCTTATGTCGACCCAAGCTAAATGCGCGGTTCCTTGGGAAGACATTTCCTCGCAAATCATTCAAAATATTTTTTGTGTGCCCCCAGGGCGCAACAAAGTCTGCAAACATTAGGTGATTCCCACCTTTCCACTGTGATAGTTGCAGATCACCTTCGTCATTTAATAATTTTTGTTTTGCGTCCTCGTTTAACCAAGCCCAGGTTGCAAAGCCAACAGGGTTTCTATTTTCATCAAAATATATTTTACTTTGGCCGTGGAGCAGTGCTGGCAAGACGTCTTTGTCAACACTCCATAGTGGCCATTGGCCATGGTAATCAGCGTGCTTCATTAACCACATCATCATGCCTAGAGCTTCGTGGTACTCGATATTGGGTGAAATAGAACTGCTCATTACCATAACTCCCTAACGGTTATACCTTCGCCGATCCGTTGAAGTAAGTGCGCATTTTTGAATGTTTTAAGCTCATTTTTTAGCAAGCGAAGCATAAACAGAGGCGTAGCAAAGGGGCTCAAGAATTCGAAAAACCAGAGTTGAGTTCCGTCTTTGTCGTCTAGCTTACGGAATTTATTTGCATCTAAGTCGAACTGCGAGTGATGCGTCAGAAGGTTTTGATGATCTTCATCGCAAAGGTGTATCCAACTTGCGAATCCATAGGGTCGATTTCCCTCATCTAAAAATATTTTCCCCTGTCCTTGCTCAAAAGAAAGGAGAATTGTTTCGATACAAGATTCAACTGTTAGTTGATTGTACATTGAATGATTTATTGCGAGATCGGTCACAAGACCAATTGCTTGATAGATAGAAAGTTGACCACCCTTACCAGGAGTTACAGGCCGCAAAGGGCTGGTTGGCGCATCCGTTCTCATCTTTTACATCTCCCTTACTACTGATTTTATGTCGAGAATCAATTCATCGACATTTAATTTCCTGTTCTTGATTACGATATTGCGGTCGAAAAATGTTTTGTCAATAAAAATAAAAGTTACATTTAAAAATCTATTATCACTGATACAAATTAAAATTTGGAGGTTTTTTACGTTTAGGTAAACGTATTTAGTTCCTGTAAAATAACCTCCGATAAAAAAATTATTTTACTTATCTAGTTTCGGCGTTTGCCGGAAGTCACTCTATTTTTTCGCCTTAGATTCTTGCTAGTTAATGATACAAATAGGCCTCCTTCAAGATTGAAATTCATTGTGGGTGGAGTATTTTCATATTTAGGTTAATAATCAGACTTATGCAGTAAGATATGTATTGATTTTTATGTATAAGTATTAAGGCTATCTACTAGTTGTAAGAAATTACTGGTTTTCTGAGGAGTTCATTCGCTTGTTTGACAGGAATTACTACCTAAAGGCAAACAAATCGCTAGTCCTGGTCGCTTGCCGTCGGGAAAGTATGACTGGATTTTTTTTAGTATCGATACAATATAACGATAGAGGATCCTGTGAGGGTATCATCCATAAATTCGGCATAACTACCTTAGTGTTCGGTGAGCTGTGCTGAAAAAGTCAGTTCTACTTCTGTTCGGGCGCGACATATAACCTCACACAGGAGCGACGGACCCAATGTAGCAGAAGTCTAAGGCAGCAGATTTAACTAAAATTTAGGTGCCAACCGTTGATATGATTTGTTGGTCTTTTAAGTGTGCGGGAGTTTTGATGGAGGTTGATACAGTACACCGCGACGGCTGTGGACTTAGTACAATGATCGGAACAATAAGAGGAAACTCTGTATAACAACCACAATGGTGTTTTGTTTAGCCGCGTAGGGCTCAGATTTAAAATCGTTTATAAGGTCGGGTGACGGCATCTCAGGTAAATTTTTGCTAATTCATATTTCCCGCCGAAGGTGTTCAAAATTCTGTGTCACCCAAGCTTCAAAGCGCGATGTGATCGTCCAGTCGTCCTGCAAAATGTATCGCCAATTGTGACAGCGTTAGATTCCTATTTTCTACTTGATGTGTCCAGCGTTCCGATGCTTTGAGGAAATCATGGGGTCAGAGCCGTTGATTTGGTACTGCTACTTAGCTGTTCGCAATTGTGCGTGTTCAACGTACAAACCGTAACTGACTCGCACTCACGCCCTCCAACAGGGGGGGGCATGAAAATCAATGGCTCTGCCCCTTTTGATTTGGACACCCACTTTAAAACTCACCGACTTTGCAACTTAATGGGCCCTCAAGGTCGTGATGATTCTCTCTATTATCATTGTATTTGCTCCTTGTGCGTCGACCATCCTTAAGTGGCATACATGTCTTTTTGGTCAGGATTGCGGCCATTGGCGTAAGCTTTAAAGTGGGTGTCCTATTAAGTCCGACTATTAAGTCCGGTAACAGAACCTTTATGTTCTACGCTGTTTGTCTCCAGGCCCCTGTCTTCGTAGAGTGTTCCAGTAAGGCTACCCATCTGGCCCTCGCATCTTTTGATTTTTCAGTTCAGTCATCCCGCCTCGGTAAACGATACAGGCCTCTGCGTCCTTATGATTGGCGGCTTGCAGAGGACTCAGTCGGTTCTAAACATCAACTGCTGTCACAAAATTAATTTTGCGAAGACCTGTGCGCTGCCTTCCAAGCTGAAAACTCAGACGGCCTCAAACCATAGCGTGCCAAAACACCCTCGTGTAATCGCCTGAGTTCTTCAACAATAAGCGCTTGAAGCTCACCTTGCTCAGATGCGGGAATTTGTTCAGCTACCGCTTGTTGGATTGCAGCGAGTGGATCCAACTCTGTATGGGTAACAACGTCGTGGATGATCTGTTTGATAACGTCTCGCCAGGCTAGGCGCAACGGATCGGGCTCCGCCAAATCTTGCTTAATGGCCAAGTATTCCTGGGTTGAGCGTTCATAGGCCCAAACATAAAGATCGCGCAGCAGCTCAACACGGGTCATTTCATATACACCCAGGGTCGCACGACTGTAAGCCTGTTCAGGTACATCCAGAAACGTTAGTGGACATAGGTTAGCGCGAAACAGCGGCAGGTTTGTTGCCAGGCGGGAGGTACGTTTATTAATATCAGCAAAGGGCTGCAAATAGGGTAAGTGCACCATCATAAAAAAAGACTGCTCAAACGCATCGGTAATTTGGTTGGCTTTGTTAAGCAGTAACCCGAACGTGTCTTCTATTTGACCTGACACCGACAAGGGTCGGTAGACACTCTTACCAATATCCACTGCATGTTGGCGTATGCGCCCCTCATCAGCCGGGTTGGGCAGTAAGTTTTCCGACAATGCGCTGTGGAGATTCATTAGGGTGTAGCGGTTGAACTGCGCCGTATCGATGTTTTCCACTAACAATTCAATGGCAGACTTATGATTCAAAATCATTTGGGTCTCAAGAGCTGCTTTGCCTTGTGCTGACTTCCCATGTTCGATGAGTTCGCGCGTATCAAGTCGCGTGTAGGTATTACCTTCTAGATTACTCGACGCCCAAGATAGATCGATAAGTAAGCGATTTGAAATGGTGCGACTGTAAGTCCCTGCCGGCTGATGACCATCGGTGGTTTTTCCCATCTTGTGTAATTGACGCCGAAGTGACTCGGATAGGTACCAGGTTGTATTAGGACGATAGGCATCCAGAAAGTCACGCTGATAGCCTACGGGTTTGCGGGCAACAAGAGGTTGATCGATGTACCTCAGTATATCCTGACTGTCTGCAGACAAAGGGATGAAATTCGCTATACCGTCTGGTTTGCTCCACTCAATGCCAATCTCAGTCGGGATGTCAGTACCGAAATACTCGCGAGCGCGACCCTCACCGTGTGCGAAAATCCTGCCATTTTCAATAAGCTTGGCTATCTGGCGCTGTGCTGTGCGCCGGGCAATACCGGGGTGCTGCGTCAAGAGCTCGGCCAGAGTCACGCCGCCTGAGGTTTTTATAATACTAGCTAATAGCTCGTTGGTAGAGGACATAGGGTTTTGGCGCAGTTTAAGGATGTTGGGGCGCAATTATGGCGCAGTTTCTAGAACTGCGCCAGTTTTGTTGAGTTTTATGGCGCAGTTTAGCCAGGCCCTAAAATCCAGAGCCACTTCTCAGGGGCTCTGGGGATATTTGGCCTGTTCAGCCACAAGCAGTCAGGAACCCTGACATGAGAGACTTGTAGAATAGCTTTACATTGAATAACCTCAGTATTGATCTAATGTAATACAGCCCTGCAGCCCTATAAAGGGACGATTTTAGAGCGTTGAACCTAATTGCACCTAATTGCACCTAATTGGACACCCACTTTAGTGATTTGCTGGTCGCCCTGCACATCAACCAGCTGAAGGCCCTTGGCGTTAAAAAACTCGGTGCCGAGGGCATTATGGTTGAGCCAGGTTTTGCCGAAGGCGGTCTCGAAGACCTCAACCTCTAATTGGCTGGCATCGCAGTTCTCACTTATCTGGACCACTTATCTGGACAACCACTTTAAGACTTACCGACTTTGAAACTTAATGGGCCCTCAAGTTCTTGACGATTTTCTCCATTACCACTGTATTTTGCACCTTGTTGGTCGACTATCTTAAGTGGTATCCACGTCTTTTTGGACACAATTACGGCCATCGGCGTAAGGTTTAAAGTGGGTGTCCTATTAAGTCTTTGGGTGTCCTATTAAGTCTTTGCCTTCCGAATAATCTCGGCTAATCGAATGACCCGTCAAAGTCTGTGCTGTTTGATGTACAGGTTTTCGCGTATTTTGAAATGGCGGTCATATGTCCGTAATGTTTTATGGTTAGGCAGTATATTCAGCCAAATTGAACAGATAACCAAAGGTGGAATTTGAGCTGAAGCTCAACATTAGAACAAGTCTGCTGGAAAAGCCGGGTTTTTCCGGGCAAAAACAGCAGGTGCGACTTTTGCCGGAACCGCTGTCTAATCGGCCGATATTCGATACTTAAAAGTGTTAAATATGTAGTACTCCCAAGTAACAGATTCACAAGAAAATATTCGAAATCTATCCGCACTGCTAATCAACCCCGACTGCGGCTTTTGCCGAGTCTATTCAATTGACAGAAACCCCTGAAGGCGGCAGGCTCTCTAGCTTGTAGTAGGGTTTGAGACTTTGTCAGTTAAGGCAAAACCGGAACCCGGCAAAAACGGCTAGAGCCGAGAAACAAGCTGTTAACTGTCATCAATAATTTTGAGAGCATATGGATATCGATTTTGCGAAGAGCTTTTCAGAGGAATGGATTCAGTCGTGGAACTCCCACGATATAGAGAAGATTATTTCCCACTATGCAGAAGAGTTAGAGTTCAAATCCCCTTTGATCGTTGAAAGATATTCCGACCCAGATGGAATCATCTATAAACGAGAGAAGTTAAAGGAATACTTTCTTATTGGCTTAGCTAAGAACCCTTCACTGAAATTTGGATCAAAGCAGGTATTGTTGGGTGTAAATTGCTTAACTCTGTACTATCAAAACGCGAGAGGTGGAGAGACTGCTGAGCTTTTTGAGTTTAATGAAAGTCATAAAGTTATAAGGTCTGTGTCATGTTATTCATTTTAGCGGGATACAGTTAACAAGTGGCAGTAACAGACTCGTAAAACTGTCACTTTTTGTGCAAAAGGCCGCACAAAAGCTGCCAATTTAACTCACGGCTATGCTAGGCGTTATGGACCATTATGTATAAGGCAATAGTATTTGATTTTGGAAATACGATAGCAAAATCAGGTCCGTTAGCGAATGCTCTTAAAGCTGTGGTTGTCGACGAGAAAGCTTTTGTTGTAGGAAAGCAGATTGAAAAGGAAATTAGCGATCTATATAAGCCAGACCAGATAAAACAGCCCGAGTGGACGGATATTTGGGCGCGTTGCTTTCAGAAGTCAGGGCTTACATTTAGCGAGGGTATTGGTCGTAGGCATTTAGAAGAATTTTGTCGTTCTAACGAAACTTTGCCGAACGTAGAAGAAATGCTAATAGAGTTAAAGAGAATCGGATTTAAGTTGGGCTTGTTGTCAAATGCTACCGGCCCTAAAGAAATCTTCCAGAATGATTTAGAAACTCGTGGGTTGGCAAAGTACTTTGATAGTGTTGTTTGGTCTTGCGCAATTGGTTATAGGAAGCCGTCTCGTAAAGCTTTTGAGGCTGTTCTTGGTCAATTGAGTGTTAGGCCCGAAGAGACGCTCATGATTGGAGATTCTGAAATTGCTGATATTGAAGGAGCGACTGAAATGGGTATGGATGCCGCATTGGTAACACCAAAAATAGATGTTAAAACAAATGCGAAATACCAGGTGGCTATGGATCGACTATTTGAGGATGTACTAGCCATAACAAATACAGGCAGTGGACGCGAAAACCGCGCGACACAGCTGTAAACGTTAAGAGCATGAATGAATAATGAGACAGCCCTTTTCTATAAATGTATTTCTCTACCGTGTTGAGGAAGGAAGCATTCAATTCTTATTGCTGAAACGAATTCAACGTTCGGAATTTAGCTTGCCTGCTTTTTGGCAAGGTGTTACTGGTGGCATGGAAGAAGGCGAAACGTTTGAAGAAACAGCTGGTAGAGAAATATTCGAAGAAACTGGTTATAAGCCAAATTCGATTGAGGCTGTAGGTTATGAGTACTCTTTTCCTATTAAAGATGAATGGCGTATTTCTTACGGTTCAGAGCCGATGGAGATACTAGAGAAAGTATATTGTGCTGAAGTAGAAGGTGAGCCTGTGTTGTCAGCCGAACACAGCGAGTATAAATGGGTTTCAGAATCTGAAGCTATGGAGCTGATGCACTTTGATACCAATAAATTGGCGATTGAAGCAGCAAATAAGTGGCTTAGCTCTTAACAAGCCAAGGTTGGGCATGCCCGCTAAAACCGCTCCGCGGCGGGCATCGGACTCACTACCATTCGCCGCAACTTAGGAGCGTTAACTAAATATATGAATATAGAATTTGCTAAAGTTGAACATTCAAAAAGGCTTTCTGAAATGGTCTTAGCTGCAAGCGAAGAGCTTCGTGGAATTGATTTTAATGAAGAAGGCTGGGAACGCTTTGTTAACTCAAATACAACAAGTGAATTTGAAGCCAAACTAAGCAAGTCTGAACTTATCATTTTCTG
The DNA here is from genome assembly GCF_002795845.1 of Reinekea forsetii. Lineage (GTDB taxonomy): Bacteria > Pseudomonadota > Gammaproteobacteria > Pseudomonadales > Natronospirillaceae > Reinekea > Reinekea forsetii. Next base: position 736,137 of record NZ_CP011797.1, read on the forward strand.
TTGTTTAGAATCAAATTGTATAATTGGTTTTCTATCACTAAAAGACAATGAAAAAATAGATCAACTGTTTGTAGCTCCTGAAGCTAGAAATAGAGGAGTTGCATCATCTCTTTGGCAACGCGCAAAGAAAAATGCTATTGAAAATTCTTCTTCCGGTATGTTTTGGGTAAGGTCTTCAAGTGTTGCTATTCCCGTATATCAAAAATTTGGCTTCATGTGTGAAGGTAATCGCCAAAGTTTTGGTGGCATAAAATTCCAACTAATGCGGTTAGAAGTAAATAGTTAACAAGTCGACGCAGCACCAGTCGCTGCGCTCCTTGGACAGTTTTTAAGTCGCAGTTTTATGGTTTTGCTGCGCAAAAGTATTCGATAAAACCACAACTTAAAAACTGCCGCTGAACTCAGCGTTAGGCACCCGAGTTACCCAAAATTAGTAGACATCTTCTATAGCTAGGCAGTCGCATTTGCCTGTTGAATAATCTCATCTAACTGAAAACCTGTTAGATCCTGTAACACTAGCGCAACGAATATGCGCCTGTATGGCTTTTTAACTGATCAGTATCATTCTCTTTACGTTAATAACCCATAGCCAGCCAAATTGAAAAGATAACCAATGGATCAGGGTGAACTGCATCGCAAAAGGTTAAGGTATCTGAAGGAAAAGCCAGCTTTTTCCGGGTTAAACCAGCAGGCGCCGGTTCTGCCCGGGAGACTGTCTAATTGGGTTATTTGATACTTAAAGAGGTGCTATATGTAGTCCTCTAAAATATCTAATTTTAAAGGACTTTATCAAAATCAATCTGCAGTACTAATCAAACCCACTTGCGGCTTTTGCCGGACGTGTTCAATTGACAGAAATCGGTGCAGACTCCACAATATCAGGTATACAGTCGGTTGTGAGTGTTGATTTGATCGGACAAGAGTGGCACCCGGTAGAAACGGTTAGATCCGAGAAATAATGGTATGGACCTCTCTCCTGTATACTGTGACTCACCAATGTGAGGAACCGTGAGGAGAGCATCATGAAAGACGTCGCAGCTTTTTGTGGGATTGATATAGCCAAGCACTTAATCTCAGTCCACCTTGAAAATGAAGACCGGAAAGTAATCAGTCAAAAAAACATGCGCCGAGACAGCGTATTGACATTTTTTTCGAACATGCCTCCTTGTTTAATTGGTATCGAGTCATGTGGTGGTAGTCAGCATTGGGCAAGAGAATTAAGAAAGTTTGGTCACGATGTTAGACTGATGAATGCAAAGTACATCATTCCATATCGACGTAAAGGTAAGAATGATTTAAACGATGCCGAAGCAATTTGTGAAGCGGTATCGCGACCAAGTATGAAATTTGTTGCTGTCAAAACAGAGCAGCAACAATCTATATTGATGGTGCATCGTTTACGGCAACAATGTATATCGCATAGAACGTCGCTGAGTAACCAAGTTCATGCGTATTTATTGGAGTTTGGCATATCGCTTCCGAAAGGTGCCAAAGCGATCCATAAAAACCTGAGCGCTATATTTGAGAACTGTGAGTTAAACCCTTTAGTTGTCGAAATGCTGCATGAATTGCTCGCGGCCATAGCAAGAGAAGAAGAGCGAGAAGCATACTTTAATAAACGCATAGCGGATTGGGTGAAGCACGACGAGCGAGCCAAGGCTTTGCTTAAATTGGACGGAATAGGTCCCTTGAGTGCCTCGGCCATTGTTGCTACAGCGGGTGATCCGTCCTTCTTTGAAAATGGTCGGCAGTTTGCGGCCTGGCTCGGATTGGTGCCACGGCAATATTCGAGTGGGGGAAAGAGTAAGCTAGGTGGGATTACCAAAGCAGGTGATCGATATTTAAGGACATTGCTGATTCACGGAGCCCGATCGGTTTTACTGATGGCGAGTCGAGGGAAAGGACAACAGCGTGAATGGGTCAATCAGTTGAGAACGCGGCGCCCTGAGAATGTTGTTGCAGTAGCAATGGCGGCAAAACAAGCACGTATGACCTGGGCGATCATGGCCGGTAAAGTAGTTTGAAACTAAAATGAATTATAGATAATAGGATCTTCAACGATTTGCGCACAATGAGATGAATGTCAGCCAGACTGACTGTATTAGGCCCTGATAACAGCTTTGATACTTAGATGTCGTAGTAATAATGAGGGCAATGCAGGCAAATACCATCTTGGTCACTCAAAAAGAGTGAAACCGAATAGATAAATGCAGTCACAAGACGTTACGATTATTGGGTGGCAATGCGGAGAGGGTCCATAGATAAACTGTTAAATGGCAGGAGTTAACATGAGCGACTCAGCTATGGGAGCGCATTTTCGTTGCCAAGATTTTGCGCCCAATACACACAGGGCTTAACCCGTGAAGGATTATCATGCTTGAACTTTACTATTTCCCCGATAATGCAAGCCTAGCGCCTCACTTTCTTTTGGTTGAGACGCAACTCGAATATTCGCTAAGGCTTGTTGATCGCGATTCCAACACTCAAAAATCAAAGGAATATTTGAAGCTGAATCCGGCAGGTCGTATTCCGACACTGGTGCATAACGAACTCGTTCTGTTTGAAAGCCCTGCCATCTGTATCTACATTTGTGAGCTAGACCCCAGTTCGAAATTTATTCCTCCGGTCGGACACTTCAATCGCCCGCTGTTTTTTCAATGGTTAACCTACCTTAACAACACTCTCCAAGCGGAATTCATGGTTTGGAGATATCCCGACCGTCACACCACGGATGCCAAGGGTGTCGAAGGAATCAAAGTGGCCCAAGATCTGCGATTAGTAGGGATTCTCGCTCTGTTGGACGAAGAACTTAGTAAGAAACCATTCTTGTTAGGATCTAACGTCAGCGCCTGTGACCACTTCTTGTTTATGCTGGCGTTGTGGTGCGGAAATATTTCTCGACCACCAACATCATTTGCGAACCTTAACCGTTTCATGGCTGAGATGTCGCAGAGACCTGCTATTCAAAAGGTGTGTGAAATTGAAAATATCGACTTGGACCGTTACGAAGCGTGAGATTGAAAATAGTCTGTTGAATCAAATTTATGGGCTCTAGCGAAATGCCATATAACAATTTTCTGCAATGGTCCCTTGCATGCTGCTCTCGTTTGCTGTCGCACACGTTCCCAGCCCGCAAGCGCCGCTGAGCAAGGCGTTCTATGTCAAAGAAAGGTGACTAGTGCATATATCGTTTGATTTTGACTACACATTAGCTGACTCCTCAGAAGGAGCAGTTATTTGCGCTAAATATGCACTTCGATCAATGGAAAAGCCTGAATGCTCAGATGCTGAAATAAAGAAGACTATTGGTTTAAACTTGGATGAAACGTATAAGCAGCTTGTCGGTGATTATTGTGATGACGATCTTACTATGTTCTCAAGCCTATTCCTGAGAAAGGCAGATGAAGTAGTGGTTGATTGTATTAAGTTCTATAAAAGTACAAAAGATTCGTTAGTCGAGTTAAAAGAGAATGGGCACTACATTTCGATCGTTTAAACTAAGTACACAAAACGAATTATGGAGGCTTTGGAACGAGATGGGCTAGTTGACCTAATTGATGAGGTAATTGGCGGAGACAAAGTAAAGGATTCCAAGCCATCTCCTGATGGCTTGAATATGGCCATTAGGAATTCAAAAATTGATTTGAAAAACACTCTTTATGTGGGGGATTCAAAATCAGATGGCCTAGCTGCGAGGGCTGCCGGTATTGGCTTTGTAGCTGTGCTAACGGGAATGACGGCACGCGACGACCTTAATAAATTTAACCCAATTGAAGTCATTGATGATCTAAGAGAATTAAATCAGGCGGTGCGTAGTTTTCGTAGCACCAATGAAATAGAACAAGCTGTTGCATCAGACCAAGACAAGCTTGGCTAATGAACAAGAACGTTACTGGTCATTCGGAAAACATATGACAACTGTTAAGTTATTAGAGCCAGGATATTCATCTGCTTATCGAGAAATTATACTGGAAGCTCTAAAGGAGTATCCAGAATTCTTTGGTTCTGGATATGAGCAGCAGTTAAATCTGGAAAAAATGTACTTCGAACGTCTAATTGAAGAAAAGTCAGAAAAAGGGCTAATGGTTGGTGCTTATTATGACGGCGAGCTAGTCGGTATATGTGGCGTTACATTTGAAACTGAAGTGCTTCCGAACGCCGGTGAAATAATTCAAATGTATGTTAAAGCTGATCATCAAAGCCAAGGGGTTGGTAAGAAATTAATGCGCCATATCCAAGATGCTTGTGCAACAAAAGACGTTTCAGTGCTCTTATTGGAGGTGGTTAGAGAGAACCCCGGTGCAATAAAGGTATATGAGCAGTCTGGATATATTCTAAATGAATCATTGGGCGATGATCCTAATGCAGTATTTATGACCATGGCGGTGAATCAGTAACAATCAAAGGGGTCACCCACTTTAGCACCTCGTAAAACAAGTAAAATCAGCTGGAAAACCCGGGTTTTCCCAGGCTAAAACAGCAGGCGCTATATTTGCCGGAAAACCTGCCTAATGGTCCGATATTTGAAACGTAAAGTAGCCAGTAACGTTGTACTCTTAAGTATCTGATAAAGCCGGAGCTTGCCAAAAACTATCCGCATTACGAGTAAAGCTCAATTGCTGCATAACCAGACAGCCACCCTATAATCGATCTCCGAGCATGTAACCTGATTAGGAGCACCGACTAGCACCACCCCTTTGATTTCAATACTGATCGTCCATATACTTCGATTGGGTGGGTTCCACCAATACAGTTACTTTGATTGATCACCGCGCCATTTTCAGCTGAGATTAAGAATGGGGGGGGGGTACAAGGGGTTGGTATGAATAAAAAGCCACAAATAGATGATTATCTTACTAAAATTGCATTCGAAACTGTTGGCGAGTTTCAATTGTCGACCCAGTGGTTGACGGCGGGAACAGTTGCTTGTGCCTTAAGGTGCGAGACTGAGAAAATATATACAGGAATTTGCATTGACCTAGCATGTGGGCTTGGTTTTTGTGCAGAGCACTCAGCAGTTGCAAGTATGCTTAAAGATAGGGAAACCAGAGTTCTGGAAATAGTAGCTGTCACTCAGGATAATATTATACCGCCTTGCGGTAGATGTAGAGAGATGTTGTTGCAAATCAATACTGAAAATAAAAACACTTTAGTCACAGTGCAAAATAATATTGCCGTGACACTATGTGAATTGATGCCATTTCACTGGATGGAAAGTTATAAAAAAACTTGAACTATTGGACCTGATAAATAAGTATTGCGCTAAATACCTGTTCAGATACATATGATAAATGATAATTAATTTCAACGGCTACCAGAACAATATCGACTTTATGCCAAATTGGCCCAGTTTAGCGTGAGACATTCACCGGAACGAGTAGCTTTTTCTAGTGATTTGAAGGTCACATAGCAGTCTTGCGCATTGGTTGGATCGACATGGAGGCCAGACCAGCCACACCGAATTGCCGGCGCTAAATCCTTAAGGACTGAGTCGCCAACAAACAATGCTTCAGACGGAACAATATTTTCTCTTTCCTGTAAAAGCGTAATCAGGCCATCATTGGGTTTACGCATCGCAATATTGTCATCCCCACTGGCATAACAGAAATCAAAATTTTCTATTAATTTCAAGTGATCAAGAATAGCGTGTTGGGTTACTGAAGGACCATTAGTCATAATCCCAACCTTACAGCCATATCTATCTTTAAGTTTACGAGGCAGATCCGGTACCCCGTGAAACAGTTCTTGGGCGTCTGCCCATTGTTGCGTCAGACTTTGGAATAGTAACTGTCTTTCTGATAGAGAATAGTCAGAGAAGCAATAATCCACCGCTTCCTGTCCTGAACATGGCCCATCTATAGTGATTTTTTCTAACCATCCTGGCATGACGGATTCAACAGTCTTATTGAATATATTCTTAAATATGTTATCAAATTCTTTCCGTGGGTAACACAGCGTCATATCCATATCAAATACAATAGCTTTAAACATAAGTATCCTAAATAAACATTTTATGGGTTTTAAACATAAGAAAGTCATCACGAACGTTTTCTTTCCGTTCGGAAGACACCAGATAAAAAGCACCATTCTGACTGACAGAGTCCGCTACCTGTGATGAATCTCCAGCTTCAAGATTAATGTATGATATTTCAATGGAGGATTTAAACAGGGGTACACTAACAGTTTTGATAGTTTTAATATTTGGTTTCGGAACCATAAAGTAGGTTCCATACTTCAAACGTTGGTTTGCAATACTTGGAACATAATACGGATCCATTTGGAACCGCATTGCGATGTTGGCCAAGTCAATACCGTGGGTGATTCGATGCAGAGGCACCAGTCCACCTCCAGGTGGCCTTCCCGCTATTTCCAGAAATATTATGTCTCCATCTTTCACGAACACTTCAAGATGTGTGACATGGGTTCCCCCAATTGCTGATAAAATTTCGAGATTATATCGTGAAAGAGCCTCACTTAAAGCGGAGGTATCGTCCAACTCAATTGAGCTGATGACTTTTCCCTTTTTATACTCAATGCAAGGGTAAGAGTACTCAAATGATTGACTATAGAGAATAACACCGTTAACCATAACCGAATCAATATGATACAGTTCACCGTCAATATACTCCTCAGCTTCATACTCATGAGGATTGCTAATATCCAGGTCATTAAATTGCCTTTCAGACGCTATATGATAGGTATTTCTTGCCCCATGGCCACTAATAGGTTTAATAATAAAGTCAGTACATCGAAGGTATTTTTCAATATCTGCGTAACTCAGGCCGCTATAGATCGAGCAATGCTTTGGTACGCGGAACCCCATATCACTTACTTTTGATTTCATATACAGCTTATCGCGAAAAAATTTTGAAGTTTTTAAGTCGAGACCCACTGAGCCATAAAATTCCCGAAGTTGGGCAGCAAGTAGAAAATAATTTTCTTCTGTACACACGACTCGGACAGCGGAATAACTATTAATCATATTGGTGAGTTGTTCTGTAATATAGTTAAGGGTCAAATCACGAGCACTTTGGATTAATACCACATTATCTGAAGTATCACTCCGATCAGGTAGGCGGCCAGCGGAGTCATAAAAGCAGACAATGGCATCCTGATCTACAGCGTACTGATGGTAGCTGTAGTAACGATATCTATCCTGATTAAGAATTATATAAATGGTATTAAAACTCATATTTAAACTGCCTAGCAATGTGCTCTGATTGAGCGATGAAATCGGCGACGGGGGTATTTTCCGCTTCCTGATAGCGACAGAGCACATGACCACCGTAACGAACATATCTGGAAGGGTGCACCAGCCCAACATTGTCACCTATATCAAAAGCAGGGCAAGGCATTACCGACACAGGTAGAGGTAAGTAATCTTTTGGCTCCATGTCGAAAACCACATTATGGACCGTTCCAGGTTGACAGGCCAAGCCAGTAACGACGGCTGTTACGCCTGTGTCTTGTATGTTAATGGCTATTCGTTCTCCTAGTAGTCGCTGTGTATGGTGCAAAAATAAATCAATTCCTGTCGTATGCTTTGTCATCTCCCAAATTGAAAAACCGCCCGTTCTTAGATGCCCCTCTAGCAGATATAGCTTATTCTCTTTTGTTAATAAAAATTCAGAATGGGTCGCCCCTTGCTTGTATCCTATTTGAGTATAAAAATTAGTTAAAATTATATTGATTCTCTCCCAATGATTACCATTGATGAGTTGTTTCATCGAGCTTGTCTGAATGTGAGTGGTCTCAACGAAATTTGGTGCTAGAGGCTGAGATTTTCCCGTCACGGAAATAATTTGGTGAGCTATTCTATGTACATTTTGCCCTACGTTGGAATCCAACACAGCATCTATATAACCATCGACACTGAATTCGGTCCCGTCAATGAATTGCTCCATTTGAAACGACTCGATGGCCAGATCGATTCCAGCTAGGTAACGGTCTACATCATTTTCGTTCTGCATAAGCTGTATGTCCCGACCACCAACACCTGCAGACGGTTTAATTACTGATTTTCCGTGCGCAAGTATGAAATCCATTACTTCGTGTCTGGTGGCGACACTGCAGTAGTTAGCTTCAATATCACTACAACTATTCGCAATATCCCGAGTAACAGCCTTGTTTCTTATAGTGTGAGATGCTGTTCCATTGGGGCCAGGTATATTTAAATGCTCGGCAATGCGCGCTGCACCAGGTATCGATAACTCATAATGGCTAATTACAGCGCCAAAAGGCCGTATGCGGTGTTCTCTAGTGGCAATTTCTAAGCATAATTCACTAGAAGTTACATCTGTGAAGTGCGTTTTAACTTGCGGTCTTGGCACCATCTCCTTGTGCCGCCCATTTGGCAGAAGCGCCATGACGTCGTGACCCGCCTCTACCAGTGAGTTAATTTGGTCGTAGTAGCCACCGACTACCAAAATTCTATGTGACACTAGCTGCCCCCACTTTCAATGAAGTTGCCACCTGGTGCAATAGCACTCCAGAGATGATCATCATAATGGCAATAGTTACAGTGATCGCGTCCAATGTTAACCAGTCATAGAGAATAAGCAAAACAGGCGCGATAGCTGCGGCAACTCTGAACAAGGTACTGTTAATGGATGAATAGGCACCTCTCTGCACGACCGGCAGTATTTGAGCAAACAAATCATTTCTTGAAGATTTAAAAAATAGCTCACCAACTGACAGCGTGCCAACACATAGTATAAGAAGTGTCGGAGACTTAGTCTGAAACAGTCCGCCAAAACCGACTGTCATACAGGCAATGCCGATCCACAGTTCTAAACGGGCATCGATCTGTGGTAAATACTTAATCTGCATCAAACCGCCCAAAAGCATCACAACAGCATTGACGGTGATCAGCACTCCAAAGAACGCCAACGGTAGTATTTGAACGTTCCAAACTGTCCAAAAAATATTGTCTTTTAGCATAACAACGGACAATAGTGTGATTGATCCCACCTCAACAGTTAATTGCAGTGTCGAAGCAAGCGAAAACGCGGCAAATCTTCTATCGCTCCTGAGCAAGTGCAGAGGAAGTTTCTTAATGCTCCAATCAGATAGGCGCAAATTTCTATCGCTGATGGTATGTTTAAAGAAGCGAATGATAAACAGGTCTAGTAATGAAATAGTGAACATCAGCGTAAAGAAAACCGGTTTATGTTCAATGAAGAAAACACCCCCAATGAGGAAGCCGATCAGAACCGTCAAGTTCCACACCCAATAGTGAAGCCTCATGATTAGCTTTCGATTTAGGTCATTCATGTTGTCATATAGCAGAGCATCCCCTGCTGGACGCCCATAAGCAGAACCCGCTGAATGCAGCATGAATCCAAAGGCAGCTAGCACATAGTTTACCTCCGACTGCAAAAAAGCTGCCCACAGTAGTATGGCACCTCCAAGTCTGACCCATTCACCGTACAAAAGAATTCTTTTTCGACCGATTTCGTCTGAATGTGTACCGCCACTAAGCCCAATCAATAGTGCTACAGAACCGCATAAAATCATGACGCTGCCAGAAACCGTCGCGCCAATCCCCAGAGTCAAAACCGCTGCAAAAAAAGGCTTAATAAGATTCCCAACGGTTCCACCAATAAACAACTGTAGAAGGCGCAATTTAATGGTAGTGTTTAAAAGACTCATACGGTCGTTTCCAGCCGATTCATCCAACTCAATTTCGACTGATCTGCAGAGAAGATGGTTGTCAGCACATTATCTAAATCTAAAAAATAGGTAGTATGAAAGGGTTGAAACCACTGATGTTCAAGGCTCAGGGTATATGCTCCAGCATTTCCAATTAGCACCTGATCCCCAATCTGTGGTGGAGAGGACATCGCAACTTCATCTACAATAGTGTTTGCAGGGCTCAATACACGATCAGAAAAAGTTACTTTTACCGTTTTCGGATACTCTGATTGATCATCAGACTGGATACTTAGTCGATCATCCTGAATAAGTCGGTACCTTTTACTCGGTGTAGGTACCAATAAGTTTGTTCCCACATCAACAATACAGTGGTGCAGTTCGGTTCTGACTCTTTGTCCTATGACTTTAGTGATGCAAATACCGCAGCTATTGATTAAAGCTCTGCCCGGTTCAAAAATCATCTTCCTGTTGGGCAGTAGGACACTAAATTCCTGACTGAGACTTCTCATGAGATTTCTGGTGTCATCGTGGCATAGTGATTCCAATCCGCCACCAATATCACAAATGGTTAGGTCGAAGTCGCTTGTGGCTTCAATTGATTGAACTAACTTGGCCATTTTATGGAACATTTTTTTGTATTCATCCGTGGTCGATTGGTGAATCAACTGATGGCAGTGCAGTCCACTTACTTTTAGATGTTCAGATTCTTGAAGTACAGCAAGACAGCGGTACATCTCATTGCTATGGGCGATAATACCCAATTTACTGTTCCGGCCGTTATACCCAATTTTGGAGTTCAAACCAGGAAACGAAATGCGCATTAATATCTGAGTAGCAAACTTAGGAGGGTGTAGTTTATAGTATTCACTAATACTGAAGGCATCATTAAGCGAATTGATAACCAGTAAGTCTTGTTTCGATTCCAAGTTTAAAAAAACAGATGCTTCAGGACACAGGCCAGAAAAGATAACCGGTATCCGATATTCGAATAATGCACGAATATGTTTTAGTTCATGAAGTGACATAACCTCAAATCCTGATATTCCGAATTTCACTAGGGCTTTCAAAATCCTGGGTTCATAGGAAGCTTTAATAGGAAAATAGACATCGCCATCAATGTATGAATTCTTGATAGGTGCAATAATTGCTGAACATTGGTTAGAAAGGATCTTCTCACTGTAAATGAAACCCGGTGTTTTTCCGTCTAGTTTGATTAGAATTTCAGATAACACGTTTTTATGTGGTTCATACACAACTAAAGTCCCTTAAAATTATTTGGAGCTGCTGTCGAATAAGGTAAAATGAGTCTATCGAGGTTTGCGCTTGTATTATAGTGAAATCACCTCGCACAGCCCCCAGTACCATATGTTCTACCCAAGTCAACTGGTAGAATTTAATAAATAACTCTACATTAATAGGCTCGACCTGTTCACCTGATTCGGATCTGAAATACCCTTGAAGCAGGTCCTGAATGAATAAAGGGTTCAACGATATCCGCTGGCGGCTTGCCAAGTGGCTGCTATTGTTTTGGTAATTTAGCTGTGCAAAGGTTAGGCATAGACTGGCAATATCATAATAAATAGAGCCAACAGATATGTTATCGAAATCAAGGAAAACACATTTATTGGTTTTTTGATAGATAACATTAGAAGGAGATATATCGCCGTGAATTATTTGTACTTGAGAAGGTGAATGTGCGACTTCTGCTATTAAATTGATAAAAGGTTTAAGCAGTGCACTAAGTTGTAATGAACTTTTATTTACATCGTAACTGAATTTCAAAAGGTCGAAAGAAATCGATATTCTTGGATCGCTAGCTATGTTTATGGCAGCCAGACTATTATGTAATAAGGCTAGCTGCTGGCCTATAATTTCAGCCTCCTTATTTATAGTCCACGGGATAAAGCCTTCAACTACAGGCATCAAGACATACCACTGATCGCCGGATATAAAATGAAGCCTATCATTTTCTCCTTTAACAATGGGGACTAGCGTAGGGTCCAGTTTGTTACTCTTTCGAACGACATTAGCGGTAAACAAGCAACGTTCTTGATTTAAATATAACGGCCGTTCTTTAAGAATAAAATGATTCCCTGAGTTGATATCTCGTAAAAGAATCTTATTTGAAGTTTTGGTTTCCGCAATCGACACCGAGCCCTTATTACCCGTACCGATAGTCGATAATGACATTCCATAGAAGTCCGACAAACTGCACATAAATTTACAATTCGAATTTTCCAGTTGAATAGTACCGTTAGCAATGAACATTAATTACCTCAGACGTAATCTAGGTAGGTTAGGCTGGCTACCGGTCCCGTAGATCCCTGGTATTTCCCTTCATATAATTTAATTTCGCCATATGGTACCCAAAAAGTAACCTGGCCGATCAACATGCCCGAAAAGATCTTTATCGGTAATGTAGCATATAGCTGAAATGTAATTTTACCAATTGAACCAATATCGATTAAGTCGGCTGTGACATGAACAAATAGTCCCGCTCTTGCAGTTCCAGACTTTGCATGAATGATAGGAACATAGTGTTCACTGCCTACGCGCTCCTGGGACTCACAAAGGATGAAATCTCCTTTATTAAGCAGAAGCCCTTCTTTTGGGATTTCCTTCATTTGAAAGCTGGGTTTTTCAAATGGGTCGATAATTTGCTCATCATAAACTATGTAGTTAGATCCCAATGCGAGGTCGTAGGAATTTGAAGTAACACGCTCTTCGCAGAACGGATCCAAGATAATCAACCCTTTGGATGCTTCATCGCTAATTTTTCTACCTGTGAGAATCATATATATCCTTCCGTTGGCATGTTGAAGTTTGCAAAAGTCTTCCCGTAGCAATTGATTTCCCCAAAATTATGCCAAAAGGATATTTGACCAATGATCATATTGGCATACAGCCGAATAGACTGAGTAGCGACAAGCTCAAGGGTCCATTGGTGGCACGACGTGGTGTGTCCCAGATCAGCGCTGACCTGAAGAAACAATCCGTATCTACCTAATGAACTCCGTCCTATCAGACGCATCGCATATCTATTGCTTCCTAAAACCTCTTTTGTATGTCCTAAATACATCTTATGTGGTTCAAGTACGTAGCCTTTTTTAGGAATTAAGACAGATCTAAACTTTTCCTGTTGTTCATCATATACTTTAAGAGACGATCCCAAACGGTAGTTATAGCTGTTTGGGTTTACCTGACTCAAAGCAAATGGGGAAATTACAATATTATTCATCTCGATTTGTCGACGCAGTTCGTTACCCGTCAGAATCATCTTTGTCCCTATTAGCTTTTAGAAGAGTTCAACATACCTAGCAGGATATTCTGCTGACTGATACCCTAGCACCATAACGCAATATTTTTGATATTCTCGCAACTGATTTGACATAGTCTTAATGCCCATTAAACGGTCATAACAAGCTTCAATGATTTCCTCACTGTATGTCGGTACCGTATTTTGGAGCCGAGCAATCGTCGATTTGCAGTAGTGAGCTAACTCTGCCTCCGTTTCCATATAAATGTCCAAACGATCTTCATATTCAATACGAAGCCCTTCATAAATGCTTACAACGTCTTTATAACCAGCATTGGTTGGGGTGATTCCAAATACGGATTCAGCATCTCGCAAAATAGAATCGGGCACCGGTCTTTCAACATAGAAGGGGCAGACAAGTATCTTTCCTTCTTTTTTAAATGCTTGAAGAGAGTGCTTCAGCATGTCAGGTGGTGACGGAAAAAACTGAAGGGCTGCACCAAAAATAACGTGCGTGAAGCCGTTGTCTAATGGGTATTGGGTTGCATCATAGTGTTCAAAAGAAATTCGACCACTCAAGCCCATATCTTTTGCATTTGTTTTCGATCGCTCGACGGATCGTTCTGAAATGTCTATTCCCAGCCCGGTAGAACCGGTCCTTTGAGCAATATTTAAAATCGAAAAACCTGTCGTGCTGGCGAATTCAACTATTCGACTGGTCTCATCGATATCGGAGTTTTTGATCCATCGGGTCAGTGTGCTGTATGAACCAGGAGGAACATTGGTTTGATTGACTAATGCAACAAAGTCTGTGTATGAAAGTGAAAAAACAGCCTCACGGTTTAGTATTTTCATTTACATTATCCTAGCAAAGATTTCTTATCGTATCACCGTAGATAAGGAAATCGTATTTGTTGGACAGCATTACCCCCTCTGACTAATAGAATGTCGGATTTATGTGGGTAAGGGTTTTATCTTCTTTAAATGTATTGATTGTTGGCTGTTAACTTAACTTAATCATAATTAATGGGGATTTAATGTCCCTAGAATTCATTGCAAAGCCTAGTTTAGCCAAGGATCTGGATCTTATTGGGGGTTATGTTAGCCGTCAATATACGTAAATCTAAAACAGTGATGTATATCACAATGTTTGGGATGTAATTTACCTTTCATGTAGTTAAGTGACTGTGTAGAGATAATGTCGGGTGACTGCCCGGTTAAGCGGCCACCTACCCTAGAAACGACTCCGAGAGTGTGCCCTGAATCGCATCCCTGACTAGCACCACCCCAACTATTCAAACCATAATGAAAAACTTCCTGCCGGTGCCGCCTATGTCTTTTCCTCGTAAACAGAAATTTGTATTTTTTGTGACGAGACCTAATCGACCTAAACGGACACTCACTTTCGGCTTAAACGGACACCCGGCTTAAACGGCTTAAACGGCTTAAACGGATACCCGCGGGCTTAAACGGACACCCACTTTAGCACCCAGATATCCGGGCTTAAGCGGACGGGGCTTAAACGGACACCCACTTTAGTACCCATATATCCGTGCCCTGGCGCAGTAACTCCGTAGCAATAAATGCCGAAACGTATGACAGCCAATGCATTGGGCAGAGAAACACCCGCCTAGCCGGAATAGGTATCGCTCGCTAACTGCCTTTCGACAAATCCGATTTGCTGCTTTAGGCTCGGAATAAAGTCGTAAAACCTCCCCAACCCGGAGACCGCTCCCATACATCAATTGAGTACAGAGTTGCGGGGTAGCACTTAACCGATCAATGATACGGCTCGCCTCATCTCAAGAGTACGACAGGAACTCGTTCCACGTGAACTGCGTCGCAAAATCTCTAAGAATCTGCTGGAAAAGCCGGGTTTTTCCGGGCTAAAACGGCAGACGCCGGATTTGCCGGGAACGCTGTCTAATTGTTCGATATAGAATGCGCCGGGTAGAAAGACATGAATCATAGATAAGTACTTGTTTTATAAGAAAATTATTGAAATGTTCTTGCAACACTCATCGACTCCATGTGCGGTTTTTGCCTTGCATGATTAATTGACAGAAACCCGTGCAGGCGGCAGACTGGTTGCCTTACAGTCGGTTTTGGGTCTTTGTTATTTAAAGCAAAAGCGGAACCCGGCAAAAACGGCTAAAGCCGAGTAATAATGGTATGGACTTCTCTCCTGTATACTGTGACTCACCAAAGTGAGGAACCGTGAGGAGAGCATCATGAAAGACGTCGCAGCTTTTTGTGGGATTGATATAGCCAAGCACTTAATCTCAGTCCACCTTGAAAATGAAGACCGGAAAGTAATCAGTCAAAAAAACATGCGCCGAGACAGCGTATTGACATTTTTTTCGAACATGCCTCCTTGTTTAATTGGTATCGAGTCATGTGGTGGTAGTCAGCATTGGGCAAGAGAATTAAGAAAGTTTGGTCACGATGTTAGACTGATGAATGCAAAGTACATCATTCCATATCGACGTAAAGGTAAGAATGATTTAAACGATGCCGAAGCAATTTGTGAAGCGGTATCGCGACCAAGTATGAAATTTGTTGCTGTCAAAACAGAGCAGCAACAATCTATATTGATGGTGCATCGTTTACGGCAACAATGTATATCGCATAGAACGTCGCTGAGTAACCAAGTTCATGCGTATTTATTGGAGTTTGGCATATCGCTTCCGAAAGGTGCCAAAGCGATCCATAAAAACCTGAGCGCTATATTTGAGAACTGTGAGTTAAACCCTTTAGTTGTCGAAATGCTGCATGAATTGCTCGCGGCCATAGCAAGAGAAGAAGAGCGAGAAGCATACTTTAATAAACGCATAGCGGATTGGGTGAAGCACGACGAGCGAGCCAAGGCTTTGCTTAAATTGGACGGAATAGGTCCCTTGAGTGCCTCGGCCATTGTTGCTACAGCGGGTGATCCGTCCTTCTTTGAAAATGGTCGGCAGTTTGCGGCCTGGCTCGGATTGGTGCCACGGCAATATTCGAGTGGGGGAAAGAGTAAGCTAGGTGGGATTACCAAAGCAGGTGATCGATATTTAAGGACATTGCTGATTCACGGAGCCCGATCGGTTTTACTGATGGCGAGTCGAGGGAAAGGACAACAGCGTGAATGGGTCAATCAGTTGAGAACGCGGCGCCCTGAGAATGTTGTTGCAGTAGCAATGGCGGCAAAACAAGCACGTATGACCTGGGCGATCATGGCCGGTAAAGTAGTTTGAAACTAAAATGAATTATAGATAATAGGATCTTCAACGATTTGCGCACAATGAGATGAATGTCAGCCAGACTGACTGTATTAGGCCCTGATGACAGCTTTGATACTTAGATGTCGTAGTAATAATGAGGGCAATGCAGGCAAAAACCATCTTGGTTACTCTCAAGAGTGAAACCGTATAGATAAGTGCAGTCACAAGACGTTACGATTCTTGGGTGGCAATGCGGAGAGAGTCCATAGATAAGCTATTAGGTGTAGCCAGAGCATAGGGGATATTTATGGACGATATGTTAAAAATCATAGGTGCTTTAGCTAGCCTTTTTGCTATATACAAGTTGGTTGTCGAAGTTGTGTTGACAAAATTTATCCGGAGAAAGGACGAGTATTCTTTTGCAAAGAGTTATATTCTTGACCTTGAAGGGGGTAGCGAGCACCTATATACCTTGGAAAAAGGTTTTTTTGCTCTAACCGGAAAAATCTATTCTATCCCAGAGATAAAATTACTACTTTCCCAGTCTAGCCCATCAATGATGATAAACTTACGAAGAGATTGTTCTAGCTTTGTAACGTTTAACGAAGAGTTAAATATTTATGAGTGGAAAGGGCGGTATTCCAATGAGTTTATACAAAGGTATGCAGGAAACTGGTATTTCCTCTGGTACATGGTAACAGCGTCTTTAGCTCTTTTACCTGTTTATGCTTCTGGACTTTATAGCTTAAACAGTTTGCCAGTGGCGGCATTTTCAGCATCCCTGCTTGTAGTAGCTGTTTCTTGCTTAGTTCAGCAGTCGAACCTTAGCAATACTAAAAAATTCATGCGAGAAATTGTTCATCCATCACCTAACAATTTAAGCCAGCAGGACGCCGCAAGCGGCGCCGCTGCTTAAGGCGTTATGTTTAAAGGAGAACATCCATGCGCTTAGCATGTATCTTTACGGACAAAATCGAGATGAATGAGCATCGAAAAATGTATGGTTCAGATCATTTGAATTACCTTAAAGAGAACAATAAGGAAATACTAATTGGTGGTGGTTTCAGGGACGAGGTTGATGGCCAATTTGTAGGTGGGATGTGGATCTTGGAGGTTGCTTCTTTTGAACGCGCTACAGAACTAATAGAAAACGATCCATATTTCGTACCTGAGTTAAGATCATATAAATTAAAATTATGGGGCAAGGCATGTGACGAGCCAGTTGTCTTATAAAGATAGCAAACCAAGGCTACGCAGGGCAATACACCCCTGAGCGCCTGGCCTTGGACTCAATCATGCTTCGCGCGTTTTCGCCATAGCTTAGTATAAATAACAGGAAATAACAGGGGTCAGAGCCATTGATTTCATCCCGACCCCGACCCAAATAATGCACATGCTATTAGATGCAATGAGAAGGCAGGGTTTAAGTTCTATCAATTGGATCGGTCAAGCGGGCAAGGAGCCTATATGATGAGATTGGCTGCCAATGCATAATAATCATAGGCAATGGACGCGTAAAAGCCCGCGAAACTTCTGCAAGCGTTAACTTAGTAAAAGGGATATTTCATGACATACCAAGCTATAAATTTCAGCAGTAAATTTAAACTGTTTAATGAACAGTGGTCTCCGAAAGTTATTGCAGAAATGAATGAATACCAGTTTAAGTTAGTTAAAGTAGAGGGTGACTTCACTTGGCACGATCACAAGGATACTGACGAGACCTTTATTGTATTAGATGGAAAAGTAAGAATTGATTTTAGGGATGGCTTTGTAGAACTTAGTAGCGGAGATATGTATGTCATCCCTAAGGGTAAAGAGCATAAGCCATTCTCTGAAGGAGAAACGAAGATATTAATAATTGAACCTAAAGGGGTTATGAATACAGGTGATGAGGTTAGTGAACGTACTTCAGAAGATACTTGGATCTAAGCCAGTTAACAAGGCGCTGTTGGTCTGCCCGAATTTCCGCTACGCGGCGGGCAATGGACTCGCTGACGCTCGCCCCAAAGCTTAGCGTTACAATGCATGAAGAACGGTAATCCCCCCATCTTTAACCGACATCAAAAGTAGTGTCCTGTACAGCTAACACCAACCTCATTTCGTGTATTATTCCGCCAATTGCCATATTGTTCCGTTCATTGTCATAGGTCCACAATCACCCTGTTGTGTGATCTCGGACTCCTTCAATACACCCGAACAAATATTGGCCCAACCCGTCGTATCGATCTGTGCGGTTAGACCGCTCGATGTAGGCATTCTGTTGTGGATTGCCGGCTTGCAGAAAGTCCATTGACCAGCATTCGTTGGCACCGTCCGGTACGGCCAACGCCTGGGTTTTTTCTCAAACGAGACGTTCCCTGCGCTTAATCCTGAGATTCAGCGTCAGTCGACTACGCCAATCGGCGATCTGCGCACCTCAGGCCAGTCGGCTATTGCCCCCCTAATGTTCAACCCCATTCAGCGCCACCTCCTCTAACCGAGATGGCTTTACCACTTTTTTTGCAGTGCTTCCTAAGCGATTTCGTACTTGAGTCGCTCTTCCGCATACATCTTCCTCAGTCCCCGGTTCTCATCTTCAAGCTCTTTCAGTCTCGCGATCAGCGAAGCGTCCATACCACCGTATTTGGCCGTCTGAGTATTTTGATCTGTTCATGCAGAATCCCCTTGTGCACACATTACGAGTAAACCCTACTGTTGGCATCTGTTAATGCCTGGGGGGATTACCCACCCAGGGGAACCATTAAACGGGTAGTTGGGTTGTTGGGTAGCTTGGTAGTAGGTGAGCAGTTCCTGTCGACCGAACGCCCGGCGAGGCGGTGTATAGCGAAGCACCATACGTCAAATGACGTACCCAAGGGGGGCAATCACCTTATGGTCTCATTTCCCCAAAGCCCTATGATTGGCCCCAATTGAGCAAACCCATCAGGTACCAACCTGCTCTTTGTATGCTAGGGGCGCACTTAATGCCGCTTAGCTCTGCTACCGAACCGGAGAATCCAGATGAAATTGAAAACCATTATGACAGGTGCTGCTTTCGCTGTTTCAGCGAGCATTGCCGCCACTGCTTTTGCCGCCGAGACCATTAAGGTCGGGGTGCTGCACTCATTGTCGGGCACCATGGCTATTTCTGAATCCACCCTGAAAGACACGGTGTTGATGATGATCGAAGAACAGAACAAGAAGGGCGGTTTGCTCGGTAAGCAGTTGGAAGCCGTGGTTGTAGACCCCGCCTCTAACTGGCCGCTGTTCGCCGAGAAGACGCGTGAGCTGATCACCCAGGAACAGGTTGATGTTATCTTCGGTTGCTGGACTTCCGTATCGCGTAAGTCTGCCTTACCGGTCTTGGAAGAGCTTAACGGCCTGTTGTTCTACCCGGTACAGTACGAAGGCGAAGAGTCGTCTAAAAACGTCTTCTACACCGGTGCTGCGCCCAACCAGCAAGCCATTCCTGCAGTCGATTACCTGATGAACGATATGGGTGTAGAACGTTGGGTTCTGGCCGGTACCGACTATGTCTACCCGCGTACCACCAACAAGATCCTTGAGGCGTATCTAAAGTCTAAGGGTGTGGCCGATGCCGACATCATGATCAACTACACGCCGTTCGGTCATTCCGATTGGCAGTCGATTATTGCCGATATCAAAAAATTCGGTAACGCGGGCAAGAAAACCGGTGTGGTCTCTACTATTAACGGCGATGCCAATATTCCCTTCTACAAAGAACTGGGCAACCAGGGCATCTCCGCCGAAGACATCCCAGTGGTGGCCTTCTCGGTTGGTGAAGAAGAGCTGAGCGGTTTCGATACAGCCCCTCTGGTCGGTCACTTAGCAGCCTGGAACTACTTCCAGTCGGTTGAATCCGATGCTAACGATGCCTTTATCGCGCAATGGAAAGAGTTTACCGGTAACCCAGATCGCGTCACCAACGATCCAATGGAAGCGACGTACATCGGTTTCGAAATGTGGATTGATGCCGTCGAGAAGGCCGGTACTACCGATGTCGATAAGGTTGAGCAAGCGATGATCGGTCTGTCGGTTCCGAACCTGACCGGCGGTATGGCCACCATGGGTAAGAATCACCACCTGAGCAAGCCGGTGTTAATCGGTGAGATCCAGGACGACGGCCAGTTCGAAGTGGTCTGGGCAACCGAAGGCGAAGTAGCAGGTGATGCCTGGTCAGACTTCCTGCCAGAGTCTAAGCCACTGATCGCCGATTGGACTGCACCAATTGAATGCGGTAACTACAACACTGAGACCAAAACCTGTTCAGGCCAAAACTTCTAAGCGGGCCGAGGGCTAAGGGCACCACTGCTGGTGTCCAACCCCTCCAGCTGAAGTTTAAACTTGCAACAAGGTGGTAAAACCAATCGCGATCGAGGTGCAAACCTCGGTGGCGATTTTCCCATTCACCACGCCTTACCCATCCGTCATCGACAACTGGACCAATCCATGTTTCGAATCGCCCAACTTACCAAATTCTATACGCTGCTGAGCGCGCTCTTGTTTAGCCTCAGCATCGGGTCTGTGCATGCGGAGTCACGCACCGACCTCTATGAACAGCTGACCGGTGCCAAACTCAGTGAAGTGGTGCCCATTCTCAAACAGTTAGAAGATAGCCGCGATGAAAATTTCCTATCTCTGATCCAGGAGATGGTTGACGGCAATCTTTATTACGATAAAACCACGCTAGCGTTGCGCGTAATCAACAAGGTTGATGGCGTTAAGATCGTGACCGACCCTTTGACCGGGGCCACCCTTGAGGTTGAAAGCGGAAACTTAAAAAAAATCCGTGTTAACAACAGCGTCCGAGTTTATATCCGTGGCGCCAGTGCGCGGGTGCAGTTAACGCAGGGCAACGCCAAACAGCGCTTCGGCGCGGTGCGCGATCTGTTCGCCAAGATGGACGCCGACACACTGCAGCTTATTACCGAATTACGCGTTACCGAAAGCAGTAAAAAGGTTCAGGGCGCCATGGACCTGGTGATCGCCATGGACCAGGCCAAACAAAACGCCGACCCGGAACTAAGAGTCGCTGCCATTAACCTGCTCGCTACCAGCTTGGAGCCCGATGTGCGCAATCTGCTGACGGCGTTGGCCGATCCCGCCGATGAGACCATCGTCGGCATCAGCGCCCGCGCTGCGTTGGAAGGTATTGAAGGTAAGGTTGCCTTCTATAACAAGGTCGATACGCTGTTCTTCGGTCTCAGCCTCGGCTCGGTGCTGCTGTTGGCGGCCATTGGCCTGGCCATTACCTTCGGGGTGATGGGCGTGATCAATATGGCCCATGGCGAGATGATTATGCTCGGTGCCTACACCACCTATGTGATCCAGCTGCTGCTGCCCAATGCCATCGATATCTCAATCTGGGTGGCCATTCCGGCGGCCTTCTTGGTCTCCGGTGCCATGGGTGTCCTAATAGAGCGCACGGTGATTCGCTTCTTGCACGGCCGGCCGTTGGAGACGCTGCTGGCGACCTTTGGCATCAGCCTGATCCTGCAACAGCTGGTGCGCACCATCTTTTCGCCGCTCAATCGCCAGGTCAATACCCCGTCCTGGATGAGCGGTCAGCTGGAAATCAATCCGGTCCTGTTTTTAACCCTGAATCGTTTCTATATCTTCGTCTTCGCCCTGCTGGTCTTTGTGTCTTTGGTGGTGTTGTTGAACAAGACCAACCTGGGCCTGCATGTCCGGGCGGTATCGCAAAACCGTAATATGGCGCGCGCCATGGGCATTAAAACCGCTAAGGTCGATGCGCTCACCTTTGGCCTGGGTTCGGGTATTGCCGGCATTGCCGGTGTTGCTCTGAGCCAGCTCACGAACGTCGGCCCGAACCTGGGACAGAGCTATATTATTGACTCCTTTATGGTGGTGGTCTTTGGCGGGGTCGGCAATTTACTTGGCACGCTGGTCGCGGCCTTTACCCTGGGCATTGCCAATAAGATCTTCGAACCCATTACCGGTGCCGTACTGGCCAGTATTCTGGTGCTGGTGTTTATTATTTTGTTTATTCAGAAACGTCCGCAAGGTTTGTTTCCTCAACGAGGGCGGGCCGCCGAATGACTACCTTAACAGCCCTATTACAGCACCAACTTTTTAAACGTTCTAGTGAGCCGGGCGCCGCGGTTATGCCCTTCGTAGTCTTGCTCTTTGGCGTCACGCTCTTTGCCTCGGTCGGTAATCTTTGGTTTGCCGAGGGCAGTCTGTTTTATGTCTCGACCTACACCATTACCCTGCTCGGCAAGTACCTGTGCTATGCGCTCTTAGCCTTGGCGGTCGATGTGGTTTGGGGCTATTGCGGTATTCTCAGTCTGGGTCATGCGGCTTTTTTTGCCCTGGGCGGTTATGGCATGGGCATGTATCTGATGCGCCAGATTGGCGATCGGGGTGTCTATGGCAATCCGCTGTTGCCGGACTTTATGGTCTTCCTCAGTTGGGACAAACTGCCCTGGTATTGGACCGGCTTCGACAACCTGGCCTTTGCTGTTTTGATGGCGCTCTCGGTGCCGGCCCTGCTGGCCTTTGTCTTCGGTTGGTTGGCCTTCCGTTCGCGGGTGACCGGGGTCTATCTGTCGATCATGACTCAGGCCCTGACTTATGCGTTGATGCTGTCCTTTTTCCGCAATGAGATGGGCTTTGGCGGCAACAATGGTCTAACCGACTTTAAGGATATTCTCGGCTTCAGTTTGCAGAGCGATACCACGCGCGTTTTCCTCTTTGCCACCACGGCAACGCTGCTGGCGATCATCCTGGTGGTCAGCCAGGCGATTATGAATTCCCGGTTCGGCAAGGTCATCCTCGCGGTGCGCGACAGCGAAGGGCGGGCGCGTTTCTTGGGCTATCGCACCGAGCGCTATAAGGTCTGGCTATTCGTCTACTCGGCCATTATTGCCGCCCTGGCCGGTGTGCTCTACGTGCCGCAGGTCGGCATTATTAACCCCGGTGAATTCACCCCGATCAACTCCATCGAGGTGGTCATCTGGGTCGCTATCGGCGGACGGGGCACCCTGATTGGTGCCGTGCTCGGCGCGTTGCTGGTGAACTACGCCAAGACCCGACTGACTGCGATCTTTCCCGAGGCCTGGTTGTTTGCCCTCGGCGCACTCTTTGTCTTGGTAACCCTATTTTTACCCAAGGGCCTGTTTGGTTTCTTCGCCGACATGCGGGCCCGCTTCGCGCGGCCGTCCGTTGTCAACCCAGAGGAGACACGCTAATGGAACTGATTGATAACACACGGGAAGTCTTCCGGCGCGATCGGGTTTGGGCCTTCATGTTACCCAAACCGGTCAAAGTTGACGTAGCGAAAGAGATCATTCTCTACATCGAAGATCTGTCGGTTAGCTTCGACGGCTTTAACGCCATCAATAACCTCAACCTCTATATCCGCGATGGCGAATTGCGCTGCCTAATCGGTGCCAATGGCGCCGGCAAAACCACGCTGATGGATATCATTACCGGCAAGACCCAGCCCGACTCCGGTTCGGTCTGGTTTGGCCAAACCCATAATTTGCTGGAACACGACGAGGCCGCCATCGCCCATCTGGGCGTTGGCCGCAAGTTTCAAAAGCCGACCGTGTTTGAAGCCCAGTCGGTCTTTACCAATCTGGAACTGTCGCTGAAAACCAATAAGGGTGTGCTGCCCACTCTGTTCGCGCGTTTGGGCGCCAGCCAACGTGCGCGCATCGATGAGGTCTTGTTGACCATCGGCCTGACCGAACAGCGCGATCAGGACGCGGGCTCGCTCTCGCATGGCCAAA